>CAYYZC010000170.1:0-6925 GCA_964475605.1 uncultured Chelativorans sp.
TCTGGCCCGGCATCGTCGGCGACTTCATGAAATACCTGCCGATCACGCTGATCGTGACGCTGGCCGCCTCGATGCTCTATGCGCTGGTCTTCACGCCGACCCTCGGCGCCATGTTCGCGAAGGCCGAGCCGCTGCACGAGGACGGCAATCGCGACGGCTGGTACATGGCGGTCGTCAAGCAGGCGGTCCGCTTCCCGAAGACGGTGCTGGTGCTGACCGTCGTGCTGCTGGTGGGAGTCCAGGTCGGCTATTCCAGATACGGTGCCGGCGTCGAGTTCTTCCCCAGCGTGGAGCCGGAATACGGTCTGCTCTACGTCCATGCGCGCGGCAACCTTTCGCTCGAGGAGATGGACGAGGCGACGCGCAAGGCCGAGCAGAGGCTGCTCGGCTGGCCGGGCGTCGAATCCGTCTATACCCGCGTCGGCCAGACACGCGGCGCCAGCGACGTGCCCGAGGACGTGGTCGGCGTCATCCAGTACGAGTTCGTCGATTGGCGCGAGCGCAAGCCGGCGCACGAGATCCTCGACGAGCTGCGTGTCGAGATGGCGGGCATTCCCGGCGTCGACGTGGAGGTGCGGGTGCCAGACGCCGGCCCGCCGACCGGCAAGGCGATCCAGGTCCGCGTCTCGGCCGTCAATCCCGAGGGGCTAGAGGGCCAGGCGCGCAAGGTCGCGTCCGAGATCGGCAGGATCCCCGGCGTCATCGACATCACCGACGGGCTGCCGCCGCCCGGCGTCGAGTGGGAGCTGGAGGTCGACCGCACCAAGGCGGCGCAATACGGCATCAGCCCGACCTCGATCGGCACGGTCGTCCAGCTCGTGACGACGGGCCTCAAGCTCACCGACTACCGGCCCGAGGGCGCGGACGACGCGGTCGACATCCGGCTGCGGCTGCCGGAGGACCGGCGCACGCTGACGACGCTCGACCAGCTTCGCGTCCAGACCGCGCAAGGGGCGGTGCCGACCTCGAACTTCGTCGCCCGCAAGCCGGAGCCGCGCACCGGCATCCTCAACCGGATCGACGGCGAGCGGACCATCGTCGTCCAGGCCAATGTCGCGACCGGCTATCAGGTGGCGGCGGTCCAGGAGCAGGTCGCCCAGGCGGTGTCCGGGCTCGATCTCGGCAATGCGAAATGGAAGCTCGCCGGCTCCAGCGAGGAGAGCGACGAGGCCAGCGCCTTCCTGACCAGCGCATTCGGCGCCGCGATCTTCCTGATCTTCATCGTGCTGCTGGCGCAGTTCAACAAGTTCACCAGCGTGCTCCTGGTCCTGATGACGGTCGTCATGTCGACGATCGGCGTGTTCCTGGGCCTGCTGCTGACCGGCCAGACCTTCGGCATCATCATGTCGGGGCTCGGCATCATCGCGCTCGCCGGCGTCGTGGTGAACAACAACATCGTGCTGATCGACACCTATGACCGGCTGCGCCAGGAAGGCTGGACCAAGCTGGACGCCATCCTGCAGACCTGCCGCGAGCGCGCGCGGCCGGTGGTGCTGACCGCCATCTCGGCGATCATGGGCGTGCTGCCCATCGCCTTCGGGCTCGGGCTCGAGCTCTTCCACCACGAGACGACGATCAACGCGCCCTCGACGCAATGGTGGGTCTCGCTGTCGAGCGCCATCGTCTACGGCCTCGCCTTCGCGACGGTGCTGACGCTGGTGGTGACGCCGGCGGCGCTCATGGTGTTCACGCGCGAGAAGCGCAGCAAGGCGCGGCGCGGGCTCCTGGCGCGGCTGTTCCGGCGCAAGCCGGATGGCGACGAGGAAAAGGCGGACGCGGCCGAGCCGGGCGTCGCCTGATCGGGAGCTGCGGGGGCGACCGTCCCGGTCCCAAAACCGGAATCCCCGCTTTTCGGGATCATGCCCTTGCGGAACCTAGCGCGAGGTCCGCGCATTTCAGTGTTGTTTTCAACGCTGGAGGGAATGCCATGTCACTCGGCACCATTCTCATCATTATCCTGATCCTGATCCTGCTCGGCGCCGTTCCCGCCTGGCCTCATTCGCGCGGCTGGGGCTACGGCCCGTCCGGCATCCTCGGCGTCGTGCTGGTGATCGTGCTGATCCTGGTGCTGATGGGCAGGATCTGACCGCGCCGCGATCGCCGGGCACGATAGGCGCGACGGCGAAATCGGCCGGACCTCAGCGCGGCTTTGCCGTTTCGCGCTCGACTGCGACGAAATCCGCCGTCCTTGCCAGCCCGGCAAGCGCGAAGACTAGGACCAGCAGGCCGGAGAGCCCGAGGAAGACCGCCGCGAAGCCGGCATGCTCGCCGATGAATCCGATCAGCGAGGGGGCCAGCAGGATGCCCGAATAGCCGAGCGTGGTGACCACGCTCAGACCCGTCGAGGAAGAGGTGCCCGGCTGGTTGCCCGCCGCCGAGAAGGCGATCGGCACCATATTGGCGATGCCGAGCCCGGCGAACGCGAAACCGGCGATCGAAAGCAGCGGATAGGGCGCCAGCCCTGCGACCAGCATGCCGGCTGCCGCGAGGATGCTGGAGATGCGCAGCGTCAGCACCGCGCCGAGCCGGTTGCGGATGCCGTCGCCGAGGAAGCGGGTCGCCGCCATCGTCGCCGAGAAGGCGGCGAAGCCGAAGCTGGCAAGCGCGATGTCGGCGCCGCGCTCCTGCCGCAGATAGAGCGCGGCCCAGTCGAGGATGGCGCCTTCCGGGATCATCGAGCAGAGCGCCATCAGCCCGATCAGGTAGATGAGCGGGTTCCTCGGCAGGCGGAACGGCTTGCGCGCATGGCTCGGCGGCTGTGCGTCCTCGACGAAATGGCCGCGCGCCGACAACACGACGACGAGCGCCAGCACCGTCACCGCCAGCGCGTGGCCGACATGGCCCAGTTGCACGATCAGCAGCCCGCCGCCAGCACTCCCGACGAAGCCGCCGAGGCTCCAGAAGCCGTGCGAGGACGACATGATGGCGCGGCCGAGCTGCCGTTCGGCTGCCACCGCATTGGTGTTCATGGCGACGTCCATGCCGCCGAGCACGCCGCCGAAGAAGAACAGCGCCGGCGCGGCGAGCCATGGCGAGCCCGCGAGCGCCACCGGCAGAAGCCCGAAGGCGGCGGCGAGCGCGAAGCCGCGCAGCACCCGGCGCGAGCCGCGCGAGGCCATCAGATAGCCGCACCAGGGCATGGCGGCGACGGCGCCGAGCCCGAAGACGAGGATCAGCAGGCCGACGGCCGTCTCGGTGATCGCCAGCCGCTCCAGCAGGACCGGGATCTGCGGCGCCCAGCTTCCGGTCACGAAGCCGTTGGCGGCGAACATGGCCGCCACCGCCCAGCGGCCGCGCTGCGCTGCATCGGATCGGGCGGGAGCCTGCATGAAGCGAGAACCTTCGGAAGATCGGTTGCGGGGCGGCGCCGCGACTTGCCGCCACTCCTCGATGAAGGCGCTCTCTATCCTCCTTCGCTGCCGCAGGCCAGCCCCGCCCGGTCCCGTTCCCGAAGCGTGATCCGGTGGGCGATGCCTGATTTGTTCTCGGCGGCGCCCAAAACAATCGCCGCTGCCCCGAAACGGGCGCATCCGGGCCACATTCGCCTGCGAGAAACGATCTCAGCGGATGGTGGTGCAGGGCTCCATCCGGCCGGCCGCAACAACAAGAAACCGGGTCGGCGGGGCGCAAAGACCATGGCTGTTGTTTGCGTGGAGAGTTCAAAGTGCGATACGCCTATTGGCGCGAAGAGGGGCAGGCGTCCCCCTCTCGCAATCCGGAAGACGATGCTCACAGCATAAACGAGGGCGCGGGAGCGCTGTGGTGGACCGACTGGAGGCGGTTCTGGCCGCTGGCCGGGATCGGCGCGGCCGGGGCGCTGACCGTCGCCGCGGCAATCGCCGTCGGCCTGCCCGAGCGGACGGCCGGCGAGGCCACGGACGCATCTTCTGCCCAGACTGCCGTCGACATCCCTGCCGAAGCCGCATCCCCGGCTGAAGAGCCGGAGGTCGCCGCGGCTCCTTCCGGCGAGACCGAAGGACTCGTCGAGCCGGCCCCGAATACGCAGCAGGCTGAGGCCGAAACCGAAACGGACACGCTACGTATGCGCATGGCAGGCGAGGCGCCGGCAGAGGCTTCGAACAGGGCTGAAAGGCCCGATCTGCAGCAGACGGCGTCGATCGACGATGCGGACGGCCTAGTGATGGAAGATGTGGTCGCCGTCGCCGAGAGCGAGACCGAGCTGCTGGCGCTGGAGGACGAGCAGCGGCGGCAGAATGCCGAGTTGCTGTCGGAGGTCGAGGGAACCCAGCTCGCCTATTCGAGCCCCGTCGATCTAGATGTCGAAAGTGCCGGGGTCGAAAGTGCCGGGATCGAAAGTGCCGGGGTCGAAAGTGCCGGACCGATCGGAGAGGGCACGGCAGGCACTGCCCCGCTCGAGCCGGCGCAGGTGACGCAGTTCGTCAATTTCCGCGCCGGGCCGGCCAATGAGGAGGCGGTGATCGCCGTCATCCCCGAAGGGACGCGGATCGAGGCGACGACGGAGTGCCAGCACTGGTGCGAGGCCCTCTATCAGGGTCGGCGCGGCTATGTCTACGAGAGCTACGTCGTCCCGGTCGAGGCGGCCGCCGTCGCTCCGACGGAGGCGATCGCGGCTCAGCCATAGACGATGAGCAGGTCCTTGGCGTCGATCTGATCGCCGGTGCGCACCAGCACTTCGGCGATCGCGCCGTCGCGCTCGGCGTGGAGCGCGGTCTCCATCTTCATCGCCTCGATCGACAGCAGCACGTCGCCGGCCTTGACCGACTGGCCGGGGGCGACGGCGAGCGTCGAGACCACGCCCGGCATCGGCGCGCCGATATGGGTGTCATTGCCGGGTTCGGCCTTGCGGCGGGCTGCGCCGCCGCCTGCCGCGCCATGGGCGCGATCGGGCACCTTGACGCGTCGCGGCTGGCCGTTGAGCTCGAAGAAGACGGTGGCCATGCCCGTCTCGTCGGTGTCGCCGATCGCCAGGCAGCGGATCACCAGCGTCTTGCCGCGCTCGATGTCGACGAAGATCTCCTCCTCCGGAGCCATGCCGTAGAAGAAGACCGGCGTCGGCAGTACGCTGACCGGCCCGTATTCCTCCTGCGCGGCGGCGAAATCCGAAAAGACCTTCGGATACATCAGCCATGAGGCGAATTCCCGCTCGTCAAGCTCGCGTCCGAGCTTCTCCTCGACGGACAGCCTTTCGGCGGCGAGATCGGCGTTCTCGAGCAGCGATCCGGGCCGTGCGGTCACGGCGGGCGCGCCCTTCAGGATCTTCTTCTGCAGCCCCTCCGGCCAGCCGGCCTTCTCTCCTGGGGAAGATGGCGGCTGGCCCAGATCGCCGCGGAACATGGAGACGACGGAATCGGGGAAGGCGATGTCCTTTCCCGGATCCTCGACATCGGCGACCGACAGATCCTGGCTCACCATCATCAGCGCCATGTCGCCGACGACCTTGGATGACGGCGTCACCTTGATCACGTCGCCGAACATCAGATTGACGTCGTGATAGGCCTGCGCGACCTCGTGCCAGCGCGTCTCCAGCCCGAGCGAGCGGGCCTGCTCCTTGAGATTGGTGAACTGGCCGCCCGGCATCTCGTGCAGATAGACCTCCGAGGCCGGTCCCTTCAGGTCGCTCTCGAAGGCGGCATACTGGTTGCGCACCGCTTCCCAGTAGAAGGAGATGCGGCGGATCCAGCCGCTGTCGAGCCCGGTCGGACGTTCGCCGCCGTCCAGTGCCGAGACGATGGAGCCGAGGCAGGGCTGCGATGTGTTGCCGGACAGGGCGTCCATGGCCGCGTCGATCGCGTCGACGCCGCATTCGACCGCCGCCAGCACGGTCGCAGCCGCGATGCCCGACGTGTCGTGGGTGTGGAAATGGATCGGCAGGCCAGTCTCCTCGCGCAGCGCCCTGAAGAGCTGCCGCGCGGCGGCCGGCTTCAGCAGGCCGGCCATATCCTTGACCGCGATGATATGGGCGCCTGCCGCCTCCAGCTCGCGGGCGAGCGAGACATAGTATTTCAGGTCGTATTTCGAGCGCGCCGGATCGAGCAGGTCGCCGGTGTAGCAGATCGCCGCCTCGCAGAGCCTGCCCTCCTCGATCACCGCGTCCATCGCGACACGCATGTTCTCGACCCAGTTGAGGCAGTCGAAGACGCGGAAAAGGTCGATGCCGCCTTCGGCCGCCTGGCGAACGAAATGGCGCACGACATTGTCGGGATAGTTGGTGTAGCCGACGCCGTTGGCGCCGCGCAGCAGCATCTGCAGGAGCAGGTTGGGCGCGGCCTCGCGGACCAGCGCCAGGCGCTCCCACGGATCCTCGGCCAGAAAGCGCATGGCGACGTCGAAGGTCGCGCCGCCCCAGCATTCGAGCGACAGGAGCTGCGGCAGGGCCCGGGCATAGACGCCGGCGATCGCGGCGATGTCGTGGGTGCGCATGCGGGTCGCAAGCAGCGACTGGTGCCCGTCGCGCATCGTCGTGTCGGTCACCAGGGTGCGCGTCTCGGCGCGCATCCATTGCGCGAAGCCGGCCGGCCCGAGCTCGTCGAGCTTCTGCCTGCTGCCGGGGAGAACCGCCGCATCGACATGAGGCACGCGCGGGGCGGCGGCTTCGGCATGCGGACGCGGGCGCCCGCGCGTCTCGGGATGGCCGTTGACGGTGACGTCGGCGAGATAGTTGAGCAGCTTGGTGGCGCGGTCCTTGCGCTTCACCTGGCTGAACAGCTCCGGCGTGTCGTCGATGAAGCGGGTGGTGTAGGAATTGTCGCGGAAGCCCGGATGGCCGATGATCGCTTCCAGGAAGGTGAGGTTGGTGGCGACGCCGCGGATGCGGAACTCGCGCAATGCCCGGTCCATCCGCGCGATCGCCTCCTGCGGGGTCGGTGCCCAGGCGGTCACCTTCTCCAGCAGCGGATCGTAGAAGCGCGTGATGACGGCCCCCGAATAGGCGGTGCCGCCGTCG
>CAYYZC010000171.1:0-6919 GCA_964475605.1 uncultured Chelativorans sp.
CCATGGCCAATGTCGGCCTGCCGGGCACGTCCGGCTTCGTCGGCGAGTTCCTGACCCTGCTCGCCGTTTTCCAGGTCAACACCTGGGTGGCGCTGTTCGCGACCACCGGCATCATCCTGTCGGCGGCCTACGCGCTTTGGCTCTACCGGCGCATCATCTTCGGCGCGCTGACCAAGGAGAGCCTGAAGGCGCTCACCGATCTGAGCGCCCGCGAGCGGGCGATCATCTACCCGCTGGTGTTCTTCGTCATCCTGTTCGGCGTCTACCCGTCGCCTATCCTCGACGTCACGGCGCAATCCGTCGACGCCCTGATCAACAACGTCACCCTGTCGCTAGAGGCCACCCAGGCCGCGGCGATCGAGTAGAAGCTGCGGACCCGATCACGATGCCCGAACTCAATTCCAGCCTGATCCTGGCGATTCCGGAGCTGATCCTGGCGGTCGGCGCCATGGCGCTGCTGATGGTCGGCGTCTTCTCGGGCGAGCGGGCGAACACGACGGTGACCGGGCTCGCCGTGGCGCTGCTGATCGGCGTCGGCGGCTGGATGTTGCTCTTCGTCGGCGAGGGCGAGGCATTCGGCGGCGCCTTCGTCAGCGATCCATTCGCCCGCTTCATGAAGGTGCTGACCCTGGTCGGCTCGGTGGTGACGCTGGTCATGTCGGTGGGCTTCGCCAAGGACCAGAAATTCGACCGGTTCGAATATGCCGTCCTCATCATGCTCGCCACGCTCGGCATGATGCTGATGATCTCCGCCAACGACATGATCGCGCTCTATCTCGGCCTCGAGCTGCAGTCGCTGGCGCTCTACGTCATCGCCGCGATCAACCGCGACAATGTCCGCTCGACGGAGGCGGGACTGAAATACTTCGTCCTCGGCGCGCTGTCCTCCGGCATGCTGCTCTACGGCATCTCGCTGGTCTACGGCTATACGGTCAATACCGGCTTCGAGGCGATCGCCTCCGCGCTCGGCGGCGGGCAGCGCGAGCTCGGTCTTGTCTTCGGCCTCGTCTTCGTGCTCGCCGGCCTCGCCTTCAAGATCTCCGCCGTGCCCTTCCACATGTGGACGCCCGACGTCTATGAGGGCGCCCCGACGCCGGTCACCGCCTTCCTCGCCGCCGCCCCCAAGATGGCGGCGATGGCGCTCACGGTGCGCGTCACGGTCGGCGCCTTCGAGCCGATCGCGGCCGACTGGCAGCAGATCGTCGTCTTCATCGCCATCGCCTCGATGCTGCTCGGCTCCTTCGCGGCGATCGGCCAACGCAATTTCAAGCGCCTGATGGCCTATTCCTCGATCGGCCATATGGGCTATGCGCTGGTCGGGCTTGCCGCCAACACCCAGGAGGGCGTGCGCGGCGTCGCGATCTACATGCTGATCTACCTGGTGATGACGCTCGGCACCTTCGCCTTCATCCTGGCGATGCGGCGCCGCGAGGGCAGCGTCGAGCAGATCGACGACCTCGCGGGCCTCGCCTCGACCAATCCGATGATGGCGACGATCCTCACCATCCTGATGTTCTCGCTCGCCGGCATCCCGCCCCTCGCCGGCTTCTGGGGCAAGTGGTACGTCTTCCTCGCCGCCATCAATGCCGAGCTCTATGCGCTTGCCGTCATCGGCGTGCTCGCCTCGGTCGTCGGCGCCTATTACTACCTGCGGATCATCAAGCTGATGTGGTTCGACGAATCGGTAGGAGGCTTCGAGCCGATGGCGGGGGAACTGCGCCTCGTCCTCGGCCTGTCGGGCGTCTTCGTGCTCTTCTATGTGCTGGTCGGCGGGCCGATCGCGCGGGTTGCGGAAGCCGCCGCCGCGACGTTCTTCTAGCACATGGGCTTCGCGCTTTCGCCGCACGCGGTCTCCGCCGGCTACCGGCTGGAAAGCTTTAGGACCGTCGGCTCGACCAATGCGCTCGGCCTCGAGCGGGCGCGCGCCGGCGACGACGGCCGGCTGTGGCTGGTCTCCAGCCATCAGCAGAGCGGGCGCGGGCGCCGGGGCCGCCCCTGGTCGACCCAGCCCGGCAATCTCGCCGCAACGCTTCTCCTGGTTCCCGATTTCGAGCTGGCGCGCGCGGCCACGCTCGGCTTCGTGGCCGGGCTGGCGCTGGCCGAGGCGCTGGAATCGGTGGTGCCGGCGCGGGTCGGGGTCGGCGTCGACGGCGGCAAGACCGCTGCCGGCGGCCGCTTCGAGCTGAAATGGCCGAACGATCTCGTCGCCGACGGGGCCAAGCTCTCCGGCATCCTGCTCGAATCGGCGATGCTCGACGGCCCCCGCTATGCGCTCGCCATCGGCATCGGCGTCAACATCGTCTCGCATCCGGTCGACACGCCCTATCCGGCGACATCGCTGACGGCGATGGGCGCTATGGCAAATGCCGAGACGCTGTTCCTCGCGCTGTCGGATGCCTGGGTCGCCAATTGCGCCGTCTGGAACGAGGGCAGGGGAACGGATGAGATCAGGCGGCGCTGGCTGGCGCGCGCCGCCGGTCTCGGCTCGCAGGTCGCGATCGATGTCGAGGGCCGCGTCGCGCGGGGCGTGTTCGAGACGATCGACGAGGATCTGCGCTTCGTCATCCGCGAGGCGGCCGGCGGCACGATCCGGGTCGCTGCCGGCGACGTGCATTTCGGCGCCGTCGCCTCGGCCGGTGCGGCTTAGGAATCCGGATGTCTGTGCAGTATGTTGCGCGCGCCCGCCGAAAAAAGACTGGAAAGCCAATGACACAGGACGCACCGCAACTCGTCTTCTGCCCGCTGGGCGGGGTCGGCGAGATCGGCATGAACCTCGCACTCTACGGCTATGGCCCGGAGCATGCGCGCGAATGGATCATGGTCGATTGCGGCGTCACCTTCCCCGACCTGTCGCTGCCCGGCGTCGATCTGGTGCTGCCCGACATCGGCTTCATCGAGGCGCGACTCGACCGGCTGCGCGGCATCGTCATCACCCATGCCCATGAGGACCATTACGGCGCGCTGCTCGATCTGTGGCCGCGGCTCAGGGCACCGGTCTGGATGACGCCTTTCGCAGCCGGCCTGCTCGAGGCCAAGCGCGTCTCCGAGCCCGGCTCGCCGAAAGTGCCGGTGGAAATCTACCGTGAGGGCAGCCGCTTCCAGGTCGGGCCGTTCGACATCGAGGCGGTCGCCGTCACCCATTCGATCCCGGAGCCGGTCTCGCTGGCGATCCGCACGCCGGCCGGCATGGTCATCCATACCGGCGACTGGAAGATCGATCCGGCGCCCACGATCGGGTCGCTCACCGACGAGGCGCGGTTCAGGGCGCTCGGCGAGGAAGGCGTGCTGGCGCTGATCTGCGATTCCACCAACGCCATGCGCGAGGGCGAATCGCCGTCCGAGCAGGCGGTGGGCGAGGGGCTGCGCGGCGTCATCGAGGCGGCGAAGGGCAGGGTGGCCGTCACCACCTTCTCCTCCAATGTCGGGCGCATCCGCTCGGTGGCCGAAGCCGCGCGCGACACCGGGCGCCAGGTGCTCGTCATGGGCCGCTCGCTCAAGCGCGTCATCGACGTCGCGACCGATCTCGGCTATCTCGACGGCCTGCCCGAGTTCATCTCCGAGCAGGATTACGGCTTTATCCCCCGCGACAACCTCGTCATCCTGTGCACCGGCAGCCAGGGCGAGCCGCGCGCGGCCCTTGCCAAGCTTGCCCGCGACGAGCTCAAGCATGTGGCGCTTTCGCCCGGCGACACGGTGGTCTTCTCGTCGCGCACCATCCCCGGCAACGAGAAGGCGATCCTCGAGATCAAGAACAATCTGATCGAGCAGGGCATCCGCATCATCGAGGACGGCGATGCGCTGGTCCACGTCTCGGGCCATCCGCGTCGCGCCGAACTGCTGAAGATGTATGAATGGACGCGGCCGCAAATCCTCGTTCCGGTCCATGGCGAGGCGGCGCATCTCGCCGCCCAGGGCTCGCTTGCCGCCACCTCCGGGGTGCCGCAGGTTGCACAGGTCCGCAATGGCGACATGATCCGCCTTGCGCCGGGCGCGGCCGAAATCGTCGACCAGGTCCCGTTCGGCAGGCTCTTCAAGGACGGCCGCCTCGTCGGCGCCGCCGACGCCATCGGCGTGCGCGAGCGCCGCAAGCTCTCCTTCGCCGGCCATGTCGTAGTCAATGTGGTGCTCGACGACCGCTACGAGCTCGCCGGCGACCCGGATCTTGTCGCCATCGGCCTGCCTTCGGTCGATGCCGCCGGCGAGCCGCTCGAGGAGCTGATGCTCGATGCGGCAATCGGCGCGGTTGAAAGCATACCGCGGGTGCGGCGAAAAGACCTCGACCTGGTGCAGGAATCGACGCGCCGCGCCGTGCGATCGGCCGCCGACGATGCCTGGGGCAAGAAACCGCTCGTCACCGTCTTCGTGACGCGCTGAACTTTCCACGAAACGATCTCCTGTCCTGCCGATTACAGGTACGAGAAGGAGGCCAGGCCATGCTCAGGGTCGTCGCCCTTGCCGTCACCGCAATCGTCCTCATGCCGAGCGGCGCTCATTTCTTCGAGCTGCCGGGCAAGATCGGCATGGCGGATGAGGCTTATTTCACCGTCCAGTCGATCTATGCCGGCTGGTCGCTGTTCGCGGTTCCGATCCTCGCCGCGATCGCCCTCGATCTGCTGCTTGCCGCCGCCATGTGGTGGAGCGACCGCACCGGCGCCCTGCTGGCGGCCGGCGCGGCGCTGCTGATCGTGCTGTCGCTGGCGGTATTCTTCGTCTGGATCCTCCCCGGCAACCAGGCGACGCAGAACTGGACCAGCGTGCCGGCGGACTGGCAGGATCTGCGCCGCAACTGGGAATACGGCCACGCCGTCAATGCGGTGATCGTCTTCGTTTCCTTCATCATGCTCGCGGCTGCCGCCGTGAGACGAAATCCCTGACCATCGGAGAGAGCCGGATGCTCGGACGCCTGAACCATGTCGCCATCGCAGTCCCCGACCTCGCCGTCGCCACCGAGCGCTACCGCGGCACGCTCGGCGCGACGGTGACGGAGCCGCAGCCGCTGCCCGAGCACGGCGTCACCGTCGTGTTCATCGATCTCGGCAACACCAAGGTCGAGCTGCTGGAGCCGCTCGGCGACAATTCGCCGATCGCGGCCTTCCTGGAGAAATCGCCCGCCGGCGGCATGCATCATGTCTGTTACGAGGTGGACGACATCATCGCGGCACGCGACCGGCTGAAGGCGGCCGGAGCCCGTGTGCTCGGCGACGGCGAGCCGAAGATCGGCGCCCACGGCAAGCCGGTGCTCTTCCTGCACCCCAAGGATTTTTTCGGTACGCTGGTCGAACTGGAGCAGGTGTGACCGGAGTCGAAAGCTTGATGGCAAGCACCCCTTTATGCGTCGCCGAGCCGATCGCATATGACCTTGCGGGCCCGGATGGTTGCGTCGTCATCCTCGGGCTTGACCCGAGGATCTGCTTCGGCTGGCGGAATTTCGACGGCGCGGATCCTGCGAAACCCCGATATTCAGCCAGCGACCGCGGTGCGGCAGATCCTCGGGTCAAGCCCGAGGATGACGGCGGTGGGAGCTGGATTGGCGCGCGCTCCAAATGCAGATGCCCTGCCCTCGATGGGGAAATGCCCGGCAGGGCAGAGGGGAGTGCCGTCCGTCCGTCAGCAGCCGAAGGAACCTGCAGATGAGCTGGGTCTCCATCTTCGCCATCTATTTCATCATCTGGTGGACGGTGCTGTTCGCCATGCTGCCCCTCGGCCTGAAGACGCAGGACGAGGACGGCGACGTCACGCTCGGCACCGCGTCGAGCGCGCCGCGCGGGCCGCATATGCTGAAAGTCGTGATCCGCACAACGATGGTCTCGCTGGCGGTGTTCGGCCTGTTTTACTGGCTGACGGTTGTACAGGGCTACGGCATCGACGACATTCCGCGCATCGCCCCGGACTTCTGACCAGCAGGTGCGGAGAAGAGCGCGAACGGATACCGCCCAAAAAAAATGCAAGGCACGAAGCCTTGCAAGTTGAACGCGTCCGATCTGTATCCGTTGAACGGCGGCTGCGTATGATCGCGCCTAGATCGCATCCTCCCAAGACTTTGACCGCGTAGGAAAGCAGGTTCGAGCCTGCCTTCGCATTTATTGCAAGGACACTAGACCAAGCCGCGACGGATTGTCACGAAAAATATTGGAGAAACAGCGTTCTTGATGTGCTGCGCTGCACAATATCGCGCCATGTCCCGGGCAGTTCACGAGATGCGATCCGGCTGGCGGCGCCCCCGTGTGGATCGGGTTTCCATTGCGACATGAAATCGCTATGAAGCGCTGACATTTCGAACCCGGCGCGACCGATTCCGCGGGCGATGCGCCTCCAGCACGGACTCCTTCATGCGACTGTCGCGCTATTTTCTGCCGATCCTCAAGGAAACGCCCCGCGAGGCCGAGATCGTCTCCCACCGGCTGATGCTGCGCGCCGGCATGCTGCGCCAGCAGGGAGCCGGCTCCTTCTCCTGGCTGCCGCTCGGCAAGCGCGTCCTCGACAAGGTCTGCCGCATCGTCCGCGAGGAGCAGGATCGCGCCGGCGCGATCGAGATCCTGATGCCGACCATCCAGTCGGCCGATCTGTGGATCGAGAGCGGCCGCTACAACGACTACGGCAAGGAGATGCTGCGCATCCGCGACCGGCAGGACCGCGCCATGCTCTTCGGCCCGACCAACGAGGAGATGGTCACCGACATCTTCCGCGCCTATGTCAAATCGTACAAGGACCTGCCGCTCAACCTCTACCACATCCAGTGGAAGTTCCGCGACGAGGTGCGCCCGCGCTTCGGCGTCATGCGCAGCAGAGAGTTCCTGATGAAGGACGCCTATTCCTTCGACCTCGACTATGAAGGCGCCAAGGCAGCCTACAACCGCATGTTCGTCTCCTATCTGCGTACCTTCTCGCGCATGGGCCTGCAGGCGATCCCGATGCGCGC
>CAYYZC010000172.1:0-6892 GCA_964475605.1 uncultured Chelativorans sp.
TCCTTCCGCGGATAAGCGAAATCGCTGGCCGCCCTCGAAACGAATCCTGGTTTCGACCATCTCCACCGCCAGGAAGACGTTGACCTGCAAGGCGGAAAGTCGGCCGTAGGAAAGCGGCAGGACGAGAAGCGGGGACCTTGCTTCGAGCATCGTTCTACCGTTGCGCCACAGCACGTAGTTGCGCGGCCAGGCACCGCGGACCATCCAGCCCTCGGCTTCCATCCTTTCCGCATATGCGGCCACATTCGGATGCGCGGGCGGAAGAGGGCGCCATCGGCTCGTGGAGAGATGGGCCAGCAATCTGGTCCCGAGCGGAATTCTTCTGCCGGCAGCCCGGCAATCTGTCTGGCCCGAGGCGGAGGACGGCTGGACTTCGGCGCTCACATTCAGCATAACACGACCTACATGGTAGACATAGTAGGGTAGTGTGGTGGATCTGACAAGCTTCGGGGGCGCCGTGGTTGCACGAAAGACGCGGGCCCACTAGCTTGGGACCAGATGGATCAGCACCGGCTCACCCGGCTCGCATTGCGGCGCTCAAGGTAACCCGCTCGAGGCAACCAACGAGACGATGATTTCACAGAAGGCAAAATATGCGCTCCGGGCCCTGATCGCCCTGGCCAGGTCGCACGGAACCGACGACACCCAACTCATCTCGGACATCGCCGAGCAGCAGCGCATCCCGAAAAAGTTCCTGGAGCAGATCCTCCTGGACCTGAAGCATCACGGAATCGTGGTCAGCCGCCGTGGGAAAGCCGGGGGTTACATGCTCCTCAAGAGCCCGGACATGATCACGTTCGGCGAGGTGCTGCGGATCGTCGACGGTCCGATCGCTCCGCTTCCCTGCCTCAGCCGCATGGCCTATCGCCGTTGCGAGGACTGCAGGGACGAGAGGAGTTGCGAGGTGCGGCGCGTGTTCGCCCGCGTCGCAGCGGCCACCAGGGACGTGCTCGACGGCACGACGATCGCTGATTGCATCAGCGGGGTCGCGCATGACGAGGCCCGCGCTCTGGCCGGTTAGGAGAACAGTATTTTCGATTCCGCCTTGAAATTGGAAGGCGTCTGCATTCTATTACACGACTGTCCCGATAGAGTTAACCTGCAAATGGAGGATCGATCATGAAACTCAATCGCAGGCACCTCATCTTCACCGCCGCGCTTGCGGCATCCGCGCAGGTCGGAGGGCTGGGCTTCGCTTTCGCCGACACGACCCTGCTCAATGTCTCCTATGATCCCACCCGCGAGCTCTACAAGGAATTCAACGCCGCCTTCGCCGAGCACTGGCGGACACAGGCCGGAGAGACGGTGACGATCCAGCAGTCTCACGGCGGTTCGGGCAAGCAGGCGCGTTCCGTCATCGACGGGCTGGAGGCCGACGTGGTCACGCTGGCGCTCGAAGCCGACATCAACGCCATAGCCGAGGCGTCCGGCAAGATCCCGGCCGACTGGCGCGGGCGGCTTCCCAACAACAACGCCCCCTATACGTCGACGATCGTCTTTCTGGTGCGCAAGGGCAATCCGAAGCAGATCACGGATTGGGACGACCTGGTCAAGGAGGGCGTGCAGGTCATCACGCCCAATCCGAAGACCTCCGGCGGCGCCCGCTGGAACCTGCTCGCGGCATGGGGCTGGGCGGAAGAGGAGTTCGGCGGTGACGAAGACAAGGTGCGCGCCTATGTCGGCGAGCTCTACAGCCATGTCCCGGTGCTCGATACCGGCGCCCGCGGCTCGACCACGACCTTCGCTCAACGCGGCATAGGCGACGTGCTTCTGGCATGGGAGAACGAGGCCTTCCTCTCCATCGAGGAGCTCGGCCCCGACCAATTCGAGGTCGTTGTGCCGTCGATCTCCATCAAGGCCGAGCCGCCAGTGGCCCTGGTCGACGCCAATGTCGACGCCAGGGGCACGCGCGAGGTTGCCGAGGCCTATCTCGAATATCTCTATTCCGATATCGGGCAGCGGATTGCGGCCAAGCATTTCTACCGGCCGTTCAATCCCGAGGCGGCCGATCCGGAGGACCTGGAGCGGTTCTCCGAGGTAACGCTCGTGTCCATCGACGATTTCGGCGGATGGACGGAGGCGCAGCCGCATTTCTTCGGTGACGGCGGCGTGTTCGACCAGATCTACAAGCCCGGCACCTCCAACTGAGATCCCAGATGACGACCGCCTCCGTTACGACGGGGTGGCAGTTCAGGAGACCGAGCGTCATCCCCGGATTCGGGCTGACGCTCGGCTTCTCGCTCGCCTACCTGTCCTTGATCGTGCTGATTCCGCTTTCGGGCGTGGTGTGGCGCAGCTCCGAACTCGGCTGGACCGAGTTCCGGTCGATCGTGACCGACGAGCGCACCTTGAATGCGCTTCGCATCTCCTTTGGCGCCTCGCTGATTGCGGCGACCGTCAACGTCGTCTTCGGGACGATCGTCGCCTGGGTGCTGGTGCGCTACCGCTTCCCCGGACGCCGCATCGTCGATGCGGCTGTCGATCTGCCCTTCGCGCTGCCGACCGCCGTGGCCGGCATTGCCCTTGCCTCCATCTATGCGCCCAATGGCTGGATCGGTCAGCTGCTGGCGCCGCTCGGGCTGAAGGTCGCATATACGCCGCTCGGCATCGTCATCGCCCTCGTCTTCATCGGATTGCCGTTCGTCGTGCGAACCGTCCAGCCGGTGATGGAGGAGATCGACCGCGAAGTGGAGGAAGCCGCGGCCACGCTCGGGGCAAGCCGCCTGCAGACGATCGCCAAGGTCGTCCTGCCCGGGCTGGCCCCGGCCATTCTCACAGGGTTTGCCCTCGCCTTCGCCCGCGCGGTCGGAGAATACGGCTCGGTGATCTTCATCGCGGGCAACATCCCCTACGTGTCCGAGATCGCGCCGCTGCTGATCGTCATCCGGCTGGAAGAGTTCAACTATGCCGGCGCCACGGCCATCGCGGCCGTCATGCTCGGCATGTCCTTTGCCATGCTGTTTGTCATCAACCTCATCCAGGCCTGGAGCCGCAGGAGATACGGCTATGGCGACTGACCTCGTGACCGACGGGTCGAGATCACTGGCGCCGGCGGCAACGTCGCGCGCGCGCTTCCGCCGCGCCACGACGGAAGCGCCTGCGGCGAGGCTGCTGCTGATCGCCCTGGCGCTGGGCTTCCTCGCCCTGTTCCTCGTGCTGCCGCTGGTGGCGGTCTTCACGGAGGCTTTTCGCAAGGGCGCCGGCGAGTTCCTGCTGTCCCTGAACAGCCCAGATACGCTGGCTGCGATACGGCTGACGCTGACCGTGGCGGCGATCGCGGTGCCGCTCAACCTCGTCTTCGGGGTGGCCGCCGCATGGGCGATCGCCAAGTTCGAGTTCAAGGGCAAGGCTTTCCTGACGACGCTCATCGATCTGCCGTTCTCGGTGTCGCCGGTGATTTCGGGGCTCGTCTACGTGCTCCTGTTCGGCTCCGGCAGCCTTCTCGGCCCATGGCTCAAGGGCCACGGTATCGAGATACTCTTCGCGGGGCCCGGCATCGTGCTGGCCACGATCTTCGTCACCTTCCCCTTCGTCGCGCGCGAGCTGATCCCTCTGATGCAGGACCAGGGCACAGGCGACGAGGAAGCCGCCATTTCGCTCGGCGCGTCGGGCTGGCAGACCTTTCGCCATGTCACCTTCCCCAACATCAAATGGGGGCTGCTCTATGGCGTGCTGCTCTGCAATGCGCGCGCCATGGGCGAGTTCGGCGCCGTGTCGGTGGTCTCGGGCCACATTCGCGGCCTCACCAACACCATGCCGCTGCACATCGAGATCCTCTACAACGAATACAACTTCGTGGCGGCATTCGCCGTGTCGACGCTGCTGGCCGGTCTGGCGCTGGTGACGCTGATCCTCAAATCATTCCTGGAATACCGCTATGGCGACGAGATCGCCGCCAGCGCCAAGCAATAGGAGCGCCCCATGGACGTCTCGATCAAGCAGGTCCGCAAGGAGTTCGACGGCTATCCCGCCCTGCACGATGTCTCGCTCGACATCCACTCGGGCGAGCTGATCGCGCTGCTGGGCCCGTCGGGCTCGGGCAAGACGACGCTGCTGCGGCTCATCGCCGGCCTGGAGCGACCCGACGAGGGCACCGTCTTCTTCGGCGAGGAGGATGCCTCGCAGCGGACCGTTCAGCAGCGCAATGTCGGCTTCGTCTTTCAGCAATATGCGCTCTTCCGGCACATGACCGTCGCCGACAATATCGGCTTCGGCCGCAAGGTGCGCCCCGGCGCGACGCGGCCGGCAAAGCAGGAGATCCGCCGCCGGGCCTCCGAACTGCTCGACCTCGTCCAGCTCTCCGGGCTCGAGAAGCGCTATCCGAACCAGCTCTCCGGCGGTCAGCGGCAGCGGGTCGCACTCGCCCGCGCCCTGGCGATCGAGCCGAGGGTCCTGCTTCTGGACGAGCCCTTCGGCGCGCTCGACGCGCAGGTCAGGCGCGAACTGCGCCGATGGCTGCGGGAGATCCATGACGCGACCGGCCACACCACGGTCTTCGTGACCCACGACCAGGAGGAGGCGCTGGAGCTGGCCGATCGCGTCGTCGTCATGAGCCAGGGCCGTATCGAGCAGGTCGGCTCCGCCGATGACGTCTACGACCGCCCGAACTCGCCCTTCGTCTACGGCTTCATCGGCGATTCCAGCGTATTGCCGGTGCGGGTCGAGAACGGGCAGCTCTGGCTGCAGGACCGCTCGATCGGGATCGAGGCGAGCGACGTGCCGGACGGACCGGCGGCGCTCTATTTCAGGCCGCACGACATCGAGTTGCTGGATGGCTGCGGCGGCTGCATCGCCGGAACGGTCGCCGCGAGCCGGCGCGTGGCGGGCACCCGCCGGGTGGAGCTCGAAGTTGGCGGAGCGCGGGAGCGAATCGAGATCGAGCTCCCGGTGGAACATCCCGCCGGCGCCAATGGCCGGATCGCCTTCCGGCCGAAACGCTGCAAGGTATTTGCGCAGGCCGCCCCTCGGGATGCTTCTCCCGCCCGGCTGGACGACAGGCAGCCTCGCGATCCCCGCATATCGGAACTGATGCTGGCATCGGCTCCCTGACCGTCGGCTTTCGCCGCCGGACCGTGCAGGCTACGCTCGCCGTTTCGGGCGTGCTATCCCTTGCCCTCTTCGCCGGCCCTCCCGGGTCGGCGGAGTCGCGGCACGGGAGACGCAAGCGAGGATGAATTTCGAGCAGGCTGCCATACTCGTTCTGCTCGTCGGCATGCTCATCGTTTTCGCCCTCGACCGCATCCGCATGGAAGTGGTCGCGCTCGGCGGCCTGGGCATCGGCCTGGCGCTCGCGCTCGTCACGCCCGCGCAGGCATTCTCGGGGTTCTCCAATCCCGCCTTCATTACCGTCGTGGAGATCCTGCTGATCGTGCAGGTGCTGGGCCGGTCGGGCATTCTCGATCCGCTCGCCCGCCGGATTCCGGAGATTGCGGGGTCCGAGACCAGGATATTGGCGGTCCTGTGCGTCGTCACGGCGACGATCTCGGTGTTCATGAACAATATCGGCGCACTCGCGCTGATGATCCCGGTCGTGACGAGCGTGTGCAGGGTCAAGGGGCTCGACGCCAGGAACATGCTGATGCCGGTCAGCTTCGCCGCACTCCTCGGCGGGCTCTGCTCGATCATCGGCACGCCGGCCAATCTGATCGTCAGCAACCATCTCGCCGCCGCCACGGGCGAAGGTTTCGCGTTCTTCGATTTCGCCTGGGTCGGCGTTCCGGCAGCGCTTGCCGGCATTCTCGCCCTGCTGGTCTGGCCCCGTCGCGTGCTCGAGCGAGGCGCGGCAGGTCGCCGCCGTCTGCCGCCGCAATCGTTGCGGACCCTCGTCAGCGAGATAGAGGTCGGCGCAGCCTCGCCCCTGGTGGGCATGCCCGTATCGGAGACCGGGCTGACCATACATGCGATGCGGCGCAACGGCGCCAACCTTCTCCATCAGCGGCCGGGAACGACCGTCGAGCCGGGCGACATCCTGCTTGTCGAGATCGACCTGCCGCGCCTTCAATCCCTGCTGGCAGAAGGCTCGGTGGGCCTGCCGGAAGGAAGGCGCGACCTTGCCGGAATGCAGCACACCGAGGCCGTCATCATGCCCGAGAGCACGCTCGTCGGATCGCGGATCGGGACGCTGGAGCTGCTGCGGTCGCGCGGGATCGAGGTGATCGCAGTCGCGACGCAGACGCCGCGCATCGAAGGCTCCCTCGGCGACCTCCAGCTCTCGATCGGCGACGTGCTCTACCTTGCCGGCGATCCGGAGGCGATCGACGATGCGGTCGACGAGGCCGACATCCTGCCGCTCCGGCCGAACCCGCATGCGGAGTCGGTGGACGCTCGATGGATGCCTGCGACGGTGTTTGCCGGAGGCATCTTCCTTGCGGCCTTCGGCCTGGCGCGGCCCGAACTCGCCTTCGGCCTCGTGGTGATCGTCCTGGCGGCTCTCGGAAGCCTCAACCTGCGCAAGGGACTGGCCGAACTCGACTGGCCGATCCTGATCATGCTCGCGACGATGATACCGCTCGGCTTTGCGGTAGAAACGACGGGGGCGGCGGCGATCCTCGCCGACGGCCTGATGGCGGTGCTGCCTTCCGACGGCGCACTGGCGGTTTCGGCGGCGATGCTGATCCTGGCCATCGTCATCACGCCCTTCGTCAACAACGCCTCGACCGCGGTCGTGCTCAGTCCGATCGCGATCGGCATCGCCTCGGCATCGGGCATCGCGCCCGAACCACTCCTGATCGCCGTCGCGCTTGGCGCGTCGATCGATTTCCTCACGCCGATCGGCCACCACAACAACACCATCGTCATGGGCCTCGCAGGCTACCGGTTCGGGGAATTCCTCAAGGTCGGTTGGCCGGTGACGATACTGGTCGCTGCCGTGGCGATAACGGCCGTTTCGATG
>CAYYZC010000173.1:0-6715 GCA_964475605.1 uncultured Chelativorans sp.
TGGAGCGCCGGCAACCAGTTGCGCGCCGGACCGGGGAGGCTGTTTGCGGGCAGGCCGAGCTGGCGGCTGATGTCGGGCTTGGTGACGATGCGGTCGCGCAGCACGTCCCAGTCCCAGACCGTGTCGCCGGAGCCGGCGACGGCGAGCGCCTGGCGCTCCATGTCGCTGAACAGGCCCTGATGCAGCGCGCCGCCGGCGAAGGCGTGCTGCATGACGGTGAAGCCGATCAGCAGGATGATCAGGATCAGCCCGCCGCCCAGCGCCGGCTGCACGATGTCGTTGTCGAGGCTGCCGGTGACGGCGAGCCAGCCGCCGGCGAGCCAGACCAGGATCATCAGCCAGCTCGGCACCAGCATCACCGCCCGGTCGTAGCCCTGCAACGACAGATAGGCGATCAGCACGATGCCGGTGATCGCCGTCAGCGCGAAGGAGATGCGCGCGATGCCGGCGGCGATCGCCGGGTCGTAGGCGGCGACGCCCGCGATCAGGAAGAGCGCGAGGATCCAGGCCATCGCGCCGTAGCTGAAATGCCAGTGCCAGCGGTTGAGGTTGAGGTAGGTGAAGAGGAAGACGACGAAGGTGGTGGCCAGCGCGATCTCGGTTCCGGCGCGCCACAGCGGCTCGTTGCCGGCCGCGATGTCGAGGATCTTGCTCAGAAAGCCGAAATCGATGCTGATATAGGCCAGTGCGGCCCAGGCGAAGGCGGCCGTCGCCGGGAACATCGATGTGCCCTTGACGACGAAGAGGATGGTCAGGAAGAGCGCCAGCAGCCCGGCGATGCCGATGACGATGCCGCGATAGAGCGTGTAGGAATTGACCGTGTCCTTGTAGGCGTCGGGCTCCCACAGATAGGTCTGCGGCAGGCTGTCGGCCGCAAGCTCGGCCACGAAGGTGACGACCGAGCCGGGATTGAGGGTGACGAGGAAGACGTCGGCATCCTCGCTCGCCTGCCGGTCGAGCGCGAAACCCTCGCTCGGCGTGATCGCCGCGATGCGGCGCGAGCCGAGGTCGGGCCACACCATGCCGGAGCCGACGAGGCGGAAATGCGGGGCGACGATGAGGCGGTCGATCTGCTGGTCGGTCTGGTTGGCGAGCGCGAATACGGCCCAGTCGCCGCTGGAGCGTTCGTCCATCGCCTCGACCTCGATGCGCCTGACGATGCCGTCAGGGCTCGGCGCGGTGGAGACCTGGAAATTCTGGCCCTGGTTGCGGTAGATCTGGATGGCGCCTGACAGGTCGAGCGCGACGTCGTCGGGCGATATCTTGATCGGCTCCAGGGCGGCGGCCTGGCCGACCATCGCCATCAGCAGGGCGAGGAAGGCCAGCAGGACGCATTGCCATCGTCTGCCCGGCGGTTGAGTGGTCAATGGATCAGCCTTGCCTGTTCACGCGCCAGTCCTCGGAGATCAGGCCATAGAGGAAGTGATCCTGCCATTTGCCGTTGATGAGGAGATAGGCCTGCAACAGTCCTTCCCTGCGAAATCCGGCCTTTTCAAGCACATGTATCGAACGCTGGTTGCTGGGGATACAGGCGGCCTCCATCCTGTGCAACCGCATCGTCTCGAAGGCGAATTGCAGCATGGCGGCGATCGCGTCCTGCATGAACCCCCGGCCCGCATAGCGCTGTCCCATCCAATAGCCGAGCTGGGCCGACTGCGATACGCCGTAGCGGATGTTTCCCATGGTGATTCCGCCGACGAGGCGGCCGCCCTCGTTCTCGAAGATCAGGAAGGCGATGGCCGTGCCGCCAGCGGCTTCGCGGCGGTAGCGCCTCAGGCGCTGGTTCCATGCCGTGCGCTCCAGCTCGTCCGTGGCCCAGCGCGGCTCCCAGGGGATCAGGAAGCCGGCGCTCTCGCGCCTGAGCTCCGCCCATTCGCGGAAGTCGGAACTGCGCGGGACACGCAGCGTGACGCGCTTTCCCCGGAGCGCCGGCGGGCGGCGGCGGAACAGCGAAAGCGGGAACATGCGCGCCGGTTTGGTCAGACGGCGATGGCACGCGGCATCGGATTGCCGGCGGCGACGGCCTCGGAGATCGCGTCGAAGGAGGCGAGCGTGCCGACCGGACCGACCGCGGCAAGGGTGGGCCGCGTGGAGAAGAGCCGTGACGACAGGTCCGTCAGCCGCGAGACGGTGAGGTTGGAGAGCCGGTCGACCAGCTCCTCGGTGCCGATCGGGCGGCCGTAGAGCAGCAATTGCCGGGCGATCTGGCCGGCGCGGCTGGCAGCGCTCTCCGCCGACATCATCAGCCCGGCGCGGTATTGCGAGCGCGCCCGGTCGAGCTCCTCCTGGCTGATGTCCTCGCCCGCCCGCTGCAGCTCCTTGAGGAGCAGCGGTACGAGCTCGGCGATGTCTTCCTTGCCGGTCGCCGCATGCAGGCCGAACATGCCGGTGTCGGAAAAGCCCCAGTGGAAGGCATAGACGGAGTAGCAGAGGCCGCGTTTCTCGCGGATCTCCTGGAACAGCCGTGACGACATGCCGCCGCCGAGGATCATCGACAGCACCTGGGAGGCGTAGAAGTCGCGCATGTGATAGGCGCGGCCCTCGAAGCCGAGCACGAGCTGCGCGTCCATCAGGTCGCGGTTCTCGCGATAGTCGCCGCCGACATAGCTGGCGAGCGGCGGCGGGGCATTGTCGGCCTTGGCCTTGAAGCTGCCGAGCTTGCGCTCGCATTCGCGCACGAAATCCTCGTGGCGGATGTTGCCGGCGGCCACCGCGACCATGTGCTCGGCGCCGTATTGCCGGTCGAGATAGGAGCGGAGCTGCTCGGGCGTGAAGGACTTGACGGTTTCCGGCGTGCCGAGGATCGAGCGCCCCAGGCTCTGATGCCTGAAGGCAGTCTCGGTGAAGCGGTCGAAGACGATGTCGTCGGGCGTGTCGTGGGCGGCGCCGATCTCCTGCAGGATGACGTGCTTCTCGCGCTCCAGCTCGCCCGGGTCGAAGCGCGAGTCGGTCAATATGTCGGCCAGGATGTCGATGGCGAGTGGGAAATCCTCCTTCAGCACCCTGGCATAGAAGGCCGTCGTCTCGACGCTGGTGGCGGCGTTGATCTCGCCGCCGACATTCTCGATCTCCGAGGCGATGGTCCAGGCGCTGCGGCTGCCGGTGCCCTTGAAGGCCATGTGCTCGAGCAGGTGGGCGATGCCGTGCTCGTGGTCGCGCTCGTTGCGCGCACCTGACTTGACCCAGATGCCCAGCGCCACGGATTCTATATGGGGAAGGGTCTCGGTCGCGACTGTCAGGCCGTTCGACAGACGGCTTACCTCAACACCCATATGGCCTCAACTCCCTGCACCTAGCTGGACGGCACGCGTAAGCCGGCTTATGTGATCTTCCACCATTTTCGTCTCCGATGGAAGCACCGCGAATTTCTCTTCCTTCGCCATCAGGTCGCCGAGCCATGACGGCAGCTCGGGCCGCACCCCCGCCGCACCCTCGACGGCATCGGGGAACTTCGCCGGATGGGCGGTGGCGAGCGCGACCATCGGCGTCGCCGAGGCGCCCTGCGCGCGCGCCACCTTCAGGCCGGTGGCGCTGTGCGGGTCGAGCAGATAGCCGGTGCCGTCATGGACCGAGCCGATCAGCGCCGCGGTCTCGTCCATGCCCGCGCGTCCGGCGTCGAATTCGCTCCTGATCCTGTCCAGCGCCTCGGCAGGAATATCGAAGCCGCCCGACTGCTTCAACCCTTCCATGAGCCGGGCAACGGCGGCGCCGTCGCGCTCCAGCGCCTCGAACAGCAGGCGCTCGAAATTGGACGAGATCTGGATGTCCATGGAGGGCGAGCTTGTCGCCACCACCGGCCGCGTCTCGTAGCGCCCGCTTTTCAGCGTGCGCGCCAGGATGTCGTTGTCGTTGGTGGCGATGACGAGGCGCTCGATCGGCAGCCCCATGCGCTTGGCGGCGTAGCCCGCGAAGACGTCGCCGAAATTGCCGGTCGGCACGGTGAAGGAGACGGCACGATCCGGCGCGCCGAGCGACAGGGCGGAAGAGAAATAGTAGACGATCTGGGCCATGATGCGGGCCCAGTTGATCGAGTTCACGCCCGACAGCGCGACGCGGTCGCGGAAGGCATGATTGTTGAACATGTCCTTCACGATGCGCTGGCAATCGTCGAAATTGCCCTCGATCGCCACCGCATGGACGTTCGCCGCCGTCGACGTCGTCATCTGCCGCTGCTGGACGGGCGAGACGCGCCCATGCGGGAAAAGGATGAAGATGTCGACGCGCTCGCGCCCGGCGAAGGCCTCGATCGCGGCCCCTCCGGTATCGCCCGACGTCGCGCCGACGATCGTGGCGCGCGCGTTGCGTTCGGCGAGCGCCTGGTCGATGAGCCGCGCCAGGAGTTGCATCGCCACGTCCTTGAAGGCGAGCGTCGGTCCGTGGAAAAGCTCGAGCACGAACTCGTTCGCGTCCGTCTGGACGAGCGGGCAGACGGCAGGATGGCGGAAACGCCCATAGGCGTCCTCGGCCAGGGCGCGGAACAGATCCTCCTCGATCTCGCCGCCGAGAAAAGGCGCGAGCAGCCGCACCGCGAGCTCCGGATAGGGCAGGCCACGCAGCGCCCGCATCTCCTCCGGCCCGACCGCCGGCCATGCCGCCGGCACGTAGAGCCCGCCGTCTCGCGCCAGCCCCGCCAGCATCACATCGCGGAAGCCGAGGGTCGGCGCCTGGCCCCGGGTACTCACATAACGCATATCGATCCGTCCGTTGCCGCCTTGGAAAAAACGCATTCGCTCGGTCGCAATCCGGGCACGCGGTTGATATAGAACACGGGCTTTGCGTGAGGGAAGTGCAGTCAATGGGTATTTGTGAAGGCATGCGCGGGTTCCGCCCCGCGATCGTTCCGCTCGGCCTAGCGCTGGTATTGGCCGGCTGTCAGTCCAACAGCACCGCGAACGTGTCCGATCTCGCATCCGCCGGCCAGGCCGAGGTGGCGGGGGAGGACTACACGCTGGAGGAACTGGGAGCCTATTGCCCCGAGGTCGGGCTGCGCGAGGGAACGTCAACCTACAGGTCCTATCAGCGGGGCGGCGAGGGTGATGCGTCGAAGCTGACCTATCTCGCCTCGATCGCCGACGTGACGCGCCGCTGCAGCTATGAGGGCGGCAATATCCGCATGAACGTGGCGGTCGCGGGCCGGGTGGTGCCGGGTCCGGTCGGCACGTCCGGCACGGTCACCATGCCGATCAGGGTGGCGGCGATCCAGGGCGACCAGGTGATCTACTCCGAGCTTCACCAGTTCGAGGTGGCGGTCGCCGACACGGCAGGCGCGACGCAGTTCGTCTTCAACGACCGGAATATCAGCTTCCCGATGCCGTCGACGCGCAATGTCCGCATATTCGCCGGCTACGACGAGGGCCCCTACGGGACGCAATGAGGAAGGCGCTCACGCCTCCTCCGACCAGGTCGTCAGCGCCTCGAGCGTGGCGGGGAACTCGCTCCAGCGGCGGATCACCGTCTCCGCGCCCGCCTCGGTGAGCATGTCGGCATGCCCCGGATGGCTGTGCGAGGCGCCGGTGAAGCCGATGACGCGCATGCCGGCCGCCCTGGCCCCGGTGATGCCGTGGACCGAATCCTCGATCACGAAGGTCCGGCGCGGATCGGCCTTCATCATGCGCGCGGCGTGGAGGAAGACGTCCGGCGCCGGCTTCGGCAGCTTGCTCGGCGTCTCGACCGCCGAGAAGATGCGCTCGTCGAAATGCCGCAGCAGGCCGGTGCGGCCGAGCGTCGTGCGGATACGCGCTGTGCGTGAATTGGAGCAGATGCAGTAGGGCGCGTCGAGCGAGGCGACCGCCTGCGCGGCGCCGGGAATGGCTTCGACCTCCTCGGCCAGACGCTGGTCGACCAGCGCCTCGGCCTCCTCGATCAGGCTCGCCGAGAAGACCTGGCTCGCCTCCCGCTCGATGCGCAGCATGATCTCCTTGAAGGTGAGGCCGGCATAGAGGCGGGCAAGATCCTCCGCATCGACGCTATAGCCGGCCTGCGTCAGCAATTCGGCCTCCACGCGCGCGGCGATGATCTCGGAATCGACGAGGACGCCGTCGCAGTCGAAGATCACCAGGTCGATATCGGTCATGGGTTTTCCGCCCTTGTCGAATGAAGCTCACGATGAGCCCGCGCATGTAGGGCATGCGGGTCCGCGCCGCAAACCGACCCGCCCCGCTTCATTAAAAATTTACGCGCAGCGGTAACCATAACGGAGAGTAACCAGTAACGCGTATTTCCGAGTATCACCCATGTCAGCAGTGCGTCGTCGCGACGAACGGCCGGGCTCTCTTGCAGAGGGCTGGCGCAACACGATCCTCAGGGGCGACTGCGTCGCGGCTCTCGAGAAGCTGCCGGAGAAGTCGGTAGACCTCGTCTTCGCCGATCCGCCCTACAATCTCCAGCTCGAAGGCGACCTGTTGCGGCCGGACCAATCGCGGGTCGATGCCGTCGACGATGCCTGGGACCGGTTCGAGAGCTTTGCCGCCTACGATGCCTTCACCCGCGCCTGGCTGATGGCGGTCCGCCGCGTGCTCAAGCCGGACGGCACGATCTGGGTGATCGGCTCCTACCACAACATCTTCCGCGTCGGCGCCATCCTCCAGGATCTCGGCTTCTGGATCCTCAACGACGTGGTCTGGCGCAAGACCAATCCGATGCCCAATTTCCGCGGCCGCCGCTTCCAGAACGCACATGAGACGCTGATCTGGGCGAGCCGCGACCGCACCGCCAA
>CAYYZC010000174.1:0-6704 GCA_964475605.1 uncultured Chelativorans sp.
GCCCAGATTCATGCGGAAGTGACGCCAGGACTTGCCGCCTTCAGCGCCCGCGTCCACGCTTCCTCACAGCCTTCGAAAAGCAATATGTCGCGCTTCGACATCGGCAGGAAATCCTGCACATGCTCGTTGGCGCGGAAGGCGACGGCACGGCGCATGGCGAGCGCGGTGCGCGTATCGGCAAGCACGATCGCTGCCGCCCCGTCCGAGACCAGCGAGCAGTCGGTGCGCTTCAGCGGCCCGGCGACATAAGGGTTCTTCTCGCTTTCGGTGCGGCAGAACTCGAAGCCGAAATCCTTGCGCATCTGTGCGTAAGGATTTTCGACGCCGTTGCGGTGGTTCTTCGCCGCGATCGTCGCCAGCGCGTCGGACTGGTCGCCGTGACGCTGGAAATAGGCAGCCGCGATCTTGCCGAAGACACCGGCGAAGCCCGCCGGCGTATCGCCGTCCTCCGGCAGGTAGGAGGCGCGCAGCAGGTTGCGGCCGATCTCCGCGCTCGGCGTCGTCGTCATCTGCTCGACGCCGACCACAAGCACGATGCGCGCCGCGCTCGACTGGATCGCACGGATGCCCTGGCGAACCGCCGCCGAACCTGTGGCGCAGGCATTCTCGACCCGCGTCGCCGGCTTGAAGCGCAGCCGGTCGTCGGCCTGAAGCACGAGGCTCGCCGTGAAGTCCTGCGGCGAGAAGCCGGCATTGAAATGGCCGAGCACGATCTCGTCGACGTCTTCCGGCGCGATGCCGGCATGCTCGATCGCTTCCGTCGCGACCTTGACGATCAGGCTCTCGACGGTCTCGTCGGCAAGCCTGCCGAACTGCGAGTGGGCCCAGCCTACGATGCAAGCAGTCATGAAAATCTCCTTGGGGGACGCGCAATTGTAACACGCCGACGACAGCTAAGGCGCGCGAATTTATTGTTCAACAATGAACTATTCATTCGCCACGGTAAAGGGAAGCCGATTGGCGGAATTTTTATTGATTGATCCGTCAATCAACAATAACCTGACAGTCAGGAGAAGCCGGATGCCGAAGATCGGAATGGAAGCCGTGCGCCGCCAGGCGCTGATCGATGCCGCCATCAGCGCCATCGGCGAGCGCGGTTCGCTCGACGTCACCATGTCGGACATCGCCGGCCGTGCCGGCGTCTCCTCCGCGCTCGCGCATCACTATTTCGGCGCCAAGGGCGACCTGCTGGAAGCGACGATGCGCCATATATTGCGCGAGCTTGCCCGTGACGCGCGCGAGGCGCTCGCCGCCGGCGGCACGCCGCGCGGCCGCATCTCGGCGATCATCGCGGTCAATTTCTCGCGCACGCAGTTCCGCCCCGAGATCATCTCCGCGTGGCTCGCCTTCTATGTCGAGGCGCAGCGCTCGCCCGAGATGCGCCGCCTGCTCGCCATCTATGCGCGGCGGCTGAATTCCAACCTGCTTCATGCGCTGCGCAGCCTGCTGCCGCTCCTCGAGGCACGGCGCGCGGCCGAGGGCATCGCGGCGATGATCGACGGGCTCTATATCCGCCGCGCCCTCAAGCATGGCGCGCCCGATGCGGCGAGCGCCATCGCGCTGGTCGAGGACTATGTCGAGACGCGGCTCACGGCCGAGGCGAGGCACGAGCCATGAGCCGGCCGGTCGTACCCGATCTCGACCATCTGCGTCGTGCCTATGCGGCGACGTCGCAGGCGACGCAGGTGACGCCGCTGATCGACTCCCCCGCGCTCGCGGCGCATACCGGCGCGGCGAAAGTCTTCGTCAAGCCGGAATCGCTGCAATGGACCGGCTCGTTCAAGGTCCGCGGCGCCTATTGGCGCCTCAAGCAGCTTTCCGCCGATGCCGCCCGGCGCGGCGTCGTCGCCTATTCCTCCGGCAATTTCGCGCAGGGCCTGGCCGCCGCCGGCCAGGCGCTCGGCATTCCGGTGACCATCGTCATGCCGGTCGACGTGCCGAGGGCCAAGAGCGACGCGACGCGCGGCTACGGCGCCCGCGTCGTCCACACCGAGCATGGCGAGCGCGCCCGCGAGGAGGTGGCGCTGGAACGTGCCCGCGAGATCGCCGGCGAGGAAGGGCTCACTCTGCTTCACCCCTTCGACGACCCGGAGATCGTCGCCGGACAGGCCGGCGTCGGGCTCGAAGCGCTCGACCAGCTCCAGCGCGCGGCTGCCGGCGCCGACATGCTGTTCTGCCCGGTCAGCGGCGGCGGGCTGATCGCCGGCGTGGCGCTCGCCTTCCACTATCTGTCGCCGTCCACGGAGATCGTCGCGGTCGAGCCTGAGCGCTTCAACGGCATGGGCAGGTCGCTCGTCCACGGCGAGATCGGCACCGTCCCGCTCACCTCGCCGTCGATCTGCGACGGGCTGATGGCGCGGCGGCCCGGCGTCGCGCCCTTCGCCGCCCTCAACCGGGCCGGCGCGCGGCCGCTCACCGTCTCCGACGATGCGGTGCGCAGCGCCATGAAGCTCGCCTTCGAGCGGCTGAAGCTGGTGCTGGAGCCGTCCGGTGCCGCCTCGCTCGCCGCCCTGCTGTCGGGCCAGGTCGATATCGGCGGCAAGAGCGTGCTCGTCATCTGCTCCGGCGGCAATGTCTCGCTCGCCGATTTCGCGCGCCACACCGGCAATGGCTGAAGCTGATTTCGTCATCATCGGCTCCGGCTCGGCCGGCGCGGCGATGGCCTACCGGCTGTCGGAGGACGGGCGCCATTCCGTCATCGTCGTCGAGGCGGGCGGCAGCGATATCGGGCCGTTCATCCAGATGCCGGCCGCGCTTTCCTTCCCGATGAACATGAGCCGCTACGACTGGGGCTTTTCGAGCGAGCCGGAGCCGCATCTCGGCGGGCGCGTGCTGGCCACGCCGCGCGGCAAGGTGGTAGGCGGCTCGTCCTCCATCAACGGCATGGTCTATGTCCGCGGCCATGCGCGCGATTTCGACCATTGGGCCGAGCTCGGCGCGGACGGCTGGGCCTTCGCCGACGTGCTCCCCTATTACAAGCGCCTGGAGACCAGCCATGGCGGCGAGGCGGGCTGGCGCGGCACCGGCGGGCCGATGCACGTCAAGCGCGGGCCGCTGGAGAACCCGCTCTACAAGGCCTTCATCGAGGCTGGCGCGCAGGCCGGTTTCGAGCTGACGCAGGACTATAACGGCTCCAAGCAGGAAGGCTTCGGGCCGATGGAGCAGACGATCCATCAGGGCCGCCGCTGGTCGACGGCCAACGCTTATCTCCGCCCGGCGATGAAGCGCCGGAATGTCCGCCTGCTCAACGGCTTCGCACGGCGCATCGTGATCGAGGACCACCGCGCCGCCGGGGTCGAGATCGAAGCCGGAAACGAGGTCCGGGTCGTCAAGGCGCGACGCGAGGTGATCGTCGCGGCCTCCTCGATCAATTCGCCGAAGCTGCTGATGCTGTCGGGCATCGGGCCGGGCGCCCATCTCAGCGAGCACGGCATCGGGATCGTCGCCGACAGGCCGGGCGTCGGGGCCAACCTGCAGGACCATCTGGAGCTCTACATTCAGCAGGAATCGCTCAAGCCGATCACGCTTTATTCGAAGCTCGGCCTGTTCTCCAAGGCGCTCATCGGCGCGCAATGGCTGTTCTTCAAGACCGGCCTCGGCACCAGCAACCATTTCGAGGCCGCCGCCTTCGTCCGCTCGGCGCCGGGCATCGACTATCCCGACATCCAGTATCATTTCATCCCGGTCGCCATCCGCTATGACGGCACCGCTGCAGCCGGAACGCACGGCTTCCAGGCCCATGTCGGGCCGATGCGCTCGAAATCGCGCGGCACGGTCGGCCTGCGCTCGGCAGAACCCCGCGCCAAGCCGGTCATCCGCTTCAACTACATGTCGCATGAGGACGACTGGCGCGAGTTCCGCCATTGCATCAGGCTGACGCGCGAGATCTTCTCGCAGAAGGCGTTCGATCCCTATCGGGGGCGCGAGATCTCGCCCAGCGCGGATGTGGAGACCGATGACGAGATCGACGCCTTCATCCGCGACCATGCCGAGAGCGCCTACCATCCCTGCGGCACCTGCCGGATGGGCCGTGCCGACGATCCGACGAGCGTCGTCGACCCCGAATGCCGCGTGATCGGCGTCGACGGCCTGCGCGTGGCCGATTCATCGATCTTCCCCTCGATCACCAACGGCAATCTCAACGCGCCCTCGATCATGGTCGGCGAGAAGGCCGCGGACCATGTCCTCGGCCGCACGCCGCTGCCCCCGTCGAACCAGGAGCCGTGGATCAATCCGCGCTGGCGGGAGAGCGACCGGTGATGGCCGGCAGGCCAAAGGGCGGTGTATGGTCGCCGCACACCCGTTTCAGGAGCAGCCGATGAAAGCCCAGCCAACGGCCTCGCACTATATCAACGGCCACTTCGTCGAGGACGATCAGGGTGCGCCGCTGGAGGTGGTCTATCCGGCCTCCGGCGAGATCATCGCGCGCCTTCATGTCGCCACGCCCAACATCGTCGAGCTGGCGATCGAATCCGCGCGCGAGGCCCAGATCGCCTGGGCGCGGCTGCGTCCGGCCGAGCGCGGCCGCGTCCTGCGCCGCGCCGCCGACATCCTTCATGCGCGCAATGACGCGATCGCGCAGCTCGAGACGCTCGACACCGGCAAACCGATCCAGGAGACGCTGGTCGCCGACCCCGCTTCGGCCGCCGAGGCGCTGGAATTCTTCGGTGGCGTGGTCGCCGGCCATCACGGCCATTATGTCGATCTCGGCGGCCCCTTCGCCTATACCCGCCGCGAGCCGCTCGGCGTCTGCGTCGGCATCGGTGCCTGGAACTATCCGATCCAGGGCGCGGGCTGGAAATCGGCGCCGGCGCTCGCGATGGGCAACGCCATGGTGTTCAAGCCGTCCGAGAACACGCCGCTTTCGGCGCTCGCGCTGGCGGAGATCTATACGGAGGCCGGGCTGCCCGACGGTCTCTTCAACGTCGTCCAGGGTTTCGGCGATGTCGGCTCGGCCCTGGTCGACCATCCGCATGTCGCCAAGGTCTCGCTGACCGGCTCGGTGCCGACCGGGCGCAAGGTGCTGGCGCAGGCCGGAGCGAAGATGAAGCATGCGACGATGGAGCTCGGCGGCAAGTCCCCGCTCGTCGTCTTCGAGGACGCCGACCTCGACAATGCCGTCGGCGGAGCCCTGCTTGCCAACTTCTACTCCACCGGCCAGGTCTGCTCCAACGGCACCCGCGTCTTCGTCCAGCGCGGCATCCGCGAGCCCTTCCTCGCCCGGCTGACCGAGCGGACCAAGAAGATCAGGATCGGCGACCCGCTCGATCCGGACACGCAGATGGGGCCGCTGATCAACAAGGCCCAGCACGAGAAGGTCGTGAACTATATCGAGATCGGCAAGGCGGAAGGCGCGACGCTCCACCATGGCGGCGGCGTACCGCGCCTGCAGGGCTTCGAAGGCGGCTTCTTCGTCGAGCCGACCATCTTCACCTCCGTCGCCGACACGATGCGTATCGCCCGCGAGGAGATTTTCGGACCGGTGATGAGCGTGCTCGATTTTTCCGGGGAGGACGAGGTCGTCGCGCGCGCCAACGACACCGAGTTCGGTCTTTCGGCCGGCGTCTTCACCCGCGATCTCGCGCGCGCCCATCGCGTCGTCGCCGAGATCAAGGCCGGCACCTGCTGGATCAACCACTACAATCTGGCGCCGGCGGAACTTCCCTTCGGCGGCTTCAGGCAATCCGGCATCGGCCGCGAGAACTCGCTTGCCGCGCTCGACCACTATTCGCAGCTCAAATCCGTCTATGTCGAGACGGGAGACGTCGAGGCGCCGTACTGAGCCGCTGAAGACGAGAGCTTCAGCCCGATCAGCGAACGCCAGCTTCCGACGTCGCGCCAGCCGAACTCGGCCGGCACCATGGCGAGCCCTGCCGGCATGCGCTCCAGGATCGCACGGTCGAACGAAAGCGCCGGCGCGCGCTCCATCGCCGCCGCACCCAGCCGGAGGAAGGCGCCTTCGGGCTGCGCCGTCTCCAGCGCCCCGGTCGCCGCCGCCCACAGTTCCGGTTCGAATGCGAGGAAGGCGTCTCGCACGGTTTCGGGCCTGAACACGAAGATGCCGGAATTCCAGCAATGCCGGCCGCCGCGCAGATAGGATCGCGCCGTCTGCCGGTCGGGCTTCTCGTGGAACCCGACGACCTGACGGTGGCCGGACCTCCCACCCTCGCCGATCTCGATATAGCCATAGCCGGTCTGCGCCTCCGACGGCGGGATGCCGACCAGCACGATCCGGCCATCTTGCGCCGGCCCGATTGCCTGCGACAATGTCCGCCAGAAGGAGCGCACGCAATCGACATGGTGATCCGCCGGCGTGACGATGACGGTCCCGTCGCCGCGGGTCAGGCCATGGGCCGCGGCCAGCGCCACCGCCATGGCGGTGCCGCGCCGCGTCGGCTCGAGCAGCACGTCGCCTGGTCCGATGCCGCATTTTCCGGCCGCGTCAAGGAGCAGTCGCGCATTGAGCGCCGAGCCTATCAGGCGCGTGCGGCAGCGAGGCTCGACCGCCAGTCGCCGCAAGGTCGCCGCCAGCAGGGTCTGCCCGTCGACAAGTCGATGGAATTGCTTCGGCCTGGAAGGCCGGGACAGCGGCCACAGCCGCGATCCGATGCCGCCGCACAAGACATAAGCGGCGATGCCCTGTCCCAACTGCCGCCCCTCCCCCGGAAGCCGCGCCCCGGTCGATTGAAGCGCAGGCGGCAAGC
>CAYYZC010000175.1:0-6606 GCA_964475605.1 uncultured Chelativorans sp.
GCTCAAGCACAACGCCAACCGGCGCATGATCGAGGGCAATCGGGTGGTGCTGGTCGACGATTCGATCGTCCGCGGCACCACCAGCCAGAAGATCGTGCAGATGGTGCGCGATGCCGGCGCCAGGGAAGTGCATATGCGCATCGCCTCGCCGCCGACGCGCGCCTCCTGCTTCTACGGCGTCGACACGCCCGAGACCGCCAAGCTGCTCGCCTCGCGCATGAGCGTGGAGGAGATGGCCGATTTCATCCGCGTCGATTCGCTCGGCTTCCTGTCGATCGACGGGCTCTACCGGGCCGTCGGCGAGGCCAGCCGGAACATGGAGCAGCCGCAATTCTGCGACGCCTGCTTCACCGGCGACTATCCGACCCGCCTCACCGACCAGAACGGGGCGGACAATGTCCGCACTTTGTCGCTGCTGGCGAGCGGAGGGTAATGAAAGCTGTCTCCACCCCCTTGGGAGATCAGCCGGCAGGCCCCGGTAAGCCTGCCGCTCGCCGAAAAGAGCGAATCAAGATGAGAGTTTCCCCTAGATGACGACACCCTACGTTGCTCCATTCCGTCCTGCCGGACATCTTTTCCGTATGGGGGGAGAGTAGCTGTCATGATCCCTCTTCCCGATCTCTCCGGCCGCGTTGCGGTCGTCACCGGCGCATCGCGCGGCATCGGCTATTTCGTCGCTAAGGAACTTGCCGCCGCAGGCGCGCATGTGATCGCGGTCGCGCGCACCGTCGGCGGGCTGGAAGAGCTGGACGACGAGATCAAGGCGGCCGGCGGCCAGGCGACGCTGGTGCCGCTCGATCTCTCCGACATGGCCGGGATCGACCGGCTCGGCGGGTCGATCCACGAGCGCTGGGGCAAGCTCGACGTGCTCGTCGCCAATGCCGGCGTGCTCGGCGTGATCGCACCGCTCGGCCATGTCGAGGCCAAGGTGTTCGAGCGGGTCATGAACATCAACGTGACCTCGACCTGGCGGCTGATCCGCTCCGTCGACCCGCTGCTGCGCCTTTCCGATGCCGGCCGGGCGATCGTGCTTTCCTCGGGCGCGGCGCATTCCGCACGCGCCTTCTGGGGGCCCTATGCGGCTTCGAAGGCGGCCGTGGAGGCACTGGTGCGATCCTGGGCGGACGAGACGAAGAACCTTTCCCTGCGCGTCAACGCGGTCAATCCGGGCGCGACGCGCACCGCCATGCGCGCGCAGGCGATGCCGGGGGAAAACCCCGATACGCTTCCGCACCCGTCCGAGGTGGCACGAAAGATCCTGCCGCTCGCCTCGCCCGAGCTCGGCGAGACCGGGCAGATTTTCGACGTGTCCAAGGAGCGGTTCGTCTCCTACCAGATGCCGCGATAGGCCGTCCCGGCCGCCGCAGGGTTGGCCTCGAAGCGGCGCAAGTATATGCTGGCGGCCGACCGACCCGTGAGGGGATTTGCAGATGAGCCGATTTTCCAGACTTCTTGCCGCCACGGGCCTTGCGGCCGGCATTTTCGCGTGCGGACCCGCCTTCGCGGAAGCCTTCAGCGTACAGCCGCTGGCACCCGGCAGCGGCGCAGCGCAGGGATTCGATTCGCTGCCCGGCGTTCAACTCAAGGCCGACGGCACGCTCGACATGGGAAATTGCTCGGAGAGCACGGTGTCGAGCTTCGACGACGGCCGCCGCCGCTACGGCACGCTGCATGAATGCCGGATCGGCAATTTCAGCTTCGGCACGGTCCAGGGCGACGGCGCCGCGCCGCCGAACTATTACCGCAAGCTCTATGGCGACAATCCGCCGCCGTGGCAGGGTGGCTGGCGACCCTAGGCCGCTTGCGGCGCGCTCCTCGCCGGAAACCCGTCGGGCCTGCAACCTGCAAGCAAGGCCCCTGCCCGGACCGGTGACGGATTGACGTCGCCCGATCATCCGCTACGCTCCGCCGCGATCGCGGACAAGGGGACGGTCAATTCGGAGGAGCAGACATGATCCTGGCCCTGGCGGTGATCACCGGTCTGCTTGCGCTCTGGCTGCTTGGCGCCGGAGTGCTGTCGTTCAGCAAGCGCATCGACATCCGGCAGGCGCTGCTCTACGCGCCGCTCAAGGCGATCTTCCGCATCCATGACCGCGACCTCGTCGCGCGGGCTGCCGAAACGGGCACCGTTTTCGCCGTCTCGCACCAGTCCCGGCTCGATCCGGCGCTGATGATGTCGCTGCTGCCCGACGACACGCTCCATATCCTCGACGCCAGGTCTGCCACCTCCTACTGGCTGGAGCCGTGGCGCGAACTTGCCCGCACCATCACCTTCAATCCGGAGCATGTCTTCGTCAGCCGGCGGCTGGTCAGGCTGCTGCGCGGCGGCGGCAAGCTCGCCGTCTACCTGCCGCCCGAGACGGAGCCCGACGCGAAGACCTTCCGCCTCTACCGTGCCATCGCCCGCATCGCCGACCGCGCCGGAGCGAAGGTCGTCGCGGTCCATGTCGCCGGCGCACGCCATTCGCCGTTCTCGCAGACGCCGGCGGAGGACGCACCGCGGCGGCTCCTGCCGCGCATGCGCATCCACGCGCTGGCGGCCAAGACTATACCGGAGCTGCGCGAGCGCATTGCCGGGCACACGATCACCGCCTCCAACGGCCTGTTCGACCGCATGGCGGAGGCCCGCTTCGAGGCCGCCAACCTCTCGCGCAGCCTGTTCGGCGCGCTGCGCAATGCCGCCGACAGGCTCGACGGCGGCGGCACGATCATCGAGGATTCGCTCGGCAACGACCTCACCTATCACCGCCTGCTGATCGCGGTACGCGCGCTCGCCGCCCGCTTTGCCGCGACCACCGTGCCCGGCGAGACGGTGGGGCTGCTGCTGCCCAATGCCGTCCCCGTCGCCACCGCCTTCTTCGCGCTGCAATCGGCGGGCCGCATCGCTGCGATGCTGAACTACACGGCCGGGCCGGCCAACCTCGCCGCGGCGATCGGCATCGGCCGGATCGGCACCGTCGTCTCATCGCGCACCTTCATCGAGAAGGCACAGCTCGAGGACGAGTTGCGCGCCATCGAGGCGGCGGGCGCAAGGGTGCTGTGGCTGGAGGATCTGCGCGACGGCATCAGCAGCGCCGACAGGCTGCTTGCCGCCCTCATGCGCCGCCGCGCGCTCGCGCGGGTCGACCCCGACCAGCCGGCCGTCATGCTCTTCACCTCTGGCTCGGAGGGGATGCCCAAGGGCGTGCTCCTGTCGCACCGCAACCTGCTCGCCAATGTCGCGCAGGTCGAGACCCGAATCGCCTTCTCGCCGCGCGACAGCCTGTTCAACGTGCTGCCGGTCTTCCATTCCTTCGGCATGACGGGCGGCATGATCCTGCCGCTGCTGTCCGGCGTCAGGCTGCAATTCTACCCCTCGCCGCTGTACTACCGGCAGATTCCGGAGATGGTGGCGAAGCTGAAATCCACCGTCCTCTTCGGCACCGACACGTTCCTCGCCGCCTATGCGCGGCAGGCCGGCGACGGCGACTTCGCCAGCCTGCGCCTCGTCATCGCGGGTGCGGAGCCGGTGCGGGCGGAGACGCGCCGCGTCTGGCGCGAGCGCTTCGGCATCGACATCCGCGAAGGTTTCGGCATGACGGAGTGCTCGCCGGTGGTCGCGGTCAATTCCGCCACGCATGACCGCCATGGAACGGTCGGCCGGCCGCTGCCGGGGATCCGGCTGCGGCTGGAGCCGGTCGAGGGGCTCGCCAATGGCGGCCGGCTCCACATCTCGGGGCCCAATGTGATGCTCGGCTATGTCGACCGGGAAAGCCCGGCCGGATATGCGCCGCCGCCGGGCGGCTGGCACGACAGCGGCGACATCGTTTCCCTCGACCGCGAAGGCTTCCTGATCGTGCGCGGGCGCGCCCGGCGCTTCGCCAAGATCGCCGGCGAGATGGTGTCGCTGGGTGCGGTCGAGATGCTGGCCGCGTCGCTATGGCCGGAAGACAAGCATGCAGCGGTCGCCGTGCCCGACGAGCGCAAGGGCGAGCGCGTCGTGCTGGTCACCACCGCGCCCGGCGCCGAGCGGACGGCGCTGCGCGGCCATGCCCGCAAGGTCGGCGCCGGGGATCTCGCCCTGCCCGCCGAGATCGTCCATGTCGAGGAACTGCCGGTGCTCGGGACCGGCAAGACCGACTATGCGCGGGTCGCGCAGCATGCCCGCGCAAGCCTCGGCATCGGCGAGGCCGCCGCATAGCCACTTCGGGACCGGTCCAGGCTTATTCGGGTTCCGCCGCCGCCTCGCCGCGCCTTTCGCGGCGCAGATAGGCGCGGGCGCTGAACGGCAGGGCGGCGAGATAGATGAGCGCGGTCGCCGTCAGCGTCAGCCATGTGTAGCTGAAGAGCAGCGCGACATAGAGCACGCTCAGGAGCATCAGCGGCATGACGATGTCGCGCCGCACGCGCAGGTCCGACTTGCCCGAATAGACCGGCAGCCGGCTCACCAGCAGCAGCGCGATCCCGACCGTGAAGATGCTGGCGACGATGGCGGAGACCGGCCCCAGCGGCACGCCGAGAATGCCGAGATAGACCGGCAGCAGCACCAGCAGCGCGCCGGCCGGCGCCGGCACGCCGACGAAATAATCCGCCTTCCAGGCCGCCGGGTCGGGTTCGGCGAGCATGACGTTGAAGCGTGCGAGGCGCAGGCAGCAGGCGATGGTGAAGAGCAGCGCCGCGATCCAGCCGATGGCGCCCGCCTGGTCGAGCAGGAAGGCATAGAGCACCAGCGCCGGGGCGGCGCCGAAATTGATCACGTCGGCGAGCGAATCCATCTCGGCGCCGAAACGCGAGGTGGCCTTCAGCATGCGCGCCAGGCGCCCGTCGATCGCGTCGAGCAGGGCCGCCAGCAGCACCATGGTCACAGCCACCTCGAAACGGCCCTCGAAGGCGAGGCGCACCCCGGAAAGCCCGGCGCAGATCGCCAGCACGGTGACCAGATTGGGCAGCACCATGCGCAGCGGCACGGCGCGCAGGCGGCGCGAGCGCCGTCTGGTCTCCTGCGGCTCGAAGGGCGGAAACGGCGCCATCTAGGGCCTGTCGAGTGTCATCGCGCCGGCCCTGTCAGGAATGGCGCGTCAGCGGCGCGGCGGCGGCACCGCCGAACTCGGCGATCACGGTCTCGCCGGCCACCGCCGTCTGGCCGACCGCGACGCGCGGCACCGCGCCCTCGGGCAGGTAGACGTCGAGCCGCGAGCCGAAGCGGATGATGCCGATGCGCTCGCCGATGCCGATATCGTTGCCGGGCTCGACCCAGCAGACGATGCGCCGCGCCACCAGACCGGCCACCTGCACGACGCCGATGCGGCCGTTGGGGCCGTCGATAACGAGCCCGTTGCGCTCGTTCTCGGTGCTCGCCTTGTCGAGCTCGGCATTGAGGAACTTGCCGGCGCGGTATTCGATCCTGGCGATGCGCCCGCGCACCGGGGCGCGGTTCACGTGGCAGGAGAAGACGTTCATGAAGACGGAGATGCGCGTCATCTCCTCCTGCCCCAGGCCGAGCTCGCGCGGCGGTACGGACGGCCCGACCACGGTGACGAAACCGTCGGCCGGGCTGACGACGAGGCGATCGTCGGCCGGCGTGACGCGCACGGGATCGCGGAAGAAGAAGGCGCACCAGCCGGTGAGGATCAGCCCGATCCAGAACAGCGAGGTGGAGAACAGGCCGAGCAGCACCGTCACGCCGGCAAAGGCGGCGACGAAGGGATAGCCCTCGCGGTTGATCGGCACGAAGCTGTTCCTGATGGTGTCGACGAGGGTCATCTGGCCTGGGTTCGGTTGGCTGTGGGTGATCTGGAGGAAAGGTTTGGTGACGGCGTTGGTTCCGGCAAGCGGGTGGCCGGCAGCGTCCGGACTGCTTAACCGATCATGGGAACGGCGGCAATGCAGGGAGGCGGGTCGGACCATAGCCGACCCCGGCCGCCGTCAGGGCAGGTTCAACTGCCACGACACGCCGAAGCGGTCGTTGAGCCAGGCATATCTCCGGCTGAAGCCGTAATCGTCGGGCGGCATCAGCATCGCGCCGCCCTCCCCCAGCGCCGCAACGAGGCGCTCGAGTTCCTCGTCGCTGTCGCAATCGATGAAGAACGAAGAGCTTGGCGTGAAGTCGAAGCCATGCCTGACCGGACTGTCGAAGCATCGCACGCTCAGCCCGGCGACGCGAAACCACGCCTGCATGACCGACCCTTCGGGGCCGGGGCCTTCCGGACCGAAGCGCTCGATCCTCTCGATCTCGCCGTCTTCGAACAACGAGACGTAGAACTGCATCGCTTCTTCCGCCCGGCCGCCCTGAAACATCAAGAAGGGTGTCGCGCGCATCGCTATCCTCCGCTCGGACAGGTATCGCCGCCAGTATCCGCCAGACGATCGTCAGGAACATATGGCAGGCCGCGGCCACCGCCACCCTTCTACTCCCCCGCCTGCGCCACCTCCTCCGTCCTGCGCCTGACGACGACCCCCATCTCGTCTTCCTCGCGGGCGCGGCGCAGGCGCTCCTCGGCCTCGGTCGCCTCGCGCTGGCGGCTCCACATCTCGGCATAGAGCCCGCCGCAGGAAAGCAGCTCGCCATGGCGGCCGCGCTCGGCGATCACCCCGTCGCGCAGCACGATGATCTCGTCGGCGTCGACC
>CAYYZC010000176.1:0-4065 GCA_964475605.1 uncultured Chelativorans sp.
GCGCTCCGGCCCGCCGCGACAAATCCGTCAAGCTTTGCCAATCGCCTGCGCCTTTTCCTTGTCCTGCCACCATAGCGATTCCACCGGGAAGCCATAGTCCGGCTTGGGCTCGCGGAACCCGAACATGTCCCAGAAGGCGGCCCGGTGATTCGCCGAGTACCAGTTTGGAATCCAGTCCATGCGGGTGCGCAAGACCCGGTCGAGCACGCGCATCACATTGGCGAGCTGCTCGCGGTCGTCGGCCGCCCCGACCTGCTCGACCAGCGCGTCGATCACCGGGTCCCTGGTGCCGGGCAGATTGCGCGAGCCCGGCAGGTCGGCGGCGCGCGAATGGAAGATGTTCGCCAGCGTGTCGCGCGCCGGCGTCGCCGAGAAGGAGAGCGCGATCATGACGAGGTCGAAATCGAAATCGCGCTGGCGCGCCTGATATTGCGTCGGATCGACCATGCGGATCGTCGCGTCGACGCCGATCGCGCGCAGGTTCTGCGTGAAGGGCGTCGCGATGCGCACCAAAGTGTCGTCCTGGACCAGCAGCTCGAGCCCCAGCCGGCGGCCATCGGCGTCCTGGAGCATGTTGCCGGCGGGCGACCACCCGGCCTCGACCAGCATCTGGCGCGCAGCGCGCAGGAGCTTGCGGTCGCGTCCCGACCCGTCCGAGGACGGCTGCACATAGATCTCGCCGAAAGCCTCTTCGGGAATCTCGTCGCGGTAGGGCTCCATGATCTCCAGCTCGGCCGGCGAGGGCGTTCCCTCGGCCTTGAACTCGGAGCGCTCGAAGCAGGAATTCGAGCGCTCGTAGAGCCCGTAGAAGAGGTTCCGGTTCGTCCACTCGAAATCGAAGCACATTGCGATGGCGCGGCGCACCCGCGGATCGCGGAAGCGCTCGCGGCGCTGGTTGATCGCCCAGGCCTGCATCGACGGGATCAGCTCGGACGGAAAGTCCCGCTTGACGACGCGCCCGTCCTTGATCGCCGGAAAATCGTAGCCGGTCGCCCAGACGCGCGAGGTGAATTCCTGGCGATAGAGGATGTTGCCCTTCTTGAAGGCCTCGAACGCGGCCTGCCGGTCGCGGTAGAACTCGATGCGCAGGCGCTCGAAATGGTCGAGCCCGCGGCGCACCGGCAGGTCCTTCGCCCAGTAGTCCTCGAACCGGTCATACTCGATATACTGCCCGGCGGCGTAGCGGCCGACCCGATAGCGGCCCGAGCCGAGCGGCGCGTTGAGCTGCGAGCCGTCGAACGGGTTGTCGGTGAAGAATGCGCGCGAGACGATCGGATAGCCGGCGACGGCGAAGACGGTGCGCTGCGACTGCTTGCCGGAGAAGGTGAGGCGCAGCCGGTGCTCGTCCTCGGCCTTCGCTTCGACCAGCTCCGTCAGCGGCAGGAGGAGGCTCGGATGGCCGTCCTTCCCGAAAAGCTCATAGGTGAAGGCGGCGTCTTCCGCCGTCAGCTTCGAGCCGTCATGGAAGCGCGCCTCGGGCCGCATCTCGAAGGTGAAGCTGTTGCGGTCCTCCGAGACGGTGACGGTCCGGGCAAGCAGGCCATACATGGCGTCCGGCTCGTCGATGGCGCTCACCATCAGCGCGTCGAAGCACATCTCCATGCGCGGCGGCGAGTCGCCGGCGGCGACGAAGGGATTGAGCGTGTTGAAGGTGAGCACCGACTGGTTGAGCACCCAGTTGGGCGGCGAGAAATTGAAGGTGCCGCCGTTGGGGGCCTCGGGATTGGCATAGTCGAAATGGGTGAAGTCGGGCCCGTATTTGAGTTCGCCGAAGGCCGAGATGCCGTGCAGCGGCTCTCCCGTCGGCACCGCGGCAAGCGCGTCTCGCGGCAGCAGCGGCGCGACGAGCGCCGCGCCCGAGAACGCCAGCAGCTCGCGCCTGTTGAGCGGCGCCATTCCGCTCATTGCTCGGCCTCGTATTCGCGCTCGATCTCCGTTTCCCGGTCCTGCAGCACCCACCAGGAGTCGATATCGACGCCGACATAGCCCGGCTGCTCTTCCGGAATGCCGAACTTGTCCCAATGGGCGACCCAGATCTCGGGCAGGTGCCATTGCGGCACCACGTAATAGCTCCACAGCAGCACGCGATCGAGCGCGTGCGTCGCGGCGACCAGCTCTTCCCGGTCGTCGGCGAAGATGACCCGGTCGATCAGCTCGTCGATCGCCGGGTCCTGGATTCCGGCATAGTTGCGCGAGCCCGGCATGCCGGCCGCCTGCGAGCCCCAGAAATCGCGCTGCTCGTTGCCCGGCGACTGCGACTGCGCCAGCACCATGGTGACGACGTCGAACTCGAAGGCGCGCAGGCGGTTGATATATTGCGTCGTGTCGACGATGCGCAGCGTGGCGTTGATCCCGAGCCGGCGCAGGTTCTGGATATAGGGCCCGGTGACGCGCTCGTCGGTCGGGCTGTTGCCGAGGAACTCGATCGAGAACTGCTCGCCCTTTTCGTCGACCAGGCGGCCGCCCCGGATCTGCCAGCCCGCCTCGGCGAACAATTCCGCGGCGCGGCGCAGATTGTCGCGACGGTCCTCCGCGGTCTCGTAGACCGGCAGCTTGAACTCTTCGGTGAAGATTTCGGGCGGCACCTTGTCGCGCACCGTCTCCAGGATTTCGAGCTCGAGCCCTTCCGGCAGCCCTTCGGAGGCGAGCTCGGTGCCTTCGAAATAGCTGTCGGTGCGGGTATAGTAGCCGTAGAACAGCCGCCTGTTCATGCTCTCGAAATCGAACGCCCAGGTCAGCGCCTCGCGGACCCTGCGATCCTCGAACTTCGAACGCCGCGTATTGAGGGCGAAGCCCTGCATCGGCTCGCCGGCGGCGGTCTCGAAGACCTCCTTGATCACGTCGCCCGATTCCACGGCCGGGAAATTGTAGCCGGTCGCCCACCGCTGCGACCGGTTCTCGATCCTGATGTCCTCGAAGCCGCCCTTGGTGAAGGCCTGCCAGGCGGCATTGTCGTCCTGGAAATAGGTGTAGCGGCGGCTGTCGAAATTGTTGCGGCCGACATTGACCGCCAGATCCTCGGCCCAATAGTCCTCCACCCGCTCCCAGACAATCTCGTCGCCCGGCGTGAAGCTGGCGATGCGGTAGGCGCCGGAGCCGAGCGGGCGCTCCAGCGTCGGCTGGGTGATGTCGCGCGGGTTGCCGCGCGCGTCCTCGCCTTCCCACCAGTGCTTCGGCAGCACCGCCAGGTCGCCCATGATATGCGGCAGCTCGCGGTTGCCCTTCTGGTCGAAGCGGAACTCGACCTCGTGCTCCGACAGCGCCACCGCCTCCGTCACATTCGCATAATAGCGGTTGTAGAGCTGGCTGTTCTCCTTCAGCACCTCGAACGACCAGACCACGTCCTCCGCCGTGATCGGCTCGCCGTCGTGCCAGCGCGCATCCGGGTCGAGCCGGTAGGTGGCCGACGAATAGTCGTCCGGATATTTGAACGCCTCGGCGACGAGCGGATAACTGGTGCTGGGCTCGGCGACCGACTGCTGCATCAGCGTGTCGTAGAGCAGCCCGCCGCCGAAGGAGGCGAAGCCGGCGGCCGGGGTGCCGCGGATGATATAGGGATTGAAGCTGTCGAAGGTGCCGATGGCGATCGAGTTGAGGGTCCCGCCCTTCGGCGCGTCGGGATTGACGTGGCTGTAGCGGGTGAACTCCTGGGCCGGCGTTTCATCCTCGACCAGGCTGGAAACGCTGCGCCATTCCCCGCCCTCGCCATCCTGTGCGTCGGCCGCGCCGAAGAGCATCACGCTGCCGGCAAGCGCCAGCGCCGTTCCACGCACGAAGGATCCCATCATTTTCCAGCCTCGCTTCCGGTTTGGAACAGTTCACCGCCCTAAACTAGTCCAATCGCTGTCCATGGAAACAGGGGCGAATTGGCGGCAGGGGCCGGTTCACCCAACAAAAAAGCCGGGCGGGCCCGGCTTTTTCATGAGCTTGCGCTACAACTCTTCGTTATTCCTCCTCGGCCGGCTCGACAGGCTCGGCCGGGGTCGCCGTGCCGGCGCCGGTCTCCGGCGATGCGGAGGAGCCGTCATCGGGCACTGCCTCGCCCTCGGCGGGCGCGGTTTCCTC
>CAYYZC010000176.1:4165-6570 GCA_964475605.1 uncultured Chelativorans sp.
GCGGCGTCCTCGGCGGGAGCCGCACCCTCTTCGGCGGCGGCCCCTTCCTCGGCGGCTTCCGCCGGTTCCGCGGCGGGCTCGGGCAGCGGCACCGGGTCGCTCGCCTGGGCGCGCAGATAGGCGATCAGGTTGGCTTCCTCCTGCGGATCCCTGAGGCCGGCAAAAGCCATCGCCGTGCCCGACAGATAGTTGCGCGGCGAGCGCAGGAAGCCGCTCAGATGCTCGTAGTCCCAGACGACCGAGCCGCCCTGCGAGAATTCGCGCATCGCCGCCGAATAGCTGAAGCCTTCATGCGAGGCGATCGGGCGCTCGACGACGCCCCACAGGTTCGGGCCGATCTTGTTGGCGCCGCCTTCGTCGATGGTGTGGCAGGACTGGCATTTGCGGAAAACCGCTTCGCCGTCGGCGGGATCGGCCGCTGCGATCAGCGCGAGGATGTCGACCTCTTCCTCGGCGGGGCCTTCGGCGACCGCGCCTTCCTCGGGGGCCTCGATGATGTATCCGGGGTTCTCGGGCGAATGCGCGGCGAAGATGGCGTCGGAAAGGAGGCTGACCGAAAAGACGATGAAGACCACGCCCAGAAAGGCGCCGATCAGCTTGTTGAGTTCAAACGAATCCATCTACCCAAGGCTCCCTGATGCAGCCGACGTCGAGCCGATGGCGCGCCCCTCGCGCCGAAACGGCATCCCCCACGCGGCCGCTGCCGGTGAAATCGCGCGGAAACTAGGTCTTTTGCTCGGTCCATGCAACACATATAAGGGCATCTCCGAGTGAGACCTTTTGCCACTTTCGGCAGCCTTCCGACCCCTGTCCCCGACAGCTTCCAGCATGAGCGTTCTTATCCTGATCCCGGCGCGAATGGCCTCGACGCGGCTTCCCGACAAGCCGCTCGCCGACATTTGCGGCCGCCCCATGATCGTCCATGTCGCCGAGCGCGCGCACGCCGCCGGGATCGGCCGGGTCGTGGTCGCGACCGACACGCCGGCGATCGCCGAGGCGGTGCGGATGGCGGGCTTCGAGGCGGCGATGACCGACCCCGCCCATGCCTCGGGTTCCGACCGCATCCATGAGGCGATGAGGGGCCTCGAAGGCGGCGGCGAGCACGATCTGATCGTCAATGTCCAGGGCGACCTGCCGACCGTCGACCCGGCCGACATCGCGGCCGCCCTGCGTCCGCTCGAGGACCTGGCGGTCGATATCGCCACGCTCGGCGTGGAGATCAGCGAGGAGGCGGAGAAGACCAACCCGAACGTGGTGAAGATCGTCGCCAGCCCGCTGTCGGCGACGCGCCTGCGCGCGCTCTATTTCACCCGCGCCACCGCGCCGTGGGGCGAGGGGCCGCTCTACCATCACATCGGTCTCTACGCCTATCGCCGCGCCGCGCTCGAGCGCTTCGTCGCCCTGCCGCCCTCCGCTCTGGAGACGCGCGAGAAGCTGGAGCAGCTCCGCGCGATCGAGGCCGGCATGCGCATCGACGCCGAAATCATCGATGCCGTGCCGCTCGGCGTCGACACGCCGCACGACCTAGAGCGCGCGCGCAGGATCATCTCGCAGGAAAGAAGCCAGCACTCATGACCAGCAAGACCAACCGGATCGCCTTCCAGGGCGAGCCCGGCGCCAATTCCGATTCCGCCTGTCGCGACATGTATCCCGACATGGAGCCGCTGCCCTGCCCGACCTTCGAGGACGCTTTCAACGCCGTCGAGACCGGCAAGGCGGATCTGGCGATGATCCCGATCGAGAACACGATCGCCGGGCGCGTCGCCGACATCCATCACCTGCTGCCCGAATCGAAGCTTTACATCGTCGGCGAGTATTTCCTGCCGATCCATTTCCAGCTCATGGTCCTGCCGGGGGTGAAGCTGGAGGAGATCAAATCCGTCCACAGCCACATCCATGCGCTCGGCCAGTGCCGCAAGGTGATCCGCCGCAATCGCTGGAAGCCCGTGGTCGCGGGCGACACGGCGGGTGCGGCGCGCATCGTCGCCGACGAGCAGGACCGCACGCGGGCCGCCCTTGCGCCGCGGCTGGCCGCCGGCCTCTACGGGCTCGACATCGTCGCGGAGGACGTCGAGGACGCCGAGAACAACGTCACCCGCTTCGTCGTCCTGTCGAAGGAGAAGCGCTGGGCCGCGCGCAGCGCGCCCGACCGGCTGATGATGACGACCTTCGTCTTCCGCGTGCACAACATCCCCGCCGCGCTCTACAAGGCGATGGGCGGCTTCGCCACCAACGGCGTCAATATGACCAAGCTGGAGAGCTACCAGCTCGGCGGCACCTTCTTCGCCACCCAGTTCTATGCCGACATAGAAGGCCATCCCGAGGACGGGAACGTCGCCCAGGCGCTGAAGGAGCTCGCCTTCTTCTCGCGCGAGGTGCGCATATTGGGCGTCTACGACGCCCAT
>CAYYZC010000177.1:0-6567 GCA_964475605.1 uncultured Chelativorans sp.
AACCTGCATCTCATCATCGAGGCGATCGCCGAGATCGCGCCGCATGTCCGGCGCACCGAGCAGATCGTCGAGCATGTCCGCATCCGCATGTCGCAGCAGATCTGCGGCGACCTCACCGAAGGCGGCGTGCTCAAGGTGCTGCGCCTCGGCAATCGCTGGGACCTCGCCTTCCACCAGGCGCTGAAGCGCGACGCCAAGGGCGAGGTTCGCGAGTTCGACGTCGACCCGCGCCTGCTCGAGGAGTTCGGCCAGGAGGCCACCAAGGCCATCCGCGACCATCTCGACCAGGGCGAGCGCTTCGTGCTGGTGACGGCGCCGGATGCGCGGCCCTATGTGCGCATGATCATCGAGCGGCTTTTCGCCACCCTGCCCGTCCTGTCGCATGTCGAGATCGCGCGCGGCGTCGAGGTCCGGGTGCTCGGGTCGATCTCCTAGGTGCTAGTCCCGAAAGCGGGAGCCGGTTTTCGGGAAGGATCATGCGCCGCTATCCGAATAAAAGTCATCCGGTTCGAGCCGACGGCGCAAGGCGGTCGCGATGACCGGCACGCTCTCTATCGACACCATCGTGCTCGCCGCCTTCCTCGCCTTCTGCCGCATCGGCGCCTGCTTCATGCTGCTGCCCGGCTTCGGCAGCGTGCGTGTGGCGATGCAGGTCCGCCTCTTCGTCACCATCGCCATAACCTGGGCGCTGCTGCTGCATCTGTGGGACGATCTGGTGCCGGTCGTCGACCGGAGCGCGGCGGGGCTGCTGATCCTGATCGCTGCCGAGCTGCTCGTCGGTGCCGTCATCGGCCTCATCGTCCGCTTCTACGTGCTGGCGCTCCAGTTCATGGCCGCGGTGGTCGCCATGTCCTCCGGCTTCAACGCGATGGTCGGGACCGCCGTCGAGGAACCGGACCCGCAGACGCCGCTGGCGGCGCTGATCACGACCGCGTCGCTGCTGGTCCTCTTCGCGGCGGATTTCCACCATGAGGTCGTGCGCGCCCTCGTCGCCTCCTACGAAGTGGTGCCGCCCGCGGCCATCTTCGATGCCGGCGGCGCGCTGGCCGACCTCACCGACACGCTGTCGGACGCCTTCTACATCATGCTGCGGCTGGCGAGCCCCTTCATCGCCTACGGGATCCTGGTCAATCTGGCGACCGGCTTCATCAACAAGCTGGCACAGCAGATACCCGTCTACTTCATCGCCATGCCGTTCCTGCTCTTCGGGGCCATCATCATGATCTATTTCGGGATATCGACCATGCTCAGCCTGTTCGCCGACGGCTTCCTGCCGACGACCCTCGGGAGGTGATGATGACGAGCCGGACACAGCGCCTCGGCCGGCTTCTGCGGCTCCAGAAGCAGATCAAGTCGCTGCACGAGACGAAACAGGCGATGCATATCGCCGATGCCGCGGCCGCCGACAGGGAGGCATCGGAGCTGCTCGAGGCGCTCAACGCCGCCTCGCCCATCCCGGGCCTGTTCCCCGAACTCTACAATCAGCGCATCGGCCGCGCCATGGGCCGTCGCGACACTAGCACCGCCAAAGCCGATGATGAGGGCAGGCGCGCGGCGAGCGCCACCATGCGCTCCAACATGGTCACCCGCGCCTATGAGGAAGCGCAGCGGCTCGACGAGCGCGCCACGGCCGAGAAGGAGCAGGCCGAGGCGGTCGAGCGCCGCATCGTGAACGGCAATGGCGGAAGCAAGGGCAAGTAAGCCTGCCACAAGTTTGGCCATGCATAGTCGGCTCAACGGAAACCGGGGGCCTGTCGAGGAACGTCGCACAGGCCCTGATGACAGGAGGACGAGGTTTTGGCGATTTCACCGCCCGGCGATATCGTTCTCGACGTGCTCAAGGCAGCCGATGTCGGCGCCGTCGCGGCAGCTCGCGACAAGCTCGCCGCAGCCGCGTCAGCTTCCGTCCCCGGAGCAGCCTTCGACGCGGGCCCCGCGACACGGAGCGCCGGGCCGGCGCGCACCGCGCCGGGCGCCGAGACCTTCACCCGCTTCGAGGCCATGGTGCTGCGCAACTTCCTCCAGACGATGCTGCCCGACCAGGCCTCCAGCGTCTACGGCGCTGGCCTTTCGGGCGACATGTGGAAGTCGATGATGGCCGAGCAGCTCGCCAACGCCATGGCCGATCGCGGCGGCATCGGCATCGCCGACCGCATCCTGAACGACTACTATGTCGCCAACGACCGCAAGGTCAGCCTCAAGGGCGTCTCCTACGATCCGAACCGGGCCGAGGCCGACCGGCAGGACATGCTGTCGACCGCCCTTGTCCATGAGATCCAGCGCCGCATGGCGCGCTCGTTGTCCGAGGATGCTCTCGGAATTTCGACAACAGCCGACAAAGGATGACGTCGCATGAAGCCGCGTCATCGGGCCACGCAGGAGGCTCCATGCAGGACTCCGGCATCAACGCCGCCAGCAAGGGCGATCACGGAACCCCGCTCATGATCCTTTCCCATATTGTCCGACGTTTGGAAGAGACTGTGGATGCAGAGACCGCTGCCATCAGGACCGACGTGCGCTTCGACATCAAGGCGTCGAACGCGCGCAAGAGCCGGCAGCTCTACGAACTGAACCGGGCCATCGCCGGTCTCGACGACCAGCCCCTGCCCGCCGAGCACAAGGCGATGATCCTGCGCCTGCGCGAGAAGCTGGCGGCCAATGAGAGGGCCATCCTCGCCCATCTCAACGCGGTCGGCGAGGTGGCGACGCTCCTGCGCGACGCCATCCAGCACGCCGAGGCCGACGGCACCTATTCGGCGCATGAATTCGGGCGCGCGGCTGCCGGGACATGATCAAGTTCATCGCGGCCGCGATCTGGATCAGCCTGGCGACGACCGGGGCGCTGATGTTCTCGTTCCAGTCGGCACAGCCGGACGCCGAGGTCGCCGAGCAGCCCCCCAACGCCTTCCGCGGCCTCGACTACGTCAAGTCCGGCGTGATCTCGGTTCCGCTGCTGAAGGACGGCGCCGTCTACGGCTATTTCCTGGCGCGCCTGGTCTACACCATCCCGTCGAAGACGCTGACGGCCCTCAGGCTTCCCCCCGAGGCGCTGCTCTCCGACGAGGTCTATTCCTATCTCTACGCCAATCCCGAGATCGATTTCTCCGACAAGGAGAACGTCGATCTCGACGCCTTCAGGAACGGCATCCGCGACAGCGTCAATGCGCGTCTCGGCGACAAAGTGATCCATGAGGTCCTGATCGAGCAGATGGACTTCCTGCCCAAATCGGAGATCCCGGCAAGCACGATCAAGCGCACCAGCGCCATGCCGGCCCCGGCATCTCAGGCAAGCCATCGGCAGCATTGACGGCCCGGCCGTTCGATGCCGTTCCGCTCGGTCTATTCCTCGAAGCGGCTCGTGGCGTCGCGGTCGCGCTCATAGCCTCTCGCAAGCGGAAACGGCGGCAACCAGGATTCACGACGGACGGTCCAGAGTTCGTAAGTCGGCATCAACTGGTCGGGGGCATCCAGGGCTCCCAGATTCACCTCGATCTCGTCCGCGCTGCGTCCGAACACGGTCGAGCCGCAGCGGGGACAGAAAAACCGGCCGGCGTAGTCGCGCGTTTCGCCCTCGATCGTCACCGCATCCTGAGGGAACACTGCGGACGCATGAAAAAGCGCTCCGTGATGCTTGCGGCAGTCGAGACAGTGACAAAGGCCGACCCGGTACGGGCGCCCCGACGCCACGATACGGACGTTGCCGCACAGGCAACCGCCGGTCAGTCGATCCATGTCGCGTCTCCTCTCAATCGGGCGGATGGAAATGCTACACACGACCTATCCGCAGAGCTTTCGATGGAATCGCACACGCGAAATCCGTAGAAAGGATGGCGATGCCCGATTCCGCGAGGCAGGCGCAACTCTCAACAGGCTCAGCCTCATGGAGACGACCTCGAGCAAAGCGCGCGATACCGGCCGGGCCGGGCAGCAGGCCTCCCGGTCGACATCTTCGGAGATCCCCGAGCTCGGCGAGATCATCGGCTACAAGCTCAGGCGCGCCCAGCTCCTCGTCTTCCAGGACTTTCTCGACAGCTTCGCCGGACTGAAGCTGCGTCCGGCGGAATTCTCCGTGCTCGCGATCATCGCCCGCCGGCCGGGCCAGAAGCAGACCGAGATCGCCCGCCAGCTCGGCATCAAACGCGCCAATTTCGTCACCCTCATGGACGGGCTGGAGAAGCGCGGCCTCGCCGAGCGCCGCAAGGCGGTCGGCGACAAGCGGTCGCATTCGCTCCACCTGACGCAAGACGGCGAATGCTTTGCCGCCGACATGGCCGCGATCTGGCATCGCCACGAAAACCGCCTGATCGAGAAGCTGGGCGGGGAAGCCGAGCGCGACCGCCTCATCGAATTGCTCGACCGCCTGCTCGCCGAGCCGCAGGCGTCGTAACGTTGACGTAAACGTAAATAGGCTGTTAGAGCCAGATCACCTGCACCACCACCCATACGAGGAGAATTCGGATGACGACGGACGAGATCGCAGCCAAGCTGCGCGAGCGGGTTGCCGGAAGCGGTTTCGACCGCTCCGTCAAGTTCGACATGGGCGCCGACGGAGTGATCCTGGTCGACGGCCAGGAAGTGAGCACGACGGACGGCGGCGCCGACTGCACGATTACAATTTCGAGGGATGATTTCGAAGCACTGGCGAGCGGCGATCTCAATCCGACTGCCGCCTTCATGCAAGGCAAGATGAAGATCGACGGCGACATGTCTGTCGCCATGCAGTTGAGCCAGGTACTTTAAGCCAACTCAGCTTCAGGTAGTGGAATTGCAAGGCCCGTGCTGCCGGCGCGGGCCTTTATAATTCCGCAGCCTTGACTTTTTGCGATCAACATCCCGCCAATTTCCGGTATATCCTCTCCCGGGTTACTTAGCTTGGGGAGAATTTCGAAATGCAGACAAGATCGTTCCATGCGATCGGATCGGCGCTGGCCGCCGCCCTGATCGCCCTGCCTGTCGCCGCCCAGGATTTCGCGGCCGGCAAGGAGCCCACGGGCGAAACCCCGCGCTCCATGTCCGGGCCGGCGGAACCGACGGCGGGAAGCCAGCCGGTGCCCGGCATCGAAGCCGAGCGCGGCACCAGCCGCGCGCTCGCGCTCGACCCGGAGGCGGCCCGCGAGGCCTTCACCATCGTCGGCCGTTCCAAGGCCGGCGACGAGGTTCGCATGGAGCCCGGCGAGGACGTCATGCGCGCCATCGAGGGCGAGCGCCCGAGCGACGACGACGAGCGCGGCGGGCTCGACGCGGCGGAGGACCCCGACCATGCAGAGGCGGACCGCGGCGTCTTCGGCGACGACAGCCGCATCCAGATCGCCAACAGCACGCAATATCCCTACACCACGGTCGGCTTCATCCAGTTCACCGACCTGCAGGGAGAAGCCTGGAACTGCACCGGCGCACTGATCGGCCCGAAGGTCATCCTGACGGCTGCCCACTGCCTCTACAATCATGAGCAGGAAGGCGGCTGGTACGACGATTTCGTCTTCTGGCCGGCCCTCAACGGCGAGACGAACGCACCCTATGGCGGCTTCGAATATGACACGGTCTATGTGTTCAGTGCCTATATCGAACGATATGACGGCACCTACGATTCGATCTGGCCCTATGATTTCGGCCTGATCGAGCTGGCCGAGCCGATCGGCGACTCGCTCGGCTGGCTGGGCTATTGGAACTACGAGCAGCTCGGCGACTTCGAGGCGACGCTGGTCAGCTACCACAACGACAAGACGCCCTTCACCATGTGGCGCTCGTCATGCGCCATTGCCGCCGACGTCGTCTCCGACGTCGATTTCCTGCATGATTGCGACAGCTCCGCCGGCGCCTCGGGCGCGCCGATCTATGTCTACGACCGTGCCGCCAACGGCCGCTATGTCGTCGGCGTCAATGTCGGCTCGTCGGACCAGGTCAACTGGGCGCTGCGGCTCTACCAGCCCGTCGTCGAGTGGATCCAGGCGATCAACCGGCAATGATCAAGCCGCCGCGGCCTGCTCCATCGGCGGGACCGCGGTGGGATGGACGGGGCCCGGGCGGCTCGGCCGCCCGGTCGGCCGCAGCGTTCCGCCGGCATCCGCCAGAGCGCCTTCCACGAGCTCCAGCGCCAGGAAGCGCTCGCGCTCGTAAGGGCCGGGCATCGACATGGCGCCGGTCTTTTCCGCGCTGAAGCCGAAGCGGCCGTAATAGGCCGCATCGCCGACCAGCAGGATCGCGCAGTGGCCGCGCCGCCTCCGCGGCCGCATAGCGCATCAGCGCGGAGCCGATGCCGGCCGATTTCAGCGCCGGATCGACGGCAAGCGGACCAAGCAGGAGAGCGGGAATGCCTGGCCGAGAGGCAGGCATTCCCCCACCCCTTACCCCTCCCCACAAGGGGGAGGGGGTCACCAACGTCCCAGAATCCCCCTCCCCCTTGTGGGGAGGGGTGAGGGGTGGGGGTATCTGGTTACAAGCTTTCGCGGCGCGAGAGTCCGCCGCTACCTCCCACAGCCGCACCGTGCCGACCACATTCCCGGCATCGTCCCTGGCGACGAAGGCGAGGCCTTCGGCCGGCAGGCGTCCGCGCCGCAGCTTCTCCGA
>CAYYZC010000178.1:0-2841 GCA_964475605.1 uncultured Chelativorans sp.
GCCGGTGGCGAAATAGTCGAGGAAGAACAGCGGCTCGGCGCCCTGGACGACGATGTCGTTGACGCACATGGCGACGAGGTCGATGCCGACCGTGTCGTGGCGCCCCGCCTCGATCGCCACCTTCAGCTTGGTGCCGACGCCGTCATTGGCTGCCACGAGCACGGGATCGGAGAAGCCCGCGGCCTTGAGGTCGAAGAGGCCGCCGAAGCCGCCGATCTCGCCGTCGGCACCGGGGCGGCGGGTCGAACGGACCAGCGGCTTGATCTTCTCCACCAGCCTGTTGCCGGCGTCGATGTCGACGCCCGCCTGCGCATAGGTGAGGCCGTTGCGTCCTTCGCTCATGGTTCCCTGGATGCGGTTCGCTCGTTCCCGGCACTTTGCATGAAGGGACACGGGGCGCAAGGCAGGGGCGCGCATCGGCGGACAAAGCGCAACCCATGCCGGCCCTCTTGAATGCGGCCGCGCTTCCAGCCATTTAGGTCGTGGACTCAAGCGGGACACGGATATCAACTTCGCTCCGCTAGGCGGATCGGGCAAGGAAGCCGGCGGTGACCATCCCCAATCTGATCACGATCCTCAGATTCGTTCTCGTTCCGGGCGTCGTCTTCGCGCTGCTGACCGGCGAGGTCTACTGGGCGCTGCTCGGCTTCATCGTCGCCGGCATCTCCGACGGCGTCGACGGCTTCATCGCCCGCCAGTTCAACCAGCGCTCCGAGCTCGGTGCCTATCTCGATCCGATGGCCGACAAGCTGCTCCTGGTCAGCGTCTTCGTCGTGCTCGGCTATATGGGCGAACTGCCGCTGTGGCTGGTCGTCGCCGCGGTCTCGCGCGACGCGCTGATCGTGACGGCGGTGGTGCTGTCCAGCCTGATGGGCCATCCGGTGGCGATGCATCCGCTGTTCGTGTCCAAGGCCAACACGGCAGTTCAGATCGTGCTTGCCGGGCTGGTGCTCGCGGAGCTTTCGCTGTCCTTCCCGATGGGACCGGCCCGTCCGCTGCTGATCGCGGTCTCCGGCCTCTTGACCGTAGCCTCCGCCGCCGCCTATCTCGTCCAGTGGCTGAGGCATATGGGCAGCTATGAAGAAGCCGAGACCCCGGACGTCTGAGAAAGTTGTCGAGCCGGCGGCCCCGACGCTGGCGGAGGTGCGCGCAAGCGGCATCGACGCCGGACAGGCGTTGCGCCGCCAGATCGCCTTCTGGCTGGTCGCCGCCCTTTTCCTCGGCCTCTTCCTCTATGTCTTCAGCCCGATCCTGCTGCCCTTCTTCGCCGGGATGATCCTCGCCTATTTCCTAGATCCGGTCGCCGACCGGCTGGAGCGGCTCGGCATGTCGCGGCTGCTGGCGACGCTGACGATCCTGATCGTGTTCGTCATCGCGCTCGCGGTGGGGCTGATCGTGCTGATCCCGGTGCTGGCGACGCAGCTCGCCGAGTTCATCGCCCGCATCCCGGACTATCTGTCGCGCCTGCAGGGCCTGCTGACGAGCTTCGATCCGGAATGGCTGAGCAGCACCATCGGGGTCGACCCGGCAAACCTGCGCGACGGCCTCAACTCGCTGCTGACCCAGGGCACCGGCTTCCTCGCCGGGCTCTTCCAGGGCATCTGGAACTCCGGCCGCACGCTGATCGACCTCGCCGGCCTGTTCGTGATCACGCCGGTGGTCGCCTTCTACATGCTGCTCGACTGGGACCGCATGGTGACGACGATCGACGGCTGGATCCCGCGCGACCATATCGGCACGGTGCGCGGCATCGCCAGCGACGTCGACGCCGCGGTCGCCGGCTTCGTGCGCGGACAGGGCACCGTGTGCATCATCCTCGGCCTGTTCTACGCCATCGGCCTGACCCTGGTCGGGCTCAATTTCGGGCTGCTGATCGGCCTCGTCGCCGGGCTCATCAGCTTCATCCCCTATGTCGGCTCGCTGATCGGGCTCGTGCTGGCGATGGGCGTCGCGCTGGTCCAGTTCTGGCCGGAGTGGCAGTGGATCGCCGCCACCGCCGTGGTCTTCTTCTCCGGGCAGTTCTTCGAAGGCAACATCCTCCAGCCCAACCTGGTCGGCAAGAGCGTCGGCCTGCATCCGGTCTGGCTGATGTTCGCGCTGTTCGCCTTCGGCTCGCTATTCGGCTTCGCCGGCCTGCTGGTCGCCGTCCCCGCCGCGGCCGCCGTCGGCGTGCTGACGCGCTTCGCCATCTCCCGCTATCTCGCCTCGCCGCTCTATCGCGGCGCTGCCGGCAGGAAGATCGGCTGAACCGATGGGCGGGCCGGCATCGAAGCCGCGGCAATTGCCGCTCGAACTCGGCCATGTCGCGGCCGCCTCGCGCGACGACCTCGTCGTCGGCAGGTCGAATGCGGCGGCGGTCGAGCTGGTCGACCGCTGGCCGGACTGGCCGGGCCAAGTCGTCGTGGTGGCGGGACCTGCGGGGGCGGGCAAGTCGCATCTCGCCTCGATCTGGGCCGACCGCGCCGGCGCGGTGCGTCTTTCTGGCGCCGAACTGACGGCGGCCGGAACGCCCGCTCTCGGCGAGACGCCGGTGCTGGTCGACGACGCCGACACGATGCCGATCGACGAGCAGGCGCTGTTCCACCTCCTCAATTCGGTGCGCGCCCATGACGGCCACCTGCTGATGACGGCGCGGCGCTTCCCGATGGCCTGGGGGGTCGCACTGCCCGACCTCGCATCGCGCCTGCGCATAGCGACGACGGTCGAGATCCACGAGCCCGACGACGTGCTGCTGGCGGCAGTCGTCACCAAGCTCTTCGCCGACCGGCAGGTCGAGGTCGAGGCGCGCGTCGTCCAGTTCATCGTCAGGCGCATCGAGCGCTCACTGGATACGGCGATCGC
>CAYYZC010000178.1:2941-6466 GCA_964475605.1 uncultured Chelativorans sp.
ATCGCGGCACTGGTGGCGCGGGTGCTGTCGCGCGGACCCGGCGAGGTCATGCCCTTCCTCGCGGCGATGTGGATCGGCGAGGCGATCTGGCTGTCGCTCGCCGTGTGGGGGCTTTCGGCGGTGGCGCAGTCCTTCCATCTCGCCTTCGTGGCCCTCAAATGGCTTGGCGTGGCCTATCTGCTCTATCTTGCATGGACGATGTGGCACGCGCCCGTCGATCTCGACGACGACGAGGTCGCGCCGGTGCGCGGCTCGGCCTGGCGGCTGTTCGCCGCCGGCATCGCAGTGACGCTCGGAAACCCCAAGATCATGGTGTTCTATCTGGCGCTGCTGCCGACGATCGTCGACCTGCGCCATCTGACGACGATCGGCTGGCTGGAGCTGACGGCGACGATGTTCCTGGTGCTGGTGGTGATCGACGTCGCCTGGGTGCTGCTCGCCGCCCGCGCCCGCCTCCTGCTGAGGAGCCCGCGGGGAATCCGCTTCGCCAACCGGCTCGGCGCGGGGACGATGGCGGGCGCGGCAGCGGCAATCGCCTCGCGCTAGACCTTTTCGGATCCAGGGGTGCGGTACCTACGCCGGGAACCGGACCGGCCGCAGCACAGTTGTCGTCCAGGAGGCGGATCGTGTCAGCCGGGCATGACGGCATGGTGAACAGGCGGATTTTCCCGGTTTCTCCGCCTGGCCAACGAAACGGCAGACGAGCACCTGTCCCGTCCGGTCCGCCCTTCCTGCCCCTGCGCCCTGGCTTCATATGCAATAGACGCATGTGGGCGTTGATGTCGTGATTGGGTGGGCTACCGTGACGGCAGGCGGTGGCTTCGGAGGATGAGATGGCAAGGCTCAGGCCGGTGGAAGGCGACGGCGAGGAGATCGACCGGCTGTTCGCGCTAAGCGCCATGGGATCCGCGGTGCTCGATCTGAGAGCGGCTGTCTATGGGCAGCACGGTCTCTCGGTTCGCATTTTCGAGGCGGTCCGCAAGCGGATCGCGGAGATAAACGGCTGTCCCATATGCCTGCGCTATCGCCTGCCCGAAGGCAAGCAGGCCGGCCTGACCGAGCAGTTTTACGACGGCGTGGGGAACTGGCGCGACAACGCTCTCTACGACGAGCGTGAGAAGCTCGCCCTCGAGTTTACCGAAAAGTTTCTCCTGGATCACCGGTCGATCGACGATGCGTTCTTCGATCGGCTGAAGACGCAATTCACCGAGCCCGAGATCATGAACCTGACCATCGTGATTGCCCGTCACATGGCGTTCGGCCGCATCACGATGATCATGAATGCGGAAGAGGGCTGCAGCCTGGACGGCCACTCCACCTGGGGCATCTCCTTTGCGAAACCCGCGGAACCCGAGAAGGCTGCTCCGGCCCCGTAGAGGTCGCCCGAGGGGCGCCGGGATCAGGCGTTGCGCATTCTTCCGGGACCCGGGGCCGGGCCCGCAGGAAGTCAGCGCCCCTGGATCACCCTGATGAATTTCGGGCTGCGGGTCTGGAAGTCACGATAGCTGATGCGACCGTTGGCGATCCCGTTGAAGGCGCGCGTGCAATAGGTGCGGGCAACATCGCTGCGCGGGCTGACATTCATGATCTTGGCCATTTCGGCCTTCCTTGCCGGCGATGCCCTGGAAGCTCCGCGATAGCACCGTTCGATCCCGTCCCGTTTCATGGCCGGGCTGCCCCGCACCAGTTCCTGTGCCTGATTGTAGGTATGCTCGGTAACGCAGGCCGACAGCAGAAAGCCCGTCAAGACGACGGCAGCAGTACGAAGGATCACCGCTTGATCTCCTTACTTGCCCGCCCTGCGGAAGGTAAGCACACACGGTTCCAGGCGACAAGCGGCGGCAGTGTCCTGGGATCGCGGCGGACGGGCAAGCATGTCCGATGCGGCCGGCGGTCACTATCACGCGGCGCCGGCTGACATCGCCGCCTGCCCGCTGCCTTAACCGGCCATTCACCACATGCGGCCATCCTCGTCTTCGTGCGTACGTCAAAAGTCATCCATGTCGTGTCCTGCCACGCCGAGGGCGAAGTCGGCGACGTGATCGTCGGCGGTGTCGCGCCGCCGCCCGGCGACACGATCTGGGACCAGCGCACGTGGATCGCCAAGGATGAGACGTTGCGCAATTTCATGCTCAACGAACCGCGCGGCGGCGTTTTCCGCCACGTCAACCTTCTGGTGCCGCCCAGACACCCGGAGGCGCAGGCGGCATGGATCATCATGGAGCCGGAGGACACGCCGCCCATGTCCGGCTCCAACTCGATCTGCGTATCGACGGTGCTCCTCGATACCGGCATCGTCCCCATGCGCGAGCCGGTTACCGAGATGGTGCTGGAAGCGCCCGGCGGACTAGTGCGTGTGCGCGCCGACTGCGCGAACGGCAAGGCGGAGCGTATCACAGTCGAGAACCTGCCCTCCTTCGCCAGCAGGATCGGGATTCCGATCGAGGTCGAGGGATTGGGCACCCTCACGGTGGACACGGCCTATGGCGGCGACAGTTTCGTCGTGGTGGACGCGGCGGCGCTCGGCTTTGCGCTTGAAGCGGACGAGGCCCGCGACCTCGCCGAGCTGGGGGTGCGCATCACCAATGCCGCCAACGGACAACTGACCTTCGTCCATCCCGAGCGTCCCGAATGGCGCCATCACTCCTTCTGCCTGTTCGCCGGCGCACTCGGTCGTGACGAGAACGGGCTGAAGGCCAGATCAGTCGTCTCGATCCAGCCCGGAAAGCTCGATCGCTCGCCCACGGGAACGGCCGTTTCCGCCCGCATGGCCCTTCTCCATGCCAGGGGAGAGATGGCTGTCGGCGATCGCTTTACCGGCGTCTCCATTATCGGATCGGAGTTTCAGGGCAGGATTCTCGGCACCGCGACGGTCGGCGATCTGCCGGCCATCCGCCCGCAGATCAGCGGACGGGCCTGGATCACCGGCACGCACCAGCATATGCTCGATCCAGGCGACCCGTGGCCGGACGGCTATCGCCTGTCGGATACCTGGCCCAGGAAGGCGAGGCTGGCGTCAGAATCCGGCCCCATGTGAGCGCAAATCGACGCGGGCTCGTGTTCCACCGGCTCCTGCGATTGGCCATCACCGACAGGACTGGACCTACAGAACGAAGTCGTCCTTCACCAGGTCGATCGATCCCTTCAGCTTGATCGCGAAGTCGGCCTTGCCGTCGCCGTCGACATCGCCATAGACGAAGGTGTTCTTCTTCGCTTCGAAGCGCAACTCGCCCTTCGTGCCCGAGAAGTCGTCCTTGCCGATGAAGTCGAAGGCCTGATTGCCCTTGACACCCGACCGGGCGTCGATCGCCGAGAGGTCGATCCTGTCGCCCTGCTTGCGCGTGAAATCCACGATCGTGTCGGGCGCGTCGGTCTTCGAATGCGACGTCGCCTTGAAAAGGAAGGTGTCGGCACCCTTGCCGCCTTTCAGGACGTCCTGACCTTTGCCGCCATTGAGCGTGTCGGAGCCTTTGCCGCCCTGCAATGTGTCGGCGCCCCGGCCGCCCTTGAGCGTATCCGCGCCCT
>CAYYZC010000179.1:0-6459 GCA_964475605.1 uncultured Chelativorans sp.
CACGGTCAGCCGCTTCGGCGGCGACGAATTCATGGTGTTCGTCAACGAGGTGTCTGACGAAAGCCGTTTCCGCCGACTGGTGCAAAACATGTTCACCAGCATGGAAGGCGATATCGACGTGGCCGGCCATGCGCTTCGGGTCCAACTCAGCGCCGGGGCCGTCCTGTCCAGGGTGGCAGAGGCCGATGTCGACGGCATGGTCGTGAAGGCCGATCTCGCCCTCTACAAGACCAAGGAAATGGGCAAGAACGGCTGGCAGCTTTTCGAAATCGCCATGGACGAGGCATTCCGCAACCGCCAGCTTCTGAAGGCAGACCTGCGCAGCGCCATCGAAAGCCGGAACCTGCGCGTCGTCTACCAGCCGATCGTTTCGGTGGACACGATGCGCATAAGCGGTTGTGAGGCGCTCTGCCGCTGGGATCACCCAGAGCTTGGCCCGGTTTCGCCGGCGATCTTCATACCGCTCGCCGAGGAGACGGGCATCGTTTCCGACATATCCGCGCTGGTGCTCGAGGCGGCCTGCAGCCAGTGCGTGAAGTGGCCGGAACATCTCTCCGTATCGGTCAACCTCTCGGCCAAGGATTTCCGCAGCCGCGCGGTGGTCGACCGTGTCGCCGACGCGCTCCGGCTCTCCGGCCTGGCGCCGCACCGGCTGGAGATCGAGGTCACGGAAACGGCATTGCTGGACGACAAGGCCTCGACCCGCTCCTATATCGAGGATTTGAAGGCGCTCGGCGTCCGGATCGCGCTCGACGATTTCGGCACCGGCTATTCGAGCCTCAGCTACCTGCACACGCTGCCGCTCGACCGGGTCAAGATCGACCGCTCCTTCCTCATCGACGTGACGCGCAACCAGCGCTCGCTCGACCTGCTCAAGGGCGTGGTCGACCTGTCGCGCCCGCTCGGCCTGTCGGTCACGGTGGAGGGGGTGGAGACGTTCGAGCAGCTCCGCATCCTGGCCGAGCTCGTCAAGCCCGACTTCGTCCAGGGCTTCCTGTTCGGCTCGGCGCTGACGGCCACGGGCATCGAGACCATGTCGACCACGACCTGGCCCTTCGCGCAGGAAATCCGCGCCGTCGCAGCAGCCAAGCACAGCCTGACCGTCTGACGACAGATCGAGCCTTCGGGCTCGGAGCCGCAGAGCTTGCTGCGTTAACGCTTCGTTAAGGTTAACTTTAGGTAAACAGGTCAGGATAGATTTTCGTCTTTCTCTATCTGTTCGCGGCTTCTACTATTGAAGTGGCGGACATACGAGGGGACGAAATGGCAGATTTCGCTGATGCGGTCGGACGATTTGGCGGCTCCAATCTAGCTGGCCCCGGCACCTCCAGTTTTGCGCAGAAAGTCTGGTCGATGCTCGAGCACACCGAGTACCGGCGCTGCGACAAGGGCGAGGACCTGGAGGACATCTATCGCCTGCGCTACCGCTCCTACCGCAGCAACGACATGGTGCCGGAGAGCGAAGCCGCGACCATCCATGACGATCTCGACGAGACCGACAATGTCTATCGCTTCGGGGTCTATATCGACCAGCAGCTCGTCAGCACGCTGCGGATCCACATCCTCGACGGACAGCATCTGCGCGGGCCGTCGACCAGCGCGTTCGGCGACGTCGTGCTGCCGATGCTGGCCAAGGGCGACACGCTGATCGATCCCAGCCGCTTCGCCGCCGACCCGGAATGGTCGCGGATCTATCCGCAGATCCCCTATATCACCCTGCGGCTTGCCGGCATGGCCTGCTTCCATTTCGGAGCGCCCTATTGCCTGTCGACCATCCGCGAGGACCATGCGGGCTTCTACCGGCGGATCTACTGCGCCGAGAAATTCGCCGATCCGCGTCCCTATCCGGGCGTCTACAACAAGGTGGTGCTCTACCGGGCCGACGTGAACGCGATCCGAGAGCGCTCCTTCCGGCGCTATCCCTTCTTCCGCTCGACCGCGCTCGAGCAGCGCATGATGTTCGCGCCACCGGCGCAGGGTGAGCTGGCGCCCCTGACGATCCTGCCTTCGGCGAAATACCTGAAGGACGCCGCCTGACTTCCTCATCGCCCCTGGCCCGGCAGACCGGCTTGTCTTCCCGCTCTCCAGCGCTATAAGCCGGCCATCGCATCGCTGTCGTATAGGGCCGTCGAGGAGGCGATGAAGGCAAAGGACGATCTCGTGCGTTCGGCCGTCTGGGCCGGCGAGCTCAAGCAGGACGAGCTCGAGCGCGCCTTGCGCGGAATGATCGAGCGGCACTATCGCAAGGGCAACTATATCTGCCATCGCGGCGACCGGCTCGACTACTGGACCGGCGTGGTCACAGGGCTGGTCAAGATCAGCACTGTCTCGCGCGACGGCAAGGCGATGACGTTCGCTGGCGCCGCCGATGGCGGATGGTTCGGCGAAGGTTCGGTTCTCAAGGACGAGGCGCGCAAATACGACCTCGTCGCCATCCGCGACACGCGGCTGGCGATGATGTCGCGCGCGACGTTCATGTGGCTCTACGAGAACAGCACCGGCTTCAACCGTTTCCTCGTGCGTCAGCTCAACGAGCGCATGGGCCAGTTCATCGCCACGATCGAATACGACCGCATCCTGGAGCCCAAGGCCAGGGTCGCGCGCAATCTCTCATGGTTCTTCAACCGCGTCCTCTATCCGGCCGGCGGCGATGAGGTGGAGATCAGCCAGGAGGAGCTCGGGCTTCTGGTCGGCGTGTCGCGACAGGTCGTGAACCGCTGCCTTCAGGAGCTGGAGGAGGAGGGGCTCGTGCACATCACCCAGGGCCGTATCCGGCCGCTCGACATCGACAGGCTGACGAGCTACGGCGCCTGAGACGGGTGGCTGCGCTGCAACCGGATGCAATACCGCGGATTGAAAAGACAATCTGTGCCGCTGTCTGTCAAGCGGCATGTTGATTGCGTCCTCGAATTGGTGGAAACTTTCCGGCAAGCATAGAAATGCCCGAGGGCATCGCGAGGAAGTACGGGCGCGAAAGGCGTTCGCAGGGAGGAATCGGGACTTGGCGCACGACGCAGCCACGTTGGACACGTTCCCCAAATATCTGCTCGCCAATGCGAAGCGGTTCCGCGATCGTCCGGCGATGCGCCACAAGGATCGCGGCATCTGGCAGAGCTGGACGTGGCAGCAGCAGCTCGAGGAAATCCGCGCCTTCGCGCTCGGGCTGCGCGAGCTCGGCCTCGCCGAAGGCGAGCGCGTCGCGATCGTCGGGGCCAACAGGCCGCGCCTCTACTGGGCGATCGCCGCCGTCCAGTCGCTGCGCGCGGTGCCGGTACCGGTCTATGCCGACGCGGTCGCCGAGGAGATGGCCTATGTGCTCGACCATGCCGGCGTGCGCCTCGCCGTCGTCCAGGACCAGGAGCAGGTCGACAAGCTGCTCTCCTTCCAGGAGAAGATCCCGGCGCTGACCGAGATCGTCTATGACGAGGAGAGGGGGCTCAAGGACTACGACCATTCCCGCCTCAACAGCTTCGTCGCCATCCAGGCGCGCGGGCAGGAGATGCTCGATGCGAACCCGCAGGCGGCCGATGAATGGGCGGCCGGGATCGATGCGGCCAGCGGCGACGACATGTCGATCATGCTCTATACGTCGGGCACGACCGGCCGCTCCAAGGGCGTGATGGTGAAGGGTGCCGCCGCGGTCAAGGCGGCCGAGGACACGGCCCGCTTCGATCGGCTGACCGAGCAGGACAGCGTGCTCGCCTATCTGCCGCTCGCCTGGGTCGGCGACCACTACATGAATTTCGCGCAGGGCTATGTCTCGGGCTTCTGCGTCAACTGCCCGGAAAGCGAGCAGACCGTGGCGCAGGATCTGCGCGAGATCGCGCCGAGCTTCTATTTCGCCCCCCCACGCGTGTTCGAGGCGCTGCTGACCGGCGTCACCATCCGCATGGAGGATGCCGGAAGGCTGAAGAAATGGATCTTCCGCCACTTCACGGGGGTGGCGCGCAAATATGGCGAGGCCATACTGGAGAAGCGCCACGTACCGCTGTCGGGCCGCATCGCCTATGCGATCGGCGACATCCTGCTCTACGGGCCGCTCAAGAACGTGCTCGGAATGTCGAACATCCGCGTCGCCTATACGGCCGGCGAGGCGATCGGCTCCGACCTGTTCTCCTTCTTCCGCTCGCTCGGCATCAACCTCAAGCAGCTCTACGGCCAGACCGAGGCCTTCCTCTATGTGACCGTCCAGAAGGACGGCGAGGTGCGCTCCGATACGGTCGGCCCGGCCGCTCCCAATGTCGACATCCGCATCTCCGAGAGCGGCGAGGTGCTGTTCAAGTCGCCGGGCATGTTCTCCGGCTACTACAAGGAGGACGAGAAGACGGCCGAGGTGCTGACCGCCGACGGCTATATCAAGACGGGCGACGCCGGCTTCTTCGACGCGGACGGCCAGCTCAAGATCATCGACCGGGCCAAGGACGTCGGCAAGTTCCGCTCGGGCGCGCTGTTCGCGCCCAAATATGTGGAGAACATGCTGAAGTTCTTCCCCAACATCAAGGAGGTGGTCGCCTTCGGCGACGGCCGCGATTTCTGCGCCGTCTTCATCAATATCGACCTGCAGGCGGTCGGCAACTGGGCCGAGCGCAACAATATCGCCTATGCCTCCTATCAGGAGCTTGCCGGCCACCGCCAGGTCTACGAGATGATCGGCCGCCATGTCGACGAGGTGAACCTGAAGCTGTCGCGCGAGCCGCTGATGGCCGGCGCGCAGATCGCCCGCTTCCTCATCCTGCACAAGGAGCTCGACGCCGACGACGGCGAGCTGACGCGTACCCAGAAGGTGCGGCGCAGCTTCATCGCCGAGCGCTATGGCGAGCTCATCGAAGCGCTCTATGACGGCTCGCAGGAGAAGTTCGTCGAGACCGAGGTCACCTTCGAGGACGGGCGCAAGGGCCGGATCAGCGCCACGGTGCGCATCGTCGACGCCAAGGTCCATGACGCGCCGGTCGAGATGCTGCAGGAGGCCGCGGAATGAATCCGCGCCCCGACTCCGCACAATTCGGGCTGCAGGACGACGGCATCGCCAAGGGCGACGTGCTTCTGGAAGTGCGCAACGTCTCGCTCTCCTTCGGCGGCGTCAACGCGATCACCGACATCTCCTTCGACATCCGCAAGGGCGAGATCCGGGCGATCATCGGGCCGAACGGCGCCGGCAAGACCTCGATGCTCAACGTCATCAACGGCTTCTACACGCCGCAGCGGGGCACCATCACCTTCCGCGGCATCGAGCGGCGGGCGATGAAGCCGCATCACGCGGTGCGCCAGGGCATTGCGCGCACCTTCCAGAACGTCGCCCTGTTCAAGGGCATGACGACGCTGGAGAACATCATGGCCGGCCGCTCCGTCTTCATGAACCGCGGCATCGGCTGGCAGATGCTGTGGCACGGGCCGGCGTTGGCGGAGGAGATCGCGCATCGCGAAAAGGTCGAGGAGATCATCGACTTCCTCGAGATCGAGCACATCAGGCGCACGCCGGTCGGCAAGCTGCCCTACGGGCTACAGAAGCGGGTCGAGCTCGGCCGCGCGCTGGCGATGGAGCCGGCGCTGCTGCTGCTCGACGAGCCGATGGCCGGCATGAACCTCGAGGAGAAGGAGGACATGAGCCGGTTCATCATCGACGTCAACCAGCAGCGCGGGACGACGATCGCGCTGATCGAGCACGACATGGGCGTGGTCATGGATCTCTCCGACCGGGTCGTCGTCCTCGATTACGGCAAGAAGATCGCCGACGGGCCGCCGGCCGAGGTCAAGGGCAACCAGGCCGTGATCGACGCCTATCTCGGCGTTCCGCACTAGGCCGTGGATCCAGGGTCAGAAGGAAAGGACATCGCATGGAAGGCTTGGAACTCACACCGCTGATTTCGCTGATCGCCGGCGTCATCATCCTCATCGTGCCGCGACTGCTCAACTATATCGTGGCGATCTACCTCATCATCATCGGCCTGCTCGGGCTCTTCCCGCAGCTCGCGGGATAGCCGGACATGCGCTGATGCTCGACAGTTTCTAGAATAATAAGGGGGGAACCGCCGGCAGATGGACCTTCTCGCATCGATCTTCATCCAGCCTTTCGCCGACATGGTCGGCGCACCGGACTTCCTGATGCAGGTCGTGTGGGAAGGTCTCGTCTCCGGCGTCCTTTATGCCCTGATCGCACTCGGTTTCGTGCTGATCTTCAAATCGTCGCGCATCTTCAACTTCGCGCAGGGGATCATGGTCGTGTTCTCGGCCCTGACCCTTGTCGGCCTGCACCAGATGGGCGTGCCGGCGCTGCTCGCCGTGCCGATGACGCTGGCCGTCATGTTCGTGCTCGCGGTGGCGATCGAGCGCGTGGTGCTGCGCCCGCTCGTCAACCAGCCGCAGATCACGCTGTTCATGGTGACTATCGGGCTCGCCTACTTCCTGGAGGGCGTGGCGCAGGGCGTGTGGGGCGCGCAGGTCCACGCGCTGGAAATCGGC
>CAYYZC010000180.1:0-6446 GCA_964475605.1 uncultured Chelativorans sp.
TCTAGTTGCCCAGGATCACGTCGAGGATAGAGCGTACCTTGCGCGGACCGCTTGCGCCGCCGACGTCCGCCTGCGGCACCGGGCGCTCGATCGAGCCCGTCCGTGCGGTCGAGACGGCGGCGGGCTGCGCGGCGGTGGGGTCCGGCGGCGCGTCGCGCAGGATGTCCTCGATCGCGGTGAAGACCGAGCCGCTCCAGCCGCCCGGCAACCGGGCGACCGGCACGCCCTGATGTGCGGCGTTCATGAATTCGTTCCAGGCGCCGGCCGGAAGCGAGCCGCCGGTGATGTTCCGGGTCGGGCTCCCGTCATCATTGCCGAACCAGACGCCGGTGGTCAGGTTGGCGGTGTAGCCGATGAACCAGGCGTCGCGCGAATTCTGCGTCGTGCCGGTCTTGCCTGCCGCCGGCCAGCCGAAATTGGCGCGCCGGCCGGTGCCGTCGGTGACCGTCTCGCTCATCATCGCATTCATCATGCCGACGACCTCGCGGCTGACGACACGCGGCCCGTTGCTCGGCCGATTCTCGTAGAGCACCTCGCCGTCGCTCGTCGTCACCCGCCCCACGAAATGGATCTCGGGGCGGGTCCCGCCATTCGAGAACGGCACGTAGGCCGCCGTCAGTTCCAGCGGCGTCACCTCCGAGGTGCCGAGCGAGATGGAGAGATTCGGCGCCAGGTCCGATTCGATCCCCATCCGCCAGGCGGCCTCGACGACGGCCGCCGGCCCGACCTGCTGCGCAAGCTGCACGGCGACCGAGTTGAGCGAGCGCGCCAGCGCCTCGGAGAGGGTGACCCGGCCGTAATATTTGTCGTTGTAGTTGCGAGGCTGCCATTTGCCGATACGGATCGCCTGGTCGACCCGCACCGTTTCCGGCGTCGCGCCGGCTTCCATCGCGGCCATGAAGACGAAGGGCTTGAAGGCGGACCCCGGCTGGCGTCGCGCTTCCGACGCGCGGTCGAACTGGCTGGTGGCGTAGTCGTAGCCGCCGACCATCGCCCGCACCGCGCCCGATGCGTCGATCGACACCAGCGCTCCCTGGCTGACGCGATGGTCCTTGCCCTGCTCGTCGATGGTGCTGCGGATCACCTTCTCCGCGACCTTCTGCAGCGTCATGTCGATGGTCGACTGGACGATGATGTCCTTGCGCACCTCGCCGATGAGCTGCGGCAGCTCCTCCATGATGCGGTCGGCGGCATAGTGCTCCGAGCCGGTCCAGTAGGAGGCGACGCGCGCCGCCGGCGCGCTGATCGCCGCCGTCAGCTCCTGGTCGGTGATGCGGCCCTGCTCGCGCATCGCGGCGAGCACCACCTGGGCGCGCTCTTCGGCGGCTGCCGGGTCGTGGGCGGGCGACAGGCGCGACGGCGCCCTGAGCAGGCCCGCCAGCAGCGCCGCCTCCGACAGCGTCACCTCCTTGGCGCTCTTGCCGAAATAGCGCCGCGACGCGGCCTCGACGCCATAGGAGCCCGAGCCGAAATAGACCCGGTTGAGATACATTTCGAGGATCTGGTCCTTGCCGAACTTGTGCTCGAGCCAGAGCGCCATCAGCACTTCCTGCACCTTGCGCTCGATCGTCCGCTCGGGTTTGAGGAAGAGGTTCTTGGCGAGCTGCTGGGTCAGCGTCGAGCCGCCCTGGGTGATGCGGCCATTGGCGACGTTCTCGACCATGGCGCGGGCAAGCCCGATCGGATCGACGCCGAAATGCGAGTAGAAGCGGCGGTCCTCGATGGCGATGACGGCCTGCGGGATCAGCGGCGACATCTCGTGCAGGCCGATCGCCTCGCCGCCGGTCATGCCGCGATTGGCGAGAAGCTGCCCGTCGGCGGAGACGATGCGCACATTGGGCGGCCGGTCTGGCACCGCCCAGCTCGTCGCGCTCGGCATCTGCGCGCCGTAATAGGCGACGAGGCCGACGCCCGCAATGCCGGCCCAGAGGCAGAGCACGAGGGACCAGTAGGCGGCGCTGCGCAGCAGCCCGAAGAAGCCGCCGCGCGCCGAGCGGGAACGGCCGCGCGACCGCGACCGCGACGTGCTGCGGCGGCGGGCCGCGGGCTGCGGCTTGCGCGGTTTGGAACGCGGCCTTGCCGGCGACGGGGATTTCCGTTTACGCGATGCGGGCACGACGCGATCCTCCTCGCTGACGGAAAAGCTGTCCTGCGGGCGTTCCGCCTCGTGATCGTCGAAGCTCGGCTCGACTCGAATGTCCCCGGCCTTCATGTGTCCCAGACTCCCGCCGCCTTTGAGAATGCCGGGCTCCGGCTGAACCCTAAATCGGGCGAGTTTAAGGGGGGTTAAGGGAAATGGCGGTGCGGGCCGCCGGCCTTCTCAATGATCGAGCAGCCGGTCGTCGAGATGCTCGACGCAATAGTCGTAGATCGCGAACTCGTCGGCGTAGAATTGCTGCAGGTTGGCGACCGCCTTGCGCGACAGCTTGCTTTTCTCGGCCGCCACATGCCGGCGCTTGAAATTGGCGTCGAACTGCTCGCGCGTGATGCCGAGGGGAGCGACGAATTTATGCGCGTTCTCGCCGAGCGTCTCGAGCCGGCACGCATAGTAGATCCGCGGCACCAGCGCCTTCACCTGCTCGAGCTCGCCGAGATGGAACTTGTAGCCCCGGCGCAGATGGGTGATCGCCCTGGCGGCGAAGATCGCCGCCGAACGCAGCCGCTGGTTCTTGGCGAACAGCGCTTCGGCGAGCTGGTTGGCGGTGGCGAAATAGGAGAAGGCGACCGCCTCGCCCGTCGTCCATGACGTGTCGTATTCGGGCCGGCCGTTGCGCAGCCGGCTGTCGAAGCCGGAGACGAAGCGGGTGACGGGATCGCGCAGGACGAAGCCGAACAGCGCATGCTCGTCCTTGACGATGTCGGCGGCGGTCGCCTTGTGGTCGGTGGCGCCTATGGGGAGGTTCCTGACGAGTTCGCTTCGGATCACCGTCTTGATCGAGGTGCCGCCTGTCTTGCCGATATGGAGGAAGACGTAGCGGTAGGGTTTCGTTGCTTCAATCTGCATGCCCCGGTCCCGGTATTCCTTTGCTTCGTTGCCATCCGGACAGCCTAACATTCCCGCGCAGCGTGTGGGAACCCGGTGCGGCAAATGCGGCGCTTTGCCTTCACCGCCGGTTAACCCAGCGCCGAGATCCGCCTTGCCGCTTAACGCTTTGCCTGCAATCGGCGCCTATCGTCCCGGCATCGAGGGCAAGGCGGAGATGGGCATGACGTCAACCGGCAGCGGGCGCGTCGACTGGGTCGACACCGCCAAGGGCATCTGCATCATCTTCGTGGTGATGATGCACTCGACGCTCGGCGTCGGGCTCGCCATGGGCGGCGAGGGCTTCATGCACGAGGTCGTGGCCTTCGCCCGGCCGTTCCGCATGCCGGATTTCTTCCTCATCTCCGGCCTGTTCCTGGGCCTGGTCATCGACCGGAGCTGGCGCCGCTATCTCGACCGCAAGGTCGTCCACTTCGTCTATTTCTACATCCTGTGGCTGACCATCCAGTTCGCCTTCAAGGCGCCGGGAATGGCGATGGAAGGCGGCGCCGAGGCGCCACTGCGCGAATATCTGCTCGCCTTCGTCCAGCCCTTCGGCACGCTCTGGTTCATCTATATCCTGCCGGTCTTCTTCGTCTTCACGCGGCTGGTGAAGAGCCTGCCGGTCTGGCTGCTCTTCGCTTTCGCAGCGCTTCTGGAGGCGCTTCCGGTCCATACCGGCTGGGTGCTCTTCGACGAGTTCTGCGCCCGCTACGTCTATTTCTTCGTCGGCTACGCCTTTGCGGCTCACATCTTCGGCATCGCCGAATGGGTGCGCGGGAACCGGGCCCCGGCGCTGGCGCTGCTCGGCTTATGGGCGCTGGTCAACGGCGCGCTGGTCTTCACGAGCGCGCCGGAGCAGCTTTCCGCGCTGCTCGTGGAGGGCGGCCCGCATGGCGACGCCAGCATGGCGAGCCTGCCGCTCGTCTCGCTGCTGCTCGGGCTTGCCGGTGCCGGCGCGATCATCACCGTCGCCGTGCTCGTCGCAGGCGCCGCCTCTTCCCGCTGGCTGACCTGGCTCGGCGAGCACTCGATCGTTGTCTATCTGGCCTTCTTCCTGCCGATGGCGGCCTCGCGCGTCGTGCTGGTGAAGACGGGCATCATCGGCGACACGGGCGTTGTTTCGCTGCTGGTGACGATGGCCGGCGTCATCGGTCCCGTCGTGCTCTACGGCCTCGTGCAGTGGACTGGACGCGGCCGTTTCCTGTTCGAGCGTCCCGCCTGGGCCTATATCGACCGCACGCCGGTCGCCGGCCGCCCGGCGGTCGTCGCAGCCGAATAGAGATTTCTGAAATTATTACCCTTCCGGCCCTCAGCTATGGGCGAAGATATCCTCCTCGTCCCAGCCCATCAGGTCGAGCCGGGCCCGCGTCGGGAGGAAGCGGAAGCAGGCTTCCGCCTCCGCGAGCCGGTTCTCGCGGATCAGGCGCGCGCTCAGCACGTCGCGCAGCCGGTGCAGATAGAGCACGTCGGACGCCGCATATTCGAGCTGCTCGGGCGTCAGCTCGTCGGCCGCCCAGTCGGAAGATTGCTGGACCTTGGAGAGGCTGACGCCGAGCAGCTCGGCGCAGATGTCCTTCAGCCCGTGGCGGTCGGTATAGGTCCGCGTCAGCCGCGATGCGATCTTGGTGCAGAAGACCGGGCCGGTGACCACGCCGAAGGCCTTCTCCAGCACGGCGACGTCAAAGCGGCCGTAATGGAAGATCTTGGTCAGCCCCGGATTCTCCAGCAGCGCGACGAGGTTGGGCGCCTGTCGCTGGCCCGGCGCGATCTGCACCACGTCGGCGGTGCCGTCGCCGGCTGAGAGCTGGACGACGCAGAGCCGGTCGCGATGCGGGTTGAGGCCGAGCGTCTCGGTGTCGATGGCGACCGCCTCGCCACGATAATGCGCAAGGTCGGGCAGGTCGTTGCGGTGGAAGCGGATGGTCATGGGCGGTCGTTCCTTCACGCTGCGCCGGCGAGCGCGGCGAGGATGCCGGCCCAGCTTCGCTGGCCCCGGTGGAACGAGCTGAGCTCGTATTTCTCGTTGGGCGAATGGATGCGGTCGTCTTCGAGCGCGAAGCCGACGAGCAGCGATTCCATGCCGAGCATGGATTTGAAGTCGCCGACGATCGGGATCGATCCGCCCATGGCGATCGTCAGCGCCTCTTTGCCCCATTCCTCCGACAGCGCCGCCTTGGCCTTGCCGACGACAGGGGAATCGTAGTCGAGCTGGATCGCCGGCGAGCCGCCATGCGGCTTGAAGCTGACCGAGCAGTCGGCGGGGATGCGCTCCTCGACGAATTTCCGGAAGGCGGCGCGCAGCGCGTCCGGGTCCTGGCGGTGGACGAGGCGGAACGAGACCTTTGCCGAGGCGATCGACGGGATCACCGTCTTGAAGCCCTCGCCCTCATAGCCGCCCGATATGCCGTTGAACTCGACCGTCGGCCGAGCCCAGATCAGTTCCAGCAGCGAGCGTCCCTTCTCGCCCGAGGGGACCGACAGCCCGATATCGCCGAGGAATTTCTCCGCCGTCATGCCGAGCGCGTCCCAGGAGGCTTTGACCTGCGACGGCGTCTCCTCGACACCGTCATAGAAGCCGGGGATGGTCACCCGGCCGTCATCGTCGTGAATCCCGGCAAGGACCTTCGCCAGGATGCGGATCGGGTTGGCCGCCGCGCCGCCGTAATGGCCCGAATGGAGGTCGCGGTCGGCCGCGTGGACGGTGACCTCCTCGCCGACGAGGCCGCGCAGCCCGGTCGAGATGGCGGGCGTGTCGCGGTCCCACATGCCGGTGTCGCAGACCAGCGCCACGTCCGCCTTCAACTCGTCGGCATTGGCCTTGAGGAACGGCCGCAGCGAGGGCGAGCCCGATTCCTCCTCGCCTTCGAAGAGCAGCGTGACGCGGCAGGGAAGCCCGCCATGCACGGCCTTCCAGGCGCGGCAGGCTTCGACAAACAGCATGAGCTGGCCCTTGTCGTCGGAGGAGCCGCGTCCGGTGATGATCCTGCGCCCGGGCCCGATCTCCCGGATCGAGGGATTGAACGGGTCGCGGTCCCACAATTCGAGCGGATCGACAGGCTGGACGTCGTAATGGCCGTAGAAGAGGAGATGCGGGCTTCCGTCCGGGCCGTCATGATGCGCCACCACCATCGGATGGCCGGTCGTGTCGCGCACGCCCGCGTCGAATCCGATCGAGCCGAGATCGGCGGCCAGCCATTCCGCCGCCCGCCGGCATTCGGCCGAATAGGCGAGGTCGGTCGAGATGGACGGAATGCGCAGCAGTGCAAAGAGACGCTCGAGGCTCGCATCGAGATCGTTGTCGATGCGCTCGAGGACGGGATGAAGTGCGGACATGGCGGACCCCTATCGAATCGCGCCAGAGCCTATCGTTCCGGGCGGGAGCGGGGAAGGGCTGCGGATGGGCGGCGAGGCGGAATCCTGC
>CAYYZC010000181.1:0-3763 GCA_964475605.1 uncultured Chelativorans sp.
CGGTCATCAGGCCGGTCTCGGTGATCTCGATCTCCAGCCGGCGCGGATCGAAGCCGGTCTTGACGAGGATCTCCAGCACGTTGCGCGCCGTGTTCTGGTCGACGAGCTGGGAGGGCGAGAGGTTGAAGGACAGGAACAGCTCGTCCGGCCAGTTGCGGGCCGCCTCGGTCGCCTTGCGCAGCACGAGCTGCGTCAACGGCCCGATGATGCCGCGCTCCTCGGCGATCGGAATGAAGACCGCCGGCGAGACGAAGCCGAGGTCGCGGTCGGTCCAGCGCGCCAGCGCCTCGAAGCCGATGGTACGGCGCGTCTTGAGGTCGACGATGGGCTGGAAATGCGGCTCGACGTCGCCGGCGGCGACGGCACGGCGCAGCGCCTGCTCGATGCGCGTCATGCGCTTGGCCGCATCCTCCATCTCGCGCGTATAGACGACGACGCGGCCGCGGCCGGAGCGCTTGGCATGATAGAGCGCCGTCTCCGCCTTGCTGACGAGAATCTCCGTCGTCTCCTCGCCGGAATGGAACAGCGAGCAGCCGACCGATGCCGACAGGCGGGCGGTGCGGTCGCCGACATCGTAGGGCGCCGACAGGATCTCGATCAGCATCAGCGCCTTTTCCATCGCCATGTCCTCGCTGAAGACGAGGGGATAGAGGAAGGCGAATTCGTCGGCGCCGACACGCGCCACCGCGGAATGGACGTCCATCGACGCCTTCAGGCGCATGGCGACCTGCTGCAGGATATCGTCGCCGGCCTTGCGGCCGAACAGATCGTTGATGGGCTTGAAGCCGTCGAGGTCGACGATGGCGATGGCGAAGGGGGCGGGATCGTCGGCGCGGTCGAGGATCAGCCGGTCGACCTTGTCGAAGAAGCGGCGCAGATTGCCCAGACCGGTCAGCGGATCGGTATAGGCCAGATCCGTGTTCTCGTTTCCGAACTGGCCGTTCCCGAACGGCATGTTCATTGGCGCCCCTCTCGAAGTCTGCATTCCCCGGTGCATCCTCCACTCCGAGATATCCCAGCAAACCGTTTAGGAATGGTATCTGCCAGAACAATTCCTCACGGGTCACGATTCCTCATGGGCCGCGCACCCGGTAGAGCCGGATCGTTTCGCCCCGCGAGCCTTCGACCGGCTGCAGCCAGTCCGGCACGTCGCCGGCCAGGAGCCCCGCCAGCAGGCCGCCCTGCGCCGCCTGCGCAAGCACCTGCGTCTCGGAATTGCCGGGACAGAGCGCGACATAGTCGATGCCGTTGAGCCGCGCCAAACGCCCGGCGGCGGCCGGGTCGCCCATCAGCATGTCGAGCGTCAGCCCGTTGCCGGCGAGATTGCGGTGATAGGGGCCGGCGATGGCGCGGTGCGGCGTGTTGAGCAGCATCGCCGCGCCGAGATTGGAGATCGAAAGCACCGTTCCCGCCGGAAGCTCCGCCAGGCGCGCATAGTCGGCGCGGGCATAGCACTGGCCTGTCTCGCCGGCGACATGCTTGCGAGGCTCCGCCCCCGCAGCTGCCATGATCGAGCCGACGGCGAACTGCCAGGCCATGTTGAAGGAGACGAGCCAGGCCAGCACGACGGCGAGCTGGCTGCGTGCCGTTCCGGAGACGGCGGCGCGGCGCCGAACCTCGGCGGTCAGGCCGGCGAGCGCGATCGCCGCAATCGGCAGCGCGAACGTCGTCCCGCGCACCTGCCACAGGCTGACCAGATAGGCAGCGGCCAGGAAGCCGGAAAGGATCGCCCGGCCGCGGTCGACGCCATGCCGGCGCATATGCCAGGCGAGCGCGGCAAGCCCGAGCGCCGGCGTGACGAAGAAGGCGGCGAAGCGTTCCTTGTGGCCGAAGAGGGCCGCAGCGGACTGCACCTCGACGATCGAATCGAGCCAGTAGAGGCGCAGCCTTTCGTCCACCGAGGCGTAGGGATCGCCGAGGCATTGCGGGAAGGCAAGCACCACGAGCAGGACGACGGCGAGGCCGAGGCCGACGAGCGTTCCGGCACGGCGCGCCGGCGTTTCGGCGAAGGCCGGAACGGAAGCCGCGATCGCCAGGCCGCCGCCGCCGAGCAGCGCGACCGAGACCTGCGGCAGCGAGAGCGTATCGCAATGCGCGGCGAGCCAGCGATCGACCGGAACCGTCGCCGCGAAGGACAGCGCGCCGACGAGGGCGAAGGCGGCGCCGAAGCCGGCGGCGATGCGCGCATCGCCGGGCCGGCCGACGAGGAAGATCGCCGCCGCGATGGCGCCGGCGACCGCCGCATAGGGTGCGGCCTCCATGGCCACCGCCAGCATGAGTGCGGCGCAAGCGCCTGCCAGTGCGGCCGCGGCCCGGAGTTCCTGCGCTTTCAGCAGGAACAGGATCGTCGCCAGCGCGAGCGCGAGCTGGACATTGTGATGATCGATCGCGCCGGGCCGGAACACGTTGACGAAGTAGAGCGTCAGGGCGCCGATCACCGCCGCCGGCAGCACCGCGCTATCGCCGCCGAGCGCGCGCGCGCATTTGACGATCAGATAGAGCGACAGGCCGAAGAGGAGGACCGGCCACAGCGTCAGCGCCAGCGTCTCGGCGAGCGGCATGTCGCCCGTCAACCCGCCGAGGCCGACGATCAGGAGAGCGACCGGCAGGTCGACCAGGCGCGACCAGTGCATCTCGAAGCCGCCGTCGGGACCCATGCGGTACTGCATCAGGTCGAACCAGCCCTGGCCGGCGAGCAGGTCGCGAATCTGGACCAGCCGCATCAGGCTGTCATTGTCGCCGCCGCCGTCCTCGAGCACGGAAAGGCCGTTGAGGAAGCAGGCGGCGAGGAAGAGCAGCGAGGCGGCAAGCGCGATCACCGCATCGAAACCGGGCCGGGCTGGGCCCTCGCCGGCAATGGCCGCATCGGTCGCGGAAGCTCGCATCGGAACCCGTCTCGCTAACTGTCACACGGCCTAACCGACGTGTTTCAAGATTCGGTAAAGCGGGCTTCCTAAACCCGGCCTTAATCAGCCTCCGCCATAGTCCGGGCCGGATTTCCCGAGGCCACGCAAGGACTGATGCTTCGATGAGCGGTTTGGCGGCGATCGAGAAGCGGCTCCTCAACACGGTGCATGACAGGGCCGTGTTCCGCCGCCGCGTCGGAGTGCTCTCCGCGCTGCTCGGCGAGGAACTCGGCGCGAGCGGGTCCGTTCTCGATCTCGGCTGCGGCGACGGCTCGATCGCCGCTGCGATCATGGCGCACAAGCCGGGACTGCGCTTTCGCGGCATCGACGTGCTGGTCCGTCCGCGGACGCTGGTCCCGGTCGAGCGCTTCGACGGCTGGACGATCCCGGCCGCCGACAGATCGATCGACTGGGTGACGATCGTCGACGTGCTCCACCATTCCGACGATCCGGCCCGGCTGGTGGCCGAGGCGGCGCGCGTCGCGCGGCAGGGCGTCGTGATCAAGGACCATCTGCGCGAAGGCTTCGGCGCCTATGCCACATTGCGGGTGATGGACTGGGTGGGCAACAGGGGCCACGACGTGCGCCTGCCCTACAACTATCTCACCCGCGCCGAGTGGGAATCGATGTTCGGTGGGCTCGGCCTTGCCCGCAAGAGCTGGAAGGAGAGCCTGTCGCTCTATCCCTTCCCCGCCGGCCTCGTCTTCGACCGCCGCCTGCACTTCATCGCGACATTGCGCTGAGCTTCAGGCGCGAGCCGGAGCGAACACCCAATAGGCCGACAGCACGTAGCTCAGCAGCCCGGCCGTCGCGGTGATCGACAGCGAGACCAGAAGCGGCGGTGCGGCGAGCAGCCC
>CAYYZC010000181.1:3863-6445 GCA_964475605.1 uncultured Chelativorans sp.
TGCGCCGTCACGTCGGGGCCGCGCGTCACGCGCTTGCGCCTTCCGGCAAGGCGGCGCGCTCCACCTGTCCGGTACGGTCGGTCGGCGCGGCGGCGCGGCGCGCCGGGATCTCGAGGATGCCGAGCAGGAAGGCGGAGAAGAAGGTCTGGAAGCCGAGCACGATCAGCGTCAGGCCGAAAACGACGATGCGCGGAATGGTCGGGTCGGGCAGCGCACCGAAGCCGACGCTCGCCCATGCATCGAGCGCATAGACGAAGAAGGCGACGCCGACCAAGAAGCAGGCGCCGCCGCCAAGTGCCAGCCGGTCGGTGCTGACGGAGCGCATCAGCCATTTCGAGCGGCCGGTGGAAGGCAGCATGCCCGAAATGTCGGCGTAGAAGCGCGACAGCACCCCGAAGCTGACGAGCTGGGCGCCGGTGATGATCATGAAGCAGGCGGCGAGGAAGCTGTTCAGCCCCAGTTCGAAGCCATCGCCGAGCTGGACGGCGCCGAAGAAGAGCACCGCCGAAAGCAGCGTGCCGATGACCAGCAGCGCGGCACCCGGAATGAAGAAGAGCCAGCGCGGGTTGTGCATCAGCAGGAATTTGAGGTGCCGCCAGCCGTCGCGCCAGGTCTTCAGATGCGGGGCGCGGCTGCGCCCGTCCGGCCGCAGCGTCGTCGGGACCTCCTCGATCCGCAGTCCGGCGAGCGCGCAGCGCACCACCATCTCGCTGGCGAATTCCATGCCGGTGGTGCGCAGATCGAGGCCGCGGATCGCTCCGGCGTCGAAGCCGCGCAAGCCGCAATGGAAGTCGCGTGTCGAGACGCGGAAGAACAGACGGCCGACGAAGCTCAACACCGGGTTGCCGAGATAGCGGTGGAGGGCGGGCATGGCGCCCGGCGCGATGCCGCCGGCGAAGCGGTTGCCCATGACCAGCTCGGCGCCGCCGCGCAACCTTTCGACGAAGGCGTCGAGATCGGAGAAATCGTAGCTGTCGTCGGCATCGCCCATGATGACGTAGCGGCCGCGGGCGGCAGCGATCCCGCCGAGCAGGGCGGCGCCGTAGCCCTTCTCCGCAACCGGCACGATGCGCGCGCCGAGGCGCGCGGCGATCTCCTGCGAGCCGTCGGTGCTGCCATTGTCGGCGACCAGCACCTCGCCGGCGATCCGCGCCTGCGAAAGATAGCGCATCGCCTTCGCCACGCAGGTGGCGATCGTCTCGGCCTCGTCGAGACATGGCATCAGGATGGTGAGCTCGACCTCGTCGGCTCCGCGGATCGGTGTCACCGCAGTCATGAAAGCGCCCCGGGACAATCTTCAGTCGCCGCCACCCTAGAAAGGAATGATTGGTTCGCCGTTAACGGAGATGCTCAAATCGCGCCGGAAGACGGCCTGCTCGCGGGGGCGATTGTGGGAGCGGGAAAGAGCCTGTACATCACTGGCGCGAATTCCTGCTGATGGAGCCTTTCATGCCGCTTCGCGTCGCCGTCCAGATGGACCATATCTCCACCGTCTCGATCGCCGGCGATACCACCTTCGCCCTGTCGCTGGAGGCGCAACGGCGCGGCCACGAGGTCTACCACTACACGCCCGACCGGCTGAACATGGAAGGCGGCAAGGTGTTCGCCCGGCTCGAGCGCATGGAGCTGCGCGACGTCAAGGGCGATCATTTCACCCTGCATGAGCCGGAACGGACCGACCTGGCGACGATGGACGTCGTCCTGCTGCGCCAGGATCCGCCCTTCGACATGAACTACATCACCACGACGCATCTGCTCGAGCGCATCCATCCGCAGACGCTGGTCGTCAACGACCCGGCCTGGGTGCGCAACAGCCCGGAGAAGATCTTCGTCACCGAATTCCCCGACCTGATGCCCGAGACGCTGATCACCAAGGACCCGGCCGAGGTCGACGGCTTCCGCAAGGCCTATGGCGACATCATCGTCAAGCCGCTCTACGGCAATGGCGGCGCCGGCATCTTCCATCTCCACGAGGCCGACCGGAACCTCGCCTCGCTGCTGGAGATGTTCGCGCAGATGTTCCGCGAGCCGTTCATCGTCCAGCGCTACCTCAAGGACGTGCGCAAGGGCGACAAGCGCATCATCCTGATCGACGGCGAGCCGGTGGGCGCCATCAACCGGGTGCCGGCCGACCATGATTCGCGCTCCAACATGCATGCCGGCGGACGCGCCGAGCCGACGACGCTGACGACGCGCGAGATCGAGATCTGCGAACGAATCGGCCCGGCGCTCCGGGAGCGCGGCTTCATCTTCGTCGGGATCGACGTGATCGGAGACTATCTGACGGAGATCAACGTCACCTCGCCGACAGGCGTGCGCGAGGTGAAGCGCTTCGGTGGCGCCGACATCGCGGCGCTGTTCTGGGATGCGGTGGAAAAGAGGCGGTAAAGCAAGGCAGTCGGCAGTCGGGAAGCAGGCGGTGCTCTGCTTCAGGATTTCGATCTTTCCGACTGCCTACTGCCGATTGCCTATCGCCTGTATTCAGGCAGCGCGCCGCTGCGGCGTCTTCCGCTTCGCCTTGGGCAGCAGCCCTTCGCGCTGGGCGAGCTTGCGCGCCAGCTTGCGGGAGCGGCGCACGGCCT
>CAYYZC010000182.1:0-1109 GCA_964475605.1 uncultured Chelativorans sp.
CTTGCAAGGCGTGCGATGATCCTGCACGTTACGCAGGAGGGCGACCGGCTTCTGAATGACAGGGAAGGCGCTAACGATGAGAAGTATCATCCTCGCTGGAATGTTCGTGCTCTCGGCCTCGACTTCCTGGGCACAGACCGACACGTCGCCGCAATCCGCTGCTCCCTCGGTCGACGGGCAGACCGATCAGGCCGCGGCGGCTCCGCAGGGCGGTCCGGCCAATCTCTGTCAGGAGGTGCTCGCCTTCATGAAGGCTTCTCCGCCGGAGGCGGCCGCACCGGCTGGCGCGGCGAAGCCGGCAGAGCCCCAGGCCCAGCAATCGGCGTCGGCCGAGCAGAATGCGCCAAGCCAGGACAGTGCCGCCGAGCAGGGCACGACCGATGCCGATCCTGCGCAGGCAGACGAAGAGAGCGGCTCGGCGCAGGAGATCACCGGACAGGATGGCGTGGCCACCGACGCTCCCCAATCGGACAAGGACAATGCCGCGAGCGGATCAGCGACGAATGCCCCGCAGAAGGAAAGCAGGGCCGCACCGGTGCCGCCGGCCGACGTGACCAGCACGCCGAAGGAGTCGGTGCTGACGGTCGAAGCTGCCGAACGGCTCGCTTCTGCAAACGACATCGCGCAATGCCAGAAGAGAGCCCGCGAAATGCGAGTCGCCGGCGTCGACATGCCGCCGCCGCTGATGGCTCTGGCTGCGCTCGATCTTCAGTATCACCGGACGTCGGGCGCGGCGGCCGAGCCGTCCGAAGCCGGCGATCCGGTTGACGACGAATAGGCGCCGGCCACAACGGGAAAATGTTCCGGTGGCAGGTCCGTTGGCGACCGGCCTCCGAAAGGCAACGGGAAGGAGTAGGTGGAAATGGGCATGATCTTGACGGGGATCGCCGTTGCGGTCGCAATCGCGATCGGCGCCGGTGCTTTTTTCCTGAACGCACAGCAGCAGCAACCGGCGTGGCAGGCCTACAGCACCGACAGTTTGAGGGTGGGTGATCCGGGCCACAATCTCGTCGGGCAGAACTGGTCGGGTGAAGCTGGCGGGAGTGTTGCGGACAACAGCGACGAGGAGACGTCTTCCTGATCTTTCCGAAGATGCGAAGCCGGTCGCG
>CAYYZC010000182.1:1209-6444 GCA_964475605.1 uncultured Chelativorans sp.
ACCCACGCGCTGTGGTGCTCCTTGGCCCAGTTCAGGTCCACCGTGCCGGAGCCCATCGCGTCATAGGCACCTTCCATGCCGAGCGTGCCGATATAGATGTGGGCGATGATGACCGCGATCATGACGACGCCGACGGTCGCGTGAACATACTGGGCCGCCTGCATGCCGTTGACATCGGTAAAGAAGAACGGGAACAGCAGGAAGACGCCGGAGACGGACAACGAGACCCCGCCCAGGACGACCGCCCAGAAAATGAGCTTCTGCCCGGTGTTGAAGCGCCCTGCCGGCGGATGCGTCCTGTTCGACCGGTCGAAGAAGCCGCCGGCAACCTTCAGCCAGTTCGCGTCGTAACGATCCGGGAGATTGTCCCAGATCCACAGGACGAGCATGACGAGCACGCCGAGCATGAACGCCCAGGCCACGAAATCATGCGCGTATTTCGCCCAGATGGACCAGGTCGAGAATGCCTCGGGTCCGATCAGCGGCATCAGCAGGCGCTTGCCGAAGATGAAGTTCAGACCGGTGATTGCCAGGACGATGAAGGCCGTAGCGGTCGTCCAGTGCGCCAGGCGCTCCAGCGCGTTGAACCGGAGGATCCTGACGCCCGATTCACCTGCCAGCGTACGAATCCGCCCCCTGATGAAGTAGAAGAGGGCAACCAGGAGCAGCATGCCGATGATGACGATGGCGCCGATCCACGGAAGCGCGCCTTCATGGAAACCTTGATAGTCGCGACCTTGCGGCTGCTGCAGGGTCGCGGCCTTGTGGTCCGGTATGCTGACCCGGCCCTGGACCTTGTTGAGCTCATCGAGGAGTTGCTGCTCGCTCACCGCCTGGGCGGTGGGGTTGCTTCCCGACGTGCCGTCCTGCGCCGTCGACGGAACGACAAGCAGGCCGATCGTCAGAATGAACGCTGCGACAGCCGGCGAAATCAGTCGACCAAGGCTCCAGATTCGCATTTGCTTCATCCTCCTGGGCTTGTTTCGTCGCGGGGCCCGACCGGCGCCCGCTGCCTGGTTGCCGGATTGGTCCTAGACTTCGATCGTCTCCCGATAGGCTGTCTGCCAGCCCCAGGCGCCTGAGCCGTAGCCGCGCTGTGTCACCCGCTCCTTGTAGATCGCCGCGATGATCTCGCCGTCTCCGGCGAGCAGCGACTTGGTGGAGCACATTTCGGCGCAGAGCGGCAGCTTGCCTTCCGCCAGGCGGTTGGCGCCGTATTTCGCATATTCGACCTCGGTCGAATCTTCCTCCGGCCCGGCCGCGCAGAAGGTGCATTTGTCCATCTTGCCGCGCGAGCCGAAATTGGCGACGCGCGGATATTGCGGGGCGCCGAACGGACAGGCGTAGAAGCAGTAGCCGCAGCCAATGCACAGATCCTTCGAATGCAGCACCACGGCGTCGGCGGTCGTATAGAAGCAATCGACCGGACACACCGCCGCGCAGGGCGCATCGGTGCAATGCATGCAGGCCATGGAGACTGAGCGTTCGCCGGGCTTGCCGTCATTGATGGTGACGACGCGGCGCCGGTTGATGCCCCACGGCACGTCGTGCTCGTTCTTGCAGGCGGTGACGCAGGCGTTGCACTCGATGCAGCGGTCGGCGTCACAAAGGAACTTCATCCTGGCCATTGCTCGTTCCTCCCTCTCAAGCCGCCGCGATCTGGCAAAGCGTGACCTTCGGCTCCTGCATGCCGGTCACCGGGTCGTAGCCATAGGTCGTGATGCTGTTGGCGCTTTCGCCGAGCACGTAGGGATCGGTCCCCTCCGGGTAGTTGGCGCGCAGGTCCTCGCCTTGGAACCAGCCGCCGAAGTGGAAGGGCATGAACGCGACGCCCTTGCCGACACGCTCGGTCACCAGCGCCTTTACCTTCGCCCTCGATTCGTTCTCCGCTCCGCTGACCCAGACCCAGGCGCCGTCGTTGATGCCGCGCTCGGTCGCGTCGGCAGGGTTGATCTCGACGAACATGTCCTGCTGCAGTTCGGCCAGCCACCGGTTCGATCGGGTTTCTTCGCCGCCGCCTTCATATTCGACCAGGCGACCGGTCGTCAGGATGATCGGGAAGGAATTGGCGATGCCGTTGTCCACCGCAGCCTTCTGCACGCTGAAGCCGATGTTCGGCAGGCGGAACTGCTGGGCGTCCGGATAGGTCGGATATTTCGCGACAAGGTCCACCTTGGGCGTATAGATCGGCTCGCGGTGGATCGGCACCGGATCGGGAAGGTTCCAGGCGAGCGCCCTTGCCTTTCCGTTTCCGTAGGGATGACAGCCATGGCTGAGCGCGACGCGCTGGATGCCGCCCGACAGGTCGGTCGACCACGACACCTTGCCGATGTCGCCCATGTCGTCGCCGATCGCCTGGATGACGCCGAGTTCTTCCGGCGTCAGGTCCTGGTCCCAGCCGAGCTTCTGGAGCACGGCCATGGTGAATTCCGGATAGCCGTCGGTGAGCTCGGAACCTTCCGTGTAGGAACCCTCGGCAAGAAGCGTTTCGCCGTTCCGTTCGACGCCGAAGCGTGCGCGGAACGGGCTCCCGCCGTCCATGACATGCAGGCCGGTGCTGTAGAGGTTGGAGGTTCCGGGATGGCGAACCTCGGGCTTGCCCCAGCACGGCCAGGGCAGGCCGTAATAGTCGCCGCCGACTTCCGGATCGTCCTTCGGCGCGCGCAGGGTGATCAGGTCGAACTTGTGCTGGTTGCGCATGTGCGCCTTGAGCCGCTCGGGCGACTGGCCGCAATAGCCCGTCGACCAGCTGCCGCGGTTCATCTCGCGCAGCACGTCCTCAGGCACCGGCCGGTCGCCTTCCACCGCGATGTTCTTGAACATCCAGTCGGCGAGGCCGAGCTTCTGCGAGAGCAGGTAGAGGACCTGGTAATCGTCCTTCTGCTCAAAGCTCGGCGGGACGATCTGTTCGCCCCACTGCAACGCGCGGTTGGAGGCGACGCGCGACCCTGAGGTCTCGAACTGCGTGCAGACCGGCAGGAGATAGGTATCGTCCTGGCGTCCCGCCTGTACCGCGAGCGAAGCCCAGGTCGTCGGGTGGGGATCGGCCACGACGAGCAGTTCGAGGCCGGCGAGCCCCTTCACCGATTCCGGTATGCGGGCGATGCTGTTGCTGGCATGGCCCTGGACGAACATCGCGCGCATGAGGTCGGGCTGCTCGACGTCTTCCTTCGGCAGCGAAACCGAATCGAACCATCGCGTCAACGGAACGCCGGGCGTCTCCATCAGCTCCTTGGAGGCGAACTGGCCGACCAGATCGTCGTAAGCGATCTCCCAGACCCGAGCCCAGTGCTTCCAGGCGCCTTCCGTCAGCCCGTAATAGAAGGGCAGGGTGACCACATCGAGCCCGATATCCGTCGCGCCCTGCACGTTGTCATGACCGCGGAAGATGTTCGCGCCGGTGCCCGGTTTTCCGACATTGCCGGTCGCCAGGCACAGGATGCAGCTCGCCCGCGTGTTGGCCGTCCCGACCGTGTGGTGCGTCTGGCCCATGCACCAGATGATCGTCGCCGGCTTCTGGGTCGCGAACATCTCGGCGATGCGCTTGAGCTGGTCGCCGGGGACGCCGGTGATCGTTTCCACCTCGTCGGGGGTGTATTTCGCGACCTCCTTGCGGACCTCATCCATCCCGTAGACGCGCTGGGCGATGAATTCCTTGTCCTCCCAGCCATTCTCGAAGATGTGCCAGAGCATGCCCCAGATCAGGGCGATGTCGGTGCCGGACCTGAACCGCGCATATTCCGTGGCGTGCGCGGCCGTGCGGGTGAAGCGCGGATCCATGACGATCAGGTTTCCGTTGTTCAGCTCCTTGCCTTCGAGCAGGTGCTGCATCGCGACCGGATGCGCCTCGGCCGGATTTCCACCCAGAACGAGCATCGTCTTGGAGTTGCGGATGTCGTTGTACGAATTGGTCATCGCACCGTAGCCCCACGTGTTGGCTACGCCGGCAACCGTCGTCGAATGGCAGATACGCGCCTGATGATCCTGATTGTTCGTTCCCCACAGGGCGGCGAGCTTGCGGAAGAGATACGTGCCTTCGTTGGAGAACTTTGCCGATCCCATCCAGTAGACGGATTCCGGACCGGACTTCTCGCGAATTTCGAGAAGCTTGTCGCCGATGCCGTTGATCGCCTCGTCCCAGGAGATGCGCTCCCACTGTCCTGCGACGAGCTTCATGGGATATTTCAGCCGGCGGTCGCTGTGCACGAGCTCGCGAACGCTGGCGCCCTTGGCGCAGTGCGAGCCGCGGTTGAACGGACTGTCCCAGGAGGGCTCCTGGCCGGTCCAGACACCGTTCTGGACCTCGGCCGTCACCGTGCATCCGACCGAGCAATGGGTGCAGATGCTCTTTTTCAGCTCGATCGGCACGCCCGGTTGCGGCGGACTGATCGCTGCGGCCTTCCTGACGGTTCCGAGCTGGAACGCTCCCAGCGCTGTTATCCCGCCGACGGCAAGGCCGGAGCGGCGAAGGAATGTTCGCCGGTCCACGGGAGCCGATGCCGCGTCCCCGACGAGGGTCTGCAGTCTTGCGCGGTTTGCCTGTCCACTCTTGCGCTTCGTCAGCATGGCGACCTCACTTTTTCTCGGGGTAACCGTTCACGCGGTAGAAGGCCTTGACGTGATCCGTCTCCTGGTAACGGGACCGCGTCTCCTCGTCGCCGGGGTCATAGGCCTGCGCCTCGGTCGGAACGAATGCGGCGGCCGCGACGGTGGTGGTGGAGACACCGCCGAAAACCTGGAGGAAGTTGCGCCGGCTTAGTGCCGATTGTCGCTTGTCCTGCATCTTCCTTCCTCCTCTTCTTGCGGGATTTTCAACCCCAAGGTTTTCAATCCTAGGGCATGCGCCTACGCGCTTCGCCGCGTCTCCATGGCGAAGGCTTCGGTTTCGATGTCGACGAAAAGCCGCCCGAGCGTGCCGACCGTGCGGTAGAATCTGGCGCTTTTCGCCTTTTCCAGATCGGCGAAGAAGCGCCCGGCCCACGATGCGACGTGGCGCTCGAAGAAATTCTGCTCCTCGCCATCCGGTACGATGAAGCGATTGCCGGCGAAGCCGCTCATGATCTCGCACAAGGTGCCGAGATGATCCTCGGGGTCGAAATGGCCTTCGGCGCGCTCAAGCCCCAGGCGGATCATGTCCCCGCGCAGGCGGGCGAGCGGCCGTTCGTTGAGGAAGCCGGTGAGGTAGTACGACGCGTAAGGGAGAAGTTCTCCGCGTCCGACGCCGATGAACAGCTC
>CAYYZC010000183.1:0-6444 GCA_964475605.1 uncultured Chelativorans sp.
TGGAAGGCACGCCCGCGTTCATGCACGGCGGCCCCTTCGCCAACATCGCGCATGGCTGCAACTCGGTGTCCGCCACCGCGACGGCGCTGAAGCTTGCCGACTATGTGGTCACGGAGGCCGGCTTCGGCGCCGACCTCGGCGCCGAAAAGTTCTTCGACATCAAATGCCGCAAGGCAGGCCTCAAGCCGGCAGCGGCCGTCATCGTTGCCACCGTGCGCGCCATGAAGATGAATGGCGGCGTCAAGAAGGAAGACCTCGGCAAGGAGAACGTCGAGGCGGTGAAGAAGGGCTGCGCCAATCTCGGCCGCCATATCGAGAACGTGAAGCAGTTCGGTGTGCCGGTCGTCGTCGCCATGAACCATTTCGTCACCGATACGGAAGCCGAGATACAGGCGATGAAGGACTATGCGGCGGGGCAGGGCGCCGAGGCGATCCTGTGCAAGCATTGGGCGCATGGTTCGGCCGGCATCGAGGAGCTGGCGCACAAGGTCGTCGAGCTGGCCGAAGGCGGCACCGCGCAGTTCGCGCCGCTCTATCCCGACGAGATGAAGCTGTTCGACAAGATCGACACCATCGTCAAGCGCATCTATCGCGGCTCCGAGGCGATCGCCGACAAGTCGGTGCGCGACCAGCTCCACCAGTGGGAGGCGCAGGGCTACGGCAACCTCCCGGTCTGCATGGCGAAGACGCAATATTCGTTCTCGACCGATCCGAACCTGCGCGGCGCGCCGGTCGGCCATGTCGTGCCGGTGCGCGAGGTGCGGCTTGCCGCCGGCGCCGGTTTCGTCGTCGCGATCTGCGGCGAGATCATGACCATGCCCGGCCTGCCCAAGGCGCCGTCCTCCGAGAAGATCTTCCTCAACGAGCAGGGGCATATCGAGGGCCTCTCCTGAAGCCCTTCGGGCCTCGGTCGAAATGCCGCCGTGGCGGGCCGTCGCGCCCGCCGCTTCGCGTTGACAAGCCCGGGCGGCGCCAATAACCAAGCGCGAACCGAGCGATCCGGTTCCGGCATGCGCGCCCGGTCAGGACGGCAGAATGACGCTCTTTCTCCATCTCGCATCGCACCGCACCGGCTCGACCCATTTCCAGGCCGCGCTGGCCCGGAACCGCGACTTCCTCGCCCAGTCCGGCTGGACCTATGAAAAGCTCCAGGACATCCCCGACCTGCTCGCCCTGAACGGCCGCTTCCGCCGCCTGGCCGCCCGGCAGGCGAAGGGCAAGGATCCCTCCGCTGCGGAAAAGCTCGGCGAGGTCGCCGAGGCGCTGGCGACGATCTATCGCGAACGGATCGCGCCGGGCGAGGGCAACAGGCTGCTGTCCTATGAAGGGCATCTCGGCGAGATGAACGTGATCCGCAGCAGGGGCATCTATCCCGGCCATGCCGTGGTGGCGGATTTCATCAGGGAAAGGCTGAAGGGCACCGACCACCGGGTCGGCCTGTCGATCCGCGCCTATGACGATTTCATCGAGTCGGGCTACAAATATCTGGTGCGGGTCGGCAGGACCGACACCTTCGCCGAGTATGCGCAGGGCGTCGGAAAGATCCGTTTCGACTGGGTGCCGATCGTCCGCAACCTCGTCGCGACCTTCGGCAAGGAGAACGTGCTGGTCTGGTCCTTCGAGCAGTACCGTTCGGACATGGAAGGCTTCTACGACTGGTTCTTCGCGCGATTGGGCATCGAGAACCCGAAAGAGCCGGCCGGCGGCAAGGTGCCGTTCGGGGTCGAGGGCGACGTCAGCAACGCCTCCTCGTCGACCGTCGCGCTCGACCTCGAACTGACGATCAACGAGATCCTGCGCGACGTGGTCACCAGCGACAAGCAGCGTCTCCTCGCGACGAAGCTGATCAACCGCGAGCTCGAAGCGAGGCTGGATTCGAGGAGATTCGGGCGGCCCACGCTGCTTGGCGACGAAATCAGACAGCGGCTTCGCAGCCGGTATGAGGACGATCTGAAGCAGGTCGCCGAACTCGCCGTCTCGCGCGTATAGGCGAAGCCGGCCGACCGCTCAGCCTGCCGCGAGCCGTTCGCCGGCGGTCTCCGTGGAAGGTGCTTTGTCGCTATCGGCGGGCACGTCGGATGTCTCGTCCGGCGGCGGCTTGAGGTCCCATGGCTGTCGCGGCGTCGGAAGCGGCGCGCAGACGATCTCCGCGAACTCGGCCATCACCTCGTCCTGATAGGCATGCGGGTCGAAGGGAAGGCCCGGCTCCCGCTCGCGGACGAAGTCGATCATGCCCAGCGCAAGCGATTCGGCATCGGCGTCGACCAGCGTCCCGTAGCCGTGCCCGAGCAGCGATCGATTGCCCGGGATGTCGGTGCCGATGCAGGGCACGCCGAGCGCCAGCGCCTCGAGGATGGTCATCGGCTGGCCTTCATAGTCGGAGGAAAGCACCAGGCAGTCGCTCGACTTGAGAAGAGGGAACGGGTTGGTCAGCCGGCCGGTGAAGACGACGCGGTGTGCGATGTCGAGCTTGCCGGCGAGCTTTTCCGTCGCTTCGCGCAGCGGCCCGTCGCCGACGATCATCAGCACCGCGTCGACCTTCTCCTGCAGAACGGCGGCGAAGGCGCGCAGCAGCCGGGCGTGGTTCTTCTCCGGCGAGAAGCGTCCGAGGCTGATGAAGCGGACCGCGTCGGGATAGCGTTCCAGCTTCGCCCGCTCCGCATCGCCGAGCTGGGGTTCCTGCTTCGACTTCGCGACGAGATCGGCGATGGCGATCGGATTGCGCACCGTCGCCGCATGCGCCTCGCCGTAGTAATCCTGGAGATGGTTCTGGTTGACCCGCATCGTCTCGGCGGAGACGGAGACGATCGTGTCGTAGAAGCGGTAGCAGCGGAAGACGCCCTTGAGCTGCGTCTGGTCGCGATCCGGATGCGGGTTGTTGGCCTCGGCCCAGAGGTGATTGTGCTGGTAGATCACGCATTTGCGTGCATTTGCTGCGGCGATCACCGTGGCCCAGAACGGGGAATAGCCGCTGAAGTCGATCGCGACGTCGAACTCTTCATCCCCGAAGGTGCGCCGCGCTTCGCGCGCAAAGGCGCTTTTGACGATCGCGATCTCGCGCGCGCCGCATTCGTCCATGTCGCGAAGCAGTCTGAAGGCGGCGGCCTCCTCGGCCGACAGCATCAGCTTGCCGTTGCGCCAGATCACCTGGCAGCGCGGATTGACCCGGCCATAGCGCTCGCTCCGCAGCGGGTCGTTGTCGATCGTGGTCGAGTCGACGACCAGGAAGACGTCGTTGCCGTCATAGTCGATATTGTCGAGCAGGTTGAGCAGCGAGGCGGTGATGCCGTTGGGCAGGAAACCGCCACCATAGATCAGGATGCGCTTCTTCCGCCGCACGGGAGGCGCCGGGTCTACGGCGGGGGCCGCGTCGGCGATCAGCGCTGCCGCCCGGTCGCTCGCCGCACCGTCCTCGCCCGCAAGCAGCAGCTCGCGGGTCGGCTCGAAGGTCGGGAAGCTCGAGGGCAGGCGCTCCGCCCGCACCGCCGCGATGAGCCCGTCGAGATCGGTGGCAAGCGCCACCGGCAAATCCTCGATGCGCAGATAGAGGCCGCGTGTCGCCTCATACTCCGCCTTGTCGAAGGCATAGGAGACGATCGGCCGGTCGAGCGGCAGGAAGTCGACCATGATGCTCGAATAGTCGCTGACCAGCACGTCGACGCCGGCCATCAGCTCGTTGATGTCGATGTCCTTGGGCACGACGTCGATCGACCGGCCGAGCCGGACCATGCGCTCGCGGATGAGCTGATGGACGGAGAGCAGCACCTTGTAGCCGCTGCCGAGCGATGCGTTCAGCCGCTTGATCGCCTCGACCTGGCGCGAGATGTCGGTCTCGATCTCGCGCATGCGGCCGCGCCATGTCGGCGCGAAGAGCACGACCTTCACGTCGTCGCCGACGCCCAGCCGCCGCCGCACCTCGGCCCGGTCGGCGTTGAGGATGAGATCGACCCGCGGCGTGCCGATCGCGTGCAGCCGGTCGCCGATCATCGCCGTCATGCCGTAGGGCTTCACCAGGCTGCGCCACATATGGTCGCCGCCGAAGAGCAGATGGGTGGCGTGGATGAAGTTGCGCTGGACGTTGGATGCCGCCAGCAGCGTCGGGTCGGCGTCGCGGCCCATATGCTTGATCGGCACGCCGTGCCAGGTGTTGAGATATGCCTGCCCCTCCCTGCGGACGAAATAGGGAGGGAAGGTCGAGTTGCTGACCAGGAACCGGGCGCGCAGCAGCGCCAGCGAATAATCGACGCTTCTATGGCTGACGAAGCTCACCCGCGGATGGCGGGCGACGTCCTCGGGGATGTCGATATTCTCGTCCTTGCACCAGACATAGGAGAAGCGGTCGGCATCCGCCCGCCGTTCCAGCGCCCGGAAGATCGCATAGGGCCCGCAGGCGACCTTGCGGCCCCAGTAGGATTCGAGCAGCACCAGCCCCGGCTCGATCGGGATCTCGTTGAAGCCCTCGCAATAGGCCCGTTCGGCCGCCGTCATGGATTCGGTGACGAGATACAGGCGGTAGAGCCGCCGCGCCATGTCGGAGACGGGCAGCAGCAGATCGGAGCGGCGCAGCCTCGCCTCGAGGGGCTTCGCGCGGCGCGCGACTGCGCGCAATGCTTCGCGGATGATCGCCATCAGTTCCCCCCACCGAGAGCATGATCCCGAAAAGTGGGAGCCGGTTTCCGGTCAACTTCATGCGACATCACAGCCGGCCCCGATCCATTCTGCCGCGGAGTCATCTGCGCTTCAATGCCGAACCTTCCGGCACCTTCCCGGGATCGTAGCCGAAATCCTTGAAATCCTTGGCGTAGAAATCCCTGATCAGCTCGATCGACTGCGGCGTGGCGCGGATCGCCTCGTCCGACGACTTCTTGGCCTGATGGATCTCGATCTCGTCCCAGGGCAGCTTCAGCCTGGCGAAGGCCGCCTGCAGCGGCTTGTCGAGCCCGTCCTCCAGCTTGAAGATCTCGACATGGCTCTCGACGAACTCCCATTGCGGGCGGATATGGTTGTCGTAGATGTAGGGCTTTTCGGTGAATTCGCCGATCGTCGCGTGGAGCCACTGGTTGAACTCGGGCAGCGGGTTCTCGGAAAGACGGGTACGCCATTTATACTCGCTGGCGATGCGGTCGAACGGGTTGCGCACCACGGTGAAGGCGTAGTCGTAGAAACCCTTCGGAACGTAGAAATGGAAGATGTCGGCATGCATGTGCTGCGGCGTGCAGCGCGCATAGTTGAGCCGGGAATGATATTTCAGCGCCTGCTTCGCGCCCGCCTTGCGCAGGAGCTCCTCGACCGTGCTGCCGCCCGCCTTGGGGATATGGACGAAATAGATCACGCGGGCGCGGTTTCGATAAAGCGGCATTGCGGGCTTTCGCTGGTTTCTGTCGGGTGTGATGCTCTAGCCAAGCGGTCGTGGCCGCGCAAGTGCGGCGGCAGGGCGGATCGCCGCGGCGAAGGCAAAGCCCGGGACGGAGAGGGCGGGAAAGCTCCGGAAAGACACGAGCCGCGGCCGACGGGCGAACGGGGCGATATGCCCTACTCCTCCCTGTCGTCTCCGCCCGTCTCCTCTTCGGAGGCCGGGATCACATAGGATCCGGAGAGCCAGCGGTTGAGGTCGACCTCCCTGCAGCGCGTCGAACAGAACGGATAATGGGCGCGGTCGGAGGGCTTGCCGCATTCCGGGCAGGGTCGCCTTGGGCGCAGCGGCGTCACCTTCGATTCAGGTTTCTCGATCATGGCATCTTCAGGCTGCCGTGCCGGACAGCCATTTGAAATGGACCTTGTAGCCGTCGGAAGTCAGCAGCGACACCGTCTCGTAGAGCGGCAGGCCGACGACGTTGCTGTAGGAGCCGACGAGCTTGACGACGAACGTGCCTGCCAACCCCTGGATGGCATAGCCGCCCGCCTTGCCGCGCCATTCGCCCGAGGCGAGATAGCTTTCCAGCTCCTCGCGCGAGAGGCGCTTGAAACGCACCCGCGTCTCGACCAGCTTCTGGCGCACCTTGCCGCCCGGCGTGATCAGGCAGAGCCCGGTATAGACACGGTGGGAGCGGCCGGAGAGGAGCTTGAGGCAGTTCAACGCCTCGTCGGCGAGCTCGGCCTTGGGCAGGATGCGGCGCCCGACCGCCACCACCGTGTCGGCGGCGAGAATCATCGCGTCGCCGTCGCCCTCCGCCTCGAGCCTTGCCAGGGCGCGCTCCGCCTTCATGCGCGACAGCCGCTTGGCAAGCGAGCGGGGATGCTCGGCGCGTTGCGGCGTCTCGTCGACATCGGCCGGGAAGACCCGATCGGGCTCGATGCCCGCCTGCTGCAGAAGCTCGATGCGTCGCGGCGAGCCGGAGGCAAGCACAAGCTTCTGGAATACGCTCATCGGGAACCTTGTCGGGCGCGGATCGCGCGGATCGCCGCTATTTGAAGCGGTAGGTGATGCGGCCCTTGGTCAGGTCG
>CAYYZC010000184.1:0-6402 GCA_964475605.1 uncultured Chelativorans sp.
ATCGGCGTCGCCGACAGCGTCAGCACATGGACGTCGCTCTTCAGCTCCTTCAGCCGCTCCTTGTGCTTGACGCCGAAATGCTGCTCCTCGTCGATGATCAGCAGGCCGAGATTCCTGAAGCTGATCGAGGCGCCGAGCAGCGCATGGGTGCCGACGACGATGTCGACTGTGCCGTCGGCGACACCCTTCTTGGTCTCCGCCAGCTCCTTGGAGCCGACCAGGCGCGAGGCCTGCCGGACACGGATCGGCAGGCCGGCAAAACGGTCGCGGAAAGTCTTTAAATGCTGGCGGGCGAGAAGCGTCGTCGGCACCACGACGGCGACCTGGAAACCTTCCATGGCCGCGGCGAAGGCGGCGCGCAGCGCCACTTCCGTCTTGCCGAAGCCGACATCGCCGCAGATCAGCCGGTCCATCGGACGGCCGGCCGAGAGATCGTCGAGCACCACGTCGATGGCGTTCTGCTGGTCGTCGGTCTCGTCATAGGGGAAGCGGGCGGCAAACTCGCCGTAGACGCCGTCCGGCGGGCTGAGCGCGGGTGCGGCCCGCGTCTGCCGCTCGGCGGCGAGCCGGATCAGCGCGCCGGCCATCTCCCGCAGTTTGCGCTTCAGCTTCGCCTTGCGCGACTGCCAGGCGACGCCGCCGAGCTTGTCGAGCATCACGTCGGCGGCATCGGAGCCGTAGCGCGACAGGAGCTCTATGTTCTCCACCGGCAGGAACAGCCGGTCGTCGCCGGCATAGCGGATCTCCAGGCAATCATGCGGCGCGCCCGCCGCCTCGATCGTCTTCAGCCCCGAGAAACGCCCGATGCCGTGGTCGGCATGGACGACGATGTCGCCGGGCGCCAGCGAGGCGACCTCGGAGATGAAATCGGACGCCTTCTTGCGCCGACGCCGCCGCACCAGCCGGTCGCCGAGTATGTCCTGCTCGGCAACGACCGTCATTCCGGCTGTCTCGAAACCGGCCTCGAGCGGCAGGATCGCCATGGCGACCTGGTTCGGGGCAAGCTTCGCCATCTCGTCCAGCGACGAGACGCGGCCGAGCTTCTCCAGCCCGTGCTCGCCGAGGATCTGGCCGAGCCGGTCGAGCGAGCCTTCCGTCCACGCCGCGACCGCGACGCGCCGGCCCTCGGCGCGGCGCCCGGCGACATGCTTCACGGCATGCTCGAACACATTGGCGTTCGGATCGGCGCGCTCCTCGGCGAAGCTGCGTCCGGGACGCGCCCCCGCATGGATGATGGTGCGCCCGCCCCCGGCCGGCGCATCGAAGGGCGTGAACTCGAAGCGGCTGTGCCCCGAAAGCCGCGCGGCGACCTCCTCGGGCGTCAAATAGAGCCGACCGGGCTCGACCGGCTTGTAGGGCGCGGTATCGCCGAACCCGGCTTCGCCGGCCTTCCTGCGCGCCTCGTAATGGTCGAGGATCAGCGCATGGCGTTCGGCCAGCGCCTCGCCTGCCAGATGATCGAGCACGACCGGCACGCCGGGCAGATAGTCGAACACCGTCTCCAGCCCTTCGTAGAAGAGCGGCAGCCAGTGCTCCATGCCGGCGAAGCGCCGTCCCGCGCTGATCGCGGCATAGAGCGCGTCGTCGCGGCCGGGGGCGCCGAAGAGCTCGATATAGTTGCGGCGGAAGCGGCTGATCGCGTCGGGCGACAGCTCCACCTCGCTCATCGGCTGGATGCGCAGCTCCGTGCGCTGGCCGGTGGTGCGCTGGGTCGCGGCGTCGAAGACGCGGATCGATTCCAGCGTATCGCCGAAGAAATCGAGCCGCAGCGGCTCGCCGCCCGGCGGCAGCAGGTCGACGATGCCGCCGCGCACGGCGAACTCGCCCATGTCGCGCACCGTCGGCACGCGCTCGAAGCCGGCCGCGGCAAGCTGCGCGAGCAGGTCGTCCATGTCGACCCGGTTGCCCGGCCGGGCCAGTATCGATCGCGATGCGATGATCTCGGCCGGCGGCATGCGCTGGAGCAGAGCATTGGCACTCACCAGCACGATCGCCGGATGCGGCCTGCCGGCGAGCGACGACATCGCGGCCATCGCGTCGAGCCGGCGCGCGGCGGCATCGCTGCCGGGCGAGACGCGGTCATAGGGCAGGCAGTCCCAGGCCGGCAGCTCCAGCACGGGCAGGCCGGGCGCAGCGAAGCGCAGCGTCTCGGCGATCGCCGGCAGGCGATGCCCGTCGCGGGCGACGAAGACCAGCGGACCTTGCGCAAGGGACGAGGCGAGCCCCGCCAGCGCAAACGCCTCGTAGCCGTCGGGCACGCCGTCGATGACGGTCGCGCCCGAGCTGCTCGCGGGAAGGTCGAGTCCGGGGATCAGGGTCATGGGCAGAACCGCGTGCGAAAGAGCATCGTCATGGCAAATCGATATTACGACTGCGGCTGGCGATCAGCCTGGCAAACAGCGGCGTATCGTGGACCGAAGGCACCTCGGCCTCGCCGGTGATCCATTTGAGGACGTCGGAATCGGGCTCGCGCAGCAGCGCCTCGAAAGCCGCCAGATCGGCCTCGCCGAGACCGTCGATATGGGAATCGGCGAAGCCGCCCATCAAGAGGTCGAGCTCGCGCAAGCCGCGATGCCAGGCGCGGAAGCGCGCCCTGCGCCGACGCTGATCCGGATCGTGATCGGAGCCTGTCATTCTTTCCGCTTTGAGTGATGCAAGGATGAAGGCGGGCATATAGCGCTTGCCGCCCCGCTTGTCAGCCTTTGCTCCCGGCTGCCGAACATTCTACGTTCGCGCCATGCGTCCGACCATCCTCGACCCGCTCTTTGCTCCCGCCACCACGCTCGACGGCGTCGGCCCGAAGCTGGAGTCCCTGCTGGAGCGCATCGTGCCCGCGGATACGACCGGTCGCAGCCTGCGGGTCGGCGACCTCGTCTTCGTGTTGCCGCACGGGCTCATCGACCGGAGCCGCCGGCCGGGCATCACGGGCGCGGCGCCCGGCGAGATCGTGACGCTTTCGCTCCGGGTCGACCGCCACCAGCCGGCGCCGCGCGGCAGGGGCAATGTGCCCTACCGCATCTTCGCCCATGACGAGACCGGCGAGATCGCCCTGACCTTCTTCCATGCCAGGCCGGAATGGCTCGCCAGGCTGCTGCCCGAGGGCGAGGAGGTGCTGGTCTCGGGTCGTGTCGACTGGTTCAACGGCCGGGCCTCGATGGTCCATCCCGACCATGTCGTGCCGCTCGCAAATGAAGAGGAACTGCCGGCGCTGGAGACCGTCTATCCGCTGACGGCGGGCCTGTCGCCGAAAGTGCTGCGGCGGATCATCGCCCAGGCGCTTTCCCGCCTGCCCGACCTGCCGGAATGGCAGGATGCGGAGCTGATGCGCCGCCTCGGCTTCACCGGCCTGCGGCAAAGCCTCGACAGGCTCCATGATCCACGCGACCGCAACGATATCGATCCTGCGTCTTCCGCCTGGCGGCGCCTCGCCTATGACGAATTGCTGGCGGGCCAGCTCGCGCTCGGCCTGGTGCGAGCGCGCACGCGGCGCCTCGCCGGGCGGCCGCTCATCGGGGACGGACGGCTCGCCGGCAAGGTCCGCGAAGCCCTGCCCTACCGGCTGACGAAGTCTCAGGAGCAGGCGGTGGCCGAGATCGAGGCCGACCTCGCCAGGCCCGACCGCATGCTGCGCCTGCTCCAGGGCGATGTCGGCTCGGGCAAGACCGTCGTCGCGCTGATGGCGATGGCGCGCGCGGCGGAGGCCGGGGTCCAGTCGGCCCTGATGGCGCCGACGGAGATCCTGGCGCGCCAGCACTTCGCCACCATCGCCCCGCTGGCCGAGGCGGCCGGGCTGCGCACGGCTGTGCTGACCGGCAGCGACAAGGGCAAGGAGCGCAAGGCGGCGCTGGCGGCGATCGCCGGCGGCGAGGTCGACATCGTCATCGGCACCCATGCGCTGTTCCAGCAGAGCGTCGTCTTCGACCGGCTGGGCTTGGCAATCGTCGACGAGCAGCATCGCTTCGGCGTCCACCAGCGGCTGGCGATCGGCGTCAAGGGCGAGGCGCCCGACATGCTGGTGATGACGGCGACGCCGATCCCGCGCACGCTGGTGCTGGCCGCCTTCGGCGACATGGAGGTGTCGCGTCTCACCGAGAAGCCGGCCGGGCGTCGGCCGATCAGCACGGTCACCCTGCCGCTGGAACGGCTCGACAGCCTCGTCGAGCGGCTGCAGGCGGCAATCGCCGAGGGCCAGAAGGTCTACTGGATCTGCCCGCTGGTCGAGGAATCGGAAGAGATCAGGCTGATGTCGGCGGAAGACCGCTTCGCCTCGCTCCAGCCCGTCTTCGGGACCCGGGTCGGACTCATCCATGGCCGCATGGCGGCCGCCCGGAAGGACGAGGCGATGCGCGCCTTCCGCGACGGCGAGACGCGGCTGCTGGTCGGCACGACGGTGGTCGAGGTCGGCGTCGACGTGCCGGATGCCACGATCATCGTCATCGAGCATGCGGAGCGCTTCGGGCTGGCCCAGCTCCACCAGCTCCGCGGCCGCGTCGGACGCGGCGACAGGCCATCGAGCTGCGTGCTGCTCTACAAGGAGCCGCTGGGCGAGGTGGCACGCGCGAGGCTGTCGGTGATGCGGGAAACCGAGGACGGATTCCGGATCGCCGAGGAGGATTTGCGATTGCGCGGCGAAGGCGACCTGCTCGGCACGCGGCAGTCGGGCAGCCCCGGCTTCAGTGTGGTGCGGCTCGAGGCGCATCAGGACCTGCTCGAAACCGCCCGCGACGACGCGCGGCTGCTGCTCTCGCGCGACCCCGAGCTCGCAGGCGAGCGCGGGAAGGCATTGCGCGTCCTGCTCTATCTGTTCGGGCGCGACGATGCGGTGCGGCTCCTACGTGCCGGTTGAGCGGCGCGCCTCCTCCTCCTCATCGATCTCGGCGGCCGCGACGGATCCGGGCATGTTGCGCTCCGGCGTGACCAGGCCGGCCGAGACCAGGAAGCGTGCGGCTTCCTCGACGGTCATGCTGAGGGGAATCACGTCCTTCGCCGCCACATACATGATGTAGCCGGTGGTGATGTTGGGCGAGATCGGGCGGAACACCGCCATGGTCTCGCCTTCGCGCCCCTCCAGCACCTCGTTGAGTTCCGAGGGCTGCTGCTTGGGGATCAGCACGATCGACCAGGTGCCGCGGCGCGGCCACTCCACGAGGCCGACCTTGGTGAAGAGCTCGGTGCGGTTGGCGAGCACGGTCTCGAATATCTGCTTCAGCCCGCTATAGACGTTGCGCACCAGCGGCATGCGGCCGAGCAGGTTCTCCCCGAACTGGACGATGGTGCGGCCGATGAAGCTGGCGGTGAGGAAGCCGACCAGGGTGATCAGGACGAGCGCGACGATGAGGCCGAAGCCGGGCACCGCGAAGGGCAGGTAGTTGTCGGGATTGTAGCGCAGCGGGATGTAGGGCTTGACCCAGGAATCGACCAGACGGACGAAGGACCAGGCCAGATAGGCGGTGATGGCGAGCGGCGCCGTGACGATGAACCCGGTGAGAAAATAGTTTCGAAGGCGGGTCATCATTGCCAATGGTCCGTGATGCGGATTGGGCCGGCGCGGTCTTGCCGGCACAATCTAGTGCATCGCCCATCCGAGTGGAATCAATTCTGCTCATGCGATTGCGCGACGATGCCGCGGCCGCGCAGGCGGACGGGTTTGTGGCGACCCGTCGCCCGTCACGCGCCCCTGCTTAGCTGCTCGGCGTCGAAATCGCTCTTCATTTGGGTGCCGGACGTCACCGCGGCATCGACCGTCCCCGGATCGGCGCGGGCCACCACCGCGGCGACGAAGGCCTTGTAGGTCGCCTGCAGGTTGGCTTCGGTGCCGCGGCTCCTGAGTTCGTCGGCGGCGGCGGGATGGAGCGGTTCCTTGGTTCCCATCGCAATGCCGTTGGCGATGTTCTGGGCGAACTTGGAGAACTCGATCAGGTTGTTCCGCGTCGTGTTGTCGATCGGCGCCTCGCCGGGACGCGGCGCAACGGCTCCGGTGATCGCTGGGTTGACGACGCGCAGCGCGATCATGTCGGCCGAAATCCTGTCCTTCAGATCGGTCGCCAGCGTCGCATCGGAAACGCCGGCATCGTCGATCGCCTTGAGCGCGATGGCGAGCGCATCGCACAGGCCCTGCGGCACCTTGGCTGCGGCGGCATCGATCGACGCCTGGTCTCCCGGCATACCGAAGATCCCGGCATAGAACTCCTCGGCGGTCCGCACCGCCTCGCGGGCGGCCGCATCGGCATCGATGCCGTGATCCGAATGGCCCCGGATCGCCTCATAGTTCGATGCCGCCGTGTCGTAGGAGGAGTCCCGGAAAGCGATCAGCCCCTTGCCGGCGAACTTCTCGAGCACTGCGGCACGGACATCTTCCTTCAGCGAAGCACCCTCGGCAACGGCGATCTTCGCCGTGGCGCA
>CAYYZC010000185.1:0-6354 GCA_964475605.1 uncultured Chelativorans sp.
GCTATCCTTCCTGACTGATCATCGCCACGGAAGGTGAGGACAGAACACCGCTTACCCTCTTCGGACAGCGTGGCGATATGAGCATCCGCAGCGTCCTTCAGCCCAGCCACCCTCAACGCCTTGCGGGCTTGGAGCGGCGTAATGGCGACTGGTGCGGGCAGATCCTCGGCGGGCTCGGGAGTATTCCCCTCAGCCAACCATTCCTGGTACGCCTGCCAGTCACCGTTTCCCGGGGCCGCTGGAATATCGGCATTGTCCGGCAGGCGCCTGACCATCCCGTTCCGCAGCAGTTTGTAACTGATCTCCATGCCCCCTCCTTAGAGCTGCGCCTGCGCGACCGCATGGGCGCGGTAGGTATCGCCCGCCGTCGTCGCGGCATCGTTCAGTATCGTGACGCCCGTCTCGCCCAGGCTTTCGGTCGTAGCGGACAAGTCACTGCTCCCTGTCACGTTGTAGATCTGCCCGGAAGCTCCAGTGCCAGGGCTGTACAGGGTGACCGTGCGCGGCCGGCCCAGCCTGAGCCTGCCGAACCAGCCGATGAGAAGCAGCACGCCGCCGATCGCCAACCCCTGGACGAGGGGGTGGAAGGGGTAGAGCGCTGTCACGGACTGCTGCGTGGTCGCGCCGTTGAGGGGGATGTCAGGGGGCAATGGATGTCTCCGGGAGCCCGGCGCGCGGGCATGAAAAAGGCCGCTACGAGCGGCCGGATGGACGAGGGTGGGAGGGATCAGCCGGGCCAGCCCGCCTGCGGATCGATCGCTTCGCTGCTGCCTCCGATACTCTCCCATGTGGCGGCGCCTGGGACCTCCCGGGCGTGCCAGCGGTACGGCAACGCCGACCACGGCTCGACCCGCGGATACCGGTTGTCGAGGACGTACGTCCCCTTGTCGGTGTCGACGGTCAGCACGGCGTGGAAGCTGTCCGGCCGCGAATCCGTCCAGCAGGTTGCGATCCGGAGCGCCTCGCGCGGCCAGCCCAGCTCGACGAGGCGCCGCAGCTTGGCAAGGGCGTAGTCCTCGCAGTCGCCGACGCCGGCGGCAATCGCCCAGTAGTCCGCCCGGCCGTACAGGTCCGGGTCCGCCCGGTAACGGGTGCCGGCATTCACCTCGTCCTGAACGGCCTGGAGCTGCAGCCACTTGGGCATGTCCAGGCTCAAGGAGGGTTCGGGCATCCCGTATCCTCCGGGTGTTCGGCGCAATAGACGATCCACCCCGGGGGTGGAGTGACGCGCTGGCCCCCGGGTATGGGCGTGCTCCGCGGAATGGACGTGGTGCAACCGACCAGCGCCCACAGAATCAAAGCGAGCGCGACGCGCATCAATCACGCCCTCCTGACCACCACGACGTACCATGTCGCCGCCGCTACATCGACGCTGGCGCCGGTCTCGTTCTGGACGCGGATCCTGATCTTGTTGGCTTCGGACACGTAGGGCGTCACGGTCACTCCCTGGAGATCCGCGCCGCAACTCGCGAAGACGAAATCACCGAGAGCGCAAGCGGGAGACGACCCGTCCAGATTGGCGCCGATGGTGAAGCCCTGGCCATCGGCCATGGAGATGCTCCCTTGGCTGAACGAATACTGAATGCCGGCGAGCAGCGTCCCCGTCTTGGGAGCCGGCTTCACGATCGCCTCGACCTTGCTCGCAAACGAGGCGTTGACCGGATTCATCGTGGACGGGATGTCGTTGCTCTCGACGCGGTTCCCCGTCGCGGCGGCGAAGGCGGGAGTGACGAAATTCGCCGTGCCCGAAACCGGATTGGTCACCGTGTTGCGGCGGATCTTGACGCCGGTCACGTCGCGGCCGACGTTCCCGGTCGCGATGATGGAAGTGGACCCGTTGCCGCAGTCGTCGAAATCGTTCCCGTCGAAGGTGACGCGCGCCGTGCTGCCCGTCGTGCTGGCGTCGATGATCGCGCCGTACCTCGCGCGCTCGACCCGGTTGCCGATGATCTTGACATTCTCTGCGTTAACGACGCGCAGAGCCTCGGAAACGCGCGTCGTCGCAGTGCCGGAAATCCCGTTCGCGGTAATCGTGACGTTGCGGCTGCCGGCATCGGCGCTGATACCGCGATTCAACCAGCCGTAAATGTCATTGCCGGCGATGGTGACGTTCTCGATCAATTCGCCCGCATTGAACCGGACGAGCGTGATGGCCGCGTTGCTGGTGCCGCGGGTGCCGTTGTTGCGGAAGGCATTGCCGCCGATCGCGCCGGAGCGGCAGCCGGACCGGATCAAGATGCCGTCAGCCTCGGCGTCCCCGGAGAGGGTCACGATGTTGTCGTTGACCGTCCAGCCGTCGCACCAGTTCAGTTCGACGCAGCAATCCAGGCTTTCGGAAACATTGAAGGCATTTCCATCGACATGGACGTTGCGGCCGCGCAGGGACGAATTGCCCAATATGTAGACGCAATTCTGGTCGGTTTCCTCGGCGCCCGCGCTGAAGGTGTTTCCGGCGACATGGATGTTCTCCATGGTGTCATGGACGCCGGCCGTGCCCGCGGAGATGTACACGCCGGGAACGTTCGAGATGTTCGCGAATATATTGTTCCTAATAAAGATGTCGCGGAGCGTCTGGCCTGTACCGGCGGTTGCGCCGATCATGACCGCGCCACCGCCCTCCCCGGCTGTGTCGCCGAATTCCTCGATCGTAACGCCCTCGATCGTGATGTTCTCGTTGCTGCCGCCGCGCAGATGGATCGCGGCGAGGCCCTGGCCGTCCGGGCTCGGCGTCGTCTGATAGGCGCGATTGCCGCGCAGCGTCATGTCCCGGATCGTCCAATTGGACAGATCGCCATCCGACTTGATCATGCTTCGGGTGGCGTCGCCATCGGCCTGCTCCCAGGTCAGGATCGTACGCCCCTGGCCGTCGCCTTCCCAGGTCTGGTCCGAGACAGGGACCAAGGATGACACCAGGAACGTGCCGGCCGGAAACCGCAGACGCGGCGCGCCACTGTCGATCGCCTTCCGGAAAGCCTCCGTATCGTCGGTCTCCCCGTCGCCGACGGCGCCGTAGCTCTTGACGCTCGCGACGGCGTCGGCGCCGACCACCGCATATTTTTGAATCGCCGCGAGGAGTTGTGTGGTCGAGGCCGGATCGAGGGCCAGGCCGGCGCCCTCGACGACGTTGCAGATCTCCTCCTGGACGGCATTGCACCAGTCGGGGGACAGGCGAGTCGACGGCCATCCGCTCACCGGATCGCCACCCCTGAACCCGTGCTTGCCCGGGCCATGAAGGTTCTCGGCCTTGCTGTCGGTGTCTATGCGCTGCATCTGGGTCAGACCTTGATAATGAAATGCGTCGTGATGTGCGGCGGCTCGATCTCGACCTCGTGCGTGTGATCGCCGGCCGCCGAGATCGTATGGTCGTGCGTCGCTCCGCCGCCCGCCGACGAGCTGAGGCCGGTATTGGCGGCCCCGCTGCTGTATTGCAGGGCATAATCCGACGAACTCATCGACCCAGCGTTCTGGCGGAGGAGCGCCGCGTTCGGATTGGTTGGCGGATCGAACCCGTTCGTATTGGCGACGTTGGGGTCGGTGACGTAGTGGGCGTGCGGCGGAATCTGCCCCACCGTCAGCGCCGTCCCGCCGGTCGTGCCACCGTGATTGTGCGAGCCGCCGGGGCTGGTCTCTGCGGCAGCGGCGCCGCCCGTGGAGCCGAGGGGACGCGTCGGGCTGGTGCCCATCGGCACGCGGTCGCGATAATCGGGCACGCCGAAGGTGGTCAAGCCGTCGCCGCCATATTTCGTGCCGAGCACCGCGGCGAGATCGGCGTGCTCGGCAATCAGCAGAATCTGGCCCTGGCAGAGGAGCCACCCCGCTGGCGCGGCAGCGCCCGGCCATTCGACGATCGACCCTGGCGGCACCACCTCGCGCAGCAACGCCCGGATCGCCGCGAGGAGCTGCGTATGCGACTCCGGATCGATGGTCAGGCCGGCGCCCTCGACGACGTTGCAGATCTCCTCCTGGGTGCTGTTGAACCACGCGGCGTTCAGCGTCGTCGGCAAATCGCCGACTCCGGGATCACCATCCTTGAATCCGTGCTTGCCCGGGCCGAAGAGGTCGGTGGCCTTGGTGGCCGTGTCGATGCGTCTCATGTGGGGACTCCGGTGTAGCCAAAAAGGACGTGGGTGTGCGCCGGCCGAAGTCGGCGGATCACGCATTCGAGCCCTCGATCGCCCCAGGACCGCAGCGGGGCGGTGCAGGCGGAGCCGGCCATGAACTCCGTGACGATGGGCTCGATCGCCACGTCGAGGCGCCATACGTGGCACCATGGATCGGAATCGAGGCTGTCGTCGCAGGCGCTGTCGCAGGTGAGAGGCCGGAACTCGGTCACCGTCGCGCCTGGAATTCCGAGCGTCTCGGCCAGGCCGATGAAATAGGCCGGCGACTGCCCGCCCCGCGCCGTGAGTTGCTGCACCAGCCGCAGCCGCCGGCCCTCCAGCGTCTCGGCCAGGCCGGTGCACTCGTCGGGCAGGCCGGCGTTGCGTTCCCAGTCCGCCAGCATCTCCGAGGTCGTGCGGGGGTCAGATTCTTCGGCAAGCCCCAGCGCCCGGTTATGGGCGCGCGCCAGCCCATCGGCGATGGCTCGGAGCTGGTCATCATCGGCCGGCCATGCCGGGCCGGTCGGCCGCAGCCCCAGGAGCAGGGCGTAGTAGTCATCGGTCGTCGCCAGCATCAGCCCCCCCACGTGATCGTGCCGAGGATCGCGATATGCCCGGTCGCCAACACGACATCGGCCGCGGGCGAGATCAGGTCATGGCGGTACTCGCCGTCGGCGGAGCTGATCGCCTCGCGCAGCCGCGACAGGTAGATCGTGCCGCCTGGCTCCGCCTCGCGGCCCAGGAAGTCGCGCAACTCGGCTTCGACCGCCAACCGCGCGGCGGTCGTGTCCGGCGTGAGCCGGATGGAAAGGTCCAGCAGATCGGTCGCCGGGGCGAACACCGTCACGTCCGCCGTCACCGGCCGGCGCGCGTCGATGTAGGCCTGGACCGCCTCCACTTCCTCCGAGGTCGGGATGATGTCCTCGCGGCCGTCCAGGACGAAGGTCACACCCACCGTTCCCAAGCCGAGATGGGACGGGTACGCCCAGGCGCGCGTGACGCCGGGCAACTCCAGTGCCCAAGTGATGTAGTCATGTTTGGCACCGCCATGGGGCGGCAGGCGGATACGCTCCCGGATCCTGGCCCGCAGATCCTCGTCCGCCTCGGTGTCGGCGCCACCGGTGATCGACACCGCCACCGCTGTTGACTGCGCCCCCACGATCGGGCTCACCAGCGTCAGCAGCGCGCCCGCAGTGAGGTTGCCGGCTGCCCCGGTGAAGGTCGCCTCGACCGGCACCGTGATCGCCCCACCCACCGCCGTTGTCTCCGCCGTGGTCTGATAATCCCCCCGCCCCGCCCGCTGGAGCACGGTGCCAGCCGGGATTACCACGCCGTCCACCGCCGTCAGGGTGACCGTGCCCGAGGCCGCCGAGGCCGCCTTGCGCTGGACGCCCCACCAGGAGGCGTGCCGGTCCAGGTAGTCGCTGTCGGCGGTGTCGGGCAGGAGCTGGCGGGCCAGATAGTCGAGATAGCCATAGACCGTGTGCAGGGCCGCGGCCTGGACGCGGGACCGCACCTCTAGGTCGGAGCGGCGCAGCGCCTCGTCTGCCCTCAGCCGGGCCAGCAGGTCCGAGCGCACCTGCTCGATCAACTCGGCCAGCGTCGGCCGGGAGAAGCCGGTATCAGCCATTGGTGATTGCCTTCCATGCATCGTCAAAGCGCAGGTCCACCGGCCGGCCGTCGCTCCGATAAATCCGGCAGATCAGGGACAGGCCGAGGATGCCGCGGCGCTCCACCTCCACCTGGATGCGGGTGGCCACGCCGTCCTCGACCAGCCAGGCCAGGGCTTCCTGCGCGTACTCACGCGCCCGGTTGATGGTGGCCTGCGTCAGCTTCTCCCGGCTGAGCAGCCACAGCCGGGAGCCGATCCGGTCGCCGTCGACACCAGGAAAGGTGTCGCCCCACCAGCCCTGCTTGCTGTCCGCCGGCAGCGCGTCGTCGGGCTTGGCCCGGCGCCAGGTGAAGAGGCTGATCAGCACGGCCCGGGCGAGCGGGTCACCCGTCGTCAGGTCGAGCGAGAGCGTCTGCCCGTCGACCACGACGGACAGGTCCTGCGCGAAGTAGCTCATGGAACCCTCAATGAAAAGGCCGCCCGGGGGCGGCTCTTGGAAGGTTGGTCAGGTGGGCAGGCCCGGACTATCCGCGCCGCCGGATATCCCGGGCAAGCAGGACCAGCACCGGCAGGATCAGGAACGGGATGAAGTTGGCGGCCGCCAGCAGGAGAACCGGCCACAGCCGTCTCCGACTGTCGAGG
>CAYYZC010000186.1:0-6290 GCA_964475605.1 uncultured Chelativorans sp.
CATGGTGACGCCCATGATCAGCGGCCACACACCGATCATCAGGAAGCTCGGCAGGTCATAGGGCAGCAGGCCGAAGAGGTTGAAGATCGAGGTCGGATCGGGGGCCGAAAGGTCCTGGATCCAGCCGAAGAAGGGCGCATGGCGCATCTCGATGGTGACGTAGAGCACCTTGTAGAGCGCGAAGAAGACGGGGATCTGGATCAGGATCGGCCAGCAGCCGGCGAGCGGATTGATCTTCTCCGACTTGTAGAGCTCCATCATCGCCTGCTGCTGCTTCATGCGGTCGTCCGCGTATTTCTCGCGGATCTCCAGCATCTTCGGCTGCATGCGCTTCATGTTCGCCATCGACTTGTAGGATTTGTTGGCGAGCGGGAAGAAGATGGCCTTGACGACGACCGTGGTGGCCAGGATGGCGAGGCCGAAATTGCCGAGCAGCCTGAACAGATAGTCCATCAGGTAGAACATCGGCTTGGTGATGAAATAGAACCAGCCCCAGTCGATCAGCAGGTCGAAATTGCGGATGCCGAGGCTCTCCTCATAGGTATCGATCTTCGCCGTCTCCTTGGCACCGGCGAAGATGAGGTTCTCCACCGTCGCGCTGGCGCCGGGAGCGACCGTGATCGGATCGGTGAGGAAGTCGGCCTGATAGCTCGGGCGCTGGCCGGCCTGGTGGAGGTAGTTCGGCTGGAACTGAAGCCCTCCGGCCGGGACCAGCGCGACGGCCCAGTATTTGTCGGTGATGCCGAGCCAGCCGTCGCTCGACTTGCCGGGCACGATGCGGCCTTCCTCGGCCAGCTCCGAATAGTCGATCTCCTGCAGGCCCTCCTCGCCGGTGACGCCGATCAGGCCTTCATGGAGAATGTAGTAGCCCTGCGTCTGCGGCTCCCCGAACCGGGCGACGCGGCCGTAGTTCGACAGCGTGACCGCCTCGTCGCCCTGATTGGCGATGCTGTCGGTGACGGTGAACATATAGTTCCGGTCGACCGAGATGGTGCGCCGGAAGACGAGGCCGGCATCGTTCTCATAGGTCAGTGTGACCGGCGTGTCGGCGGTCAGCCTGGCGCCTTCTTCGGCGGTCCAGACGGTGTCTGGCCCCGGCAGGTCGCCGGCGCCGGTGCCGGTGAAGCCGATCTCGGCGAAATAGCCGTTCTCCAGGCTCGCGGGGCTGAGCAATTCGATGAGCGGAGAGTCGCGCTCCACGGTGACGTGATAGTCGTCGAGGCGCAGATCGTCGATCCGCCCGCCCTGCTGCAGATTGATCGAGCCGGTGATGCGCGGCGTGTCGATCGGCACGCGGCTTGCGGAGGCGAGCGCTTCCTCGCGCGACTGCACGGCGGCTGCGCCCTCGCCTGCTCCGGGCACGTTGGGAGCCGCCTCGCCGGGAGCCGTCCCCACGGCCGTCCCCTGCCCGCCGGGCTGTGCCGCGGCCTCTTCCTGCTGGCGCTGCTCGGCCTCGATGCGCGCCGCCTCGCGCTGCCCCTCGATGCGCGGGTTCATGTAGAACACCTGCCACAAGGTGAGGATCACCACGGAAATCGCGATCGTAATGAAGAAGTTACGGCTGTTGTCCATGAGATTTCCTTACCGCCTGGCGTGGAAGCGCCGGGAGAGCTCTCCCTTAAGCGTATCGAAGGGCGCGTCGAGCACGTCGCGCCGCCCGACGATCACATAGTCGTTGCCGGCGGCCATGTCATCCGCGGCATGGACACGCACGGCTTCCCTCAGCCGGCGACGAATCCGATTGCGCACCACGGCATTGCCGACCTTGCGCGTGACCGTGATGCCGAGACGCGGCGGCCCATCGTCGCCGCGCGCGCGGACCTCGACCAGGAAAAGCGGCCCGCGGCGCTTCTCGCCGCGCTGCACGGCCAGGAACTCTGCGCGCTTCTTGAGACGCGTCGGCCCGGCCGACCTCTTTCCGATGGTCACCGGCCTGCCCGAACCTGCCCTCAGGCGGACAGGTTCTTACGGCCGCGGGCCCGGCGTGCCGCGACGACGCGGCGGCCACCCTTGGTCGCCATGCGGGCGCGAAAGCCGTGGCGGCGCTTGCGAACGAGCTTGGAGGGTTGATAGGTGCGCTTCATTTGTTTGACTACCGCGGAGTGCGGCCCTTCTTGGATCTGACTCTGATGAGCAGGAGCGTCGACGGCCCGATCCAAGCGCAGACAAGTTGCGCCGGAACCGCGGATCCGAACGTGGCCGGCTTATAGGGTCGCATCGGTGAGGTGTCAATTGGAAGTAGGTTTTGCGCATCGGGAGGCACAGGGGCATTTGCTTCCGATGTCTCAACACTTGGTGAGATCGGCGCGAGACGCTTGCAAGCGGCCGGTGCTAAGTATCTCTGGCCGAAAGACGCAACGGCAAAGCGGAGACCATGCCCCCCAAGCGCGCGACCATGTATCTCGAACGGACGATCGAGCGGCGACCCGGCGCGCCGAGCCCCGGACGGTTCCTGCCGGCGGCACTGATCCTGCTCGGGCTCACGCTGGGCTATGCGTTCGGGCTGCACCGCTATCTGAGCCTCGATTTCCTGGTCGAAAGCCGCGAAGGCCTGATGGCGCTGGTCGAGAGCCATCCGGTGCTGGCGCCGGGTGTCTTCTTCGCGCTCTATGCGCTCGCGGTCGCGTTCGCCTTCCCGGCCGCATCGATCCTCACCATCTTCGGCGGCTTCCTGTTCGGCTGGCTGGCGGGATCGATGCTGGTGATCTTCGCCGCCACGCTCGGCGCGACCGCCCTCTTCGTCGTCGCCCGCTCGGCCTTCGGCGACTTCCTCCACCGGAAGGTGGGCAGCAGCCGTGCCGCCGCACTTGCGTGCGGCTTCGAGAACAACGCCTTCGCCTATCTGCTCGCCCTGCGTCTCGCTCCGGTCTTCCCCTTCGTGCTGGTCAACATCGCCCCTGCCCTCTTCAACGTGCCGGTCCGCACCTATGTCGGCGCAACCTTCCTCGGCATCGTGCCGGGCGCGGTCGCCTATTCCTATCTCGGCCAAGGCATCGACAGCGTGATCGTCGCAGCCGACGCGGCGGGCCGTCAGGTGACGCTCGCCGACCTGGTGACCCCACAGATCACGATCGGCTTTGCCGCGCTTGCCCTTGTGGCATTGATGGCCGCCGTCGTAAGAACGCGCCAAAGCCACCGTTCCTGACGTTTTTCCAACCCGTCGAACCCGTCAATCAAGGCCGGCAATGGCGACAGTGCTCAGACCCGACATCTGCGTGATCGGCGCCGGCTCGGCCGGCCTGTCGGTCGCGGCCGGCGCGGCCGCCTTCGGCGTCAGCGTCGTCCTCATCGAGAGGGGCCGCATGGGCGGCGATTGCCTGAACTATGGCTGCGTGCCGTCCAAGGCGCTGCTGGCCGCCGGAAGACACGCCCATATGATGCGCGCGGCGGGCCGCTTCGGCATCGAGCCGGTGGAGCCCAAGGTCGACTTCCGCAAGGTGAACGCGCATGTCGGCGGCGTGATCGACGCCATCGCGCCGAACGATTCGGTCGAGCGCTTCACCGCGCTCGGCGTGCAGGTGATCGAGGCGCAGGGGCGCTTCAAGAACAGGCGCACCGTCGTCGCCGGCGACCACGAGATCAGGGCGCGGCGCTTCGTCGTGGCGACGGGATCGTCGCCGGCGGTCCCGCCGATCCCCGGCCTCGCCGATATCGACTACCTCACCAACGAAACGGTGTTCGGGCTCAAGCGCCGTCCGTCGCATCTGGTCGTCGTCGGCGGCGGGCCGGTCGGCATGGAACTGGCCCAGGCGCACCGCCGGCTCGGAAGCGCGGTCACGGTCATCGAGGCCGACCGCGCGATGGGCAGGGACGATCCCGAGCCTGCCGCCCTGCTGCTCGAGCGCCTGCGGCGCGAAGGCATCGACATCCGTGAGCAGACCGAGGTGACCGGCGTCGCACGGCGCGGCCGCAGCGGCATCCGCGTCACGGTCCGGGCGGCGAATGGCGAGCACCATATAGACGGCAGCCATCTGCTGATCGCGGCCGGGCGGCGCGCCAATGTCGAGGATCTCGGCCTGCGGGAGGCCGGCGTCGCCTTCTCCCCGAAGGGCATCGAGGTGGACGGCCGGCTGCGCACGAAGAACCGCCGCATCCATGCGATCGGCGACGTCGTCGCCGGCGGAATGCAGTTCACCCATGTCGCCGGATACCATGCCGGGCTGGTGCTGCGCGCCATCCTGTTCCGGCTTCGGGCCCGCGAGGACAGAGGCATCATCCCCCGGGTGACCTATACCGATCCCGAACTGGCGCATGTCGGCATGGACGAGGCGCAGGCGCGCAAGGCGCATCGGCGGATCAGCGTGCTGCGCTGGCCGTTCGCCGAGAACGATCGCGCGCAGGCGGAGCGCGAGACGGAGGGGCTGATCAAGATCGTCGCCGACCGCAAGGGCCGCATCCTCGGCGCGACCATCGTCGGCGCCGGCGCGGGCGAGCTGATCGGCCTGTGGTCGCTCGCCCTGTCGAAGAGGATGCGGGTCCGCGACATGATGGGCTATGTCGCGCCCTATCCGACGCTCGGCGAAATTGGCAAACGCGCCTCGCTGGCCTATCTTGGCGGCGCTGCCCGCAAGCCGAGCGTGCGCCGGCTGATTCGGTTCCTGCGCCTGTTCGGGTAGGGCATGATCTGGAAATGCGGGATTCGGATTTCGGGCAAGATCCTGCTTCGACGATGAGACGGGCGGCGATGGCGCCTCCCCGCGGGCGCCCGAGCGACACGAGGAGCCTTTGGACCAGCGGACGGCCGAAACGGACAAGGCGGCGGTGACAGGCCGTGTGCCGCTCGCACGCGGCCTCTCGACCAAGCTCGTCCTCCTGACCATCCTGTTCGTGATGCTGGCCGAAGTGCTGATCTTCGTTCCGTCGATCGCCAATTTCCGCCTGCGCTGGCTCGAAGAGCGGCTGAGCACGGCGGCGACCGTCGGCGTCGTGCTGATGCAGGACACCGGCAGCGAGCTCTCGCGCGACCTGCAGAACGACGTGCTGATGGCGCTCGGCGCCAAGGCCGTCGCGGTGCGCGACGAGGGCGTGTCGCAGATGCTCGTCGTCTCCGAGGTGCCGCCGCAGGTCGACCGGCATGTCGACCTCGCCAGCGCCGGCATCTGGTCCTCGATCCGCGAGGCGACGGGCGTGATGCTGTTCGGCGGCGACCGGGTGCTGCGCGTGTTCGGCAAGGTCGGCGAGAGCGACAAGGAATTCGAGATCATCATCGCCGACCAGGGGCTGCGCGCGGCGATGCTGGTCTATGCCCGCAACGTCGCGATCCTGTCGCTGATCATCTCGCTGATCACCGCCGCGCTGGTCTTCTACGCGATCGACCGCATCATGATCGGGCCGATCCGCAACATGACGCGGGCGATGCTGCGCTTCGCGGCAGCCCCCCAGGACCCGACGCAGGTGATCGCGGCCAGCAGCCGGGCTGACGAGATCGGGGTCGCCGAGCGCGAGCTGGCGGAGATGCAGAGCTCGCTGCAGCGCATGCTCGACGAGCAGAAGCATCTCGCCGATCTCGGCCTCGCCGTCTCCAAGATCAATCACGACATGCGCAACATGCTGGCCTCAGCGCAGCTCATGTCGGACCGGCTGCGCCCGGTGAAGGACGCCACCGTCCAGAGCTTCCTGCCGCGGCTCCTGCGCACGCTCGACCGCGCCGTGGCCTATTCGGAGGGCGTGCTCGCCTATGGCCGCACGCAGGAGGCGCCGCCCTCGCGCCGCCTGATCCATCTGCAGCGGCTGGTGGACGACGTCCGATCGCTGCTCAGCCTCGATCCGGATTCGCGCATCGAGTTCCTGAACGAGGTGCCGGCCGATTTCGAGGTCGACGCCGATGCCGAGCAGCTCTTCCGCGTGCTCGCCAATCTGTGCCGCAACGCCATCCAGGCAATGGCGGCCGACCACGGCGTCAACGTCGTCAAGCGGCTCACCGTCAGCGCCGAGCGATCGGGGAGCGTGTCGCGCATCCTGATCGAGGACACCGGCCCCGGCCTGCCGAAGAAGGCGCGCGAGAACCTCTTCGCCGCCTTCCGCGGTGCCGCGCGCAGCGGCGGAACCGGGCTCGGGCTCGCCATCGCGCAGGAACTGGTGCGCGCCCATGGCGGCAATCTCGAACTGGTCGAGAGCCGCGGCGGGCGGACCGTCTTCGCCATCACCATACCCGACCAGCCGGTGACGCTCGATGCCACGAGGCATGCGCTGAAGAAGCCGGCGTAGAGCTAAGCTACGCCTGACACTGGCGGCCATTGCCGGCGCTCCTTCGCACCCACCTCTGTCCTGCCGGACATCTCCCCCTCAAC
>CAYYZC010000187.1:0-6237 GCA_964475605.1 uncultured Chelativorans sp.
GGCGCCACTGTCGGCATCGGCGCCGGCCAGATGAGCCGGGTCGATTCGGCCCGCATCGCGGCGCGCAAGGCCGAAGACGCGGCGGAAGCTGCCGGCCTGACGGAACCGCTCACGCGCGGCTCGGTCGTCGCCTCGGACGCGTTCTTCCCCTTCGCCGACGGCCTGCTCTCCGCCGTCGAGGCCGGCGCCACGGCCGTCATCCAGCCCGGCGGCTCGATGCGCGACGAGGAGGTCATCGCGGCAGCCGACGCGCACGACATCGCCATGGTCTTCACCGGCACGAGACATTTCCGGCACTGATCGCCCCGCCGCGCCGCACGGACCGGCCCGCCGGACTCTTCCCTTAGGGCGGAACCAAGCGGCGACAAGGAGGTTATGCATTCAAGACGGATCCGCGGGATGGCCGCGGCCGGTCCGTCCGTGCGGTCAGATCGTCGCGAGAGAGCCTGAGAATGACGGACATTTCCTGCGCTTCCGCTTTCCTGCCCGAACGGATGGCCTCGCACCATCTCGACCCGGATTCATGAATCACGGCCTCGGCGATACAGGGAGCAGTCATGGACGAATCGGCACGCAGGACCCTTATCCGCCAGGCGATGAAAGCGCCCTATCTGCAACGCGACGAGGAGCGCCGGCTTGCCGTCCGCTGGAAGGAATCGCGCGACCAGGACGCGCTCCAGCAGATCACCATGGCCCATATGCGGCTCGTCATCGCCATGGCCGGCAAGTTCCGCTATTTCGGCCTGCCGATGAGCGACCTGATCCAGGAAGGACATGTCGGCCTGCTCGAAGCCGCCGCCCGTTTCGAGCCCGAGCGCGAGGTCCGCTTCTCGACCTACGCCACCTGGTGGATACGCGCCTCCATGCAGGACTACATCCTCCGCAACTGGTCGATCGTGCGCGGCGGCACCAGCTCGGCCCAGAAGGCGCTGTTCTTCAATCTGCGCCGGCTGCGCGCCCGCCTCGCCCATGACGGGCCGACATCGAGCAATTTCGAGATCTACCGCCGCGTCGCCGACGCCATCGGCGTCCGCGTTGCCGATGTCGCCGCCATGGATGCACGCCTCTCCGCCCCCGACACCTCGCTCAACACGCCGGTCTCGGAGACGGGCGAGGGCGGTCGTTCCGACCGCATGGACTTCCTCGTCAGCGACGATCCCCTGCCCGACGAGGTCGCCGGCGATGCGATCGACGTCGAACGCCGGAACCAATGGCTGCATTCGGCCCTCGACACGCTCAACCCGCGCGAATTGCGCATCATCAGCGAACGGCGGCTGCAGGACAATGGCGCGACGCTGGAGGCGCTGGGCGAACGCCTCGGCATCTCCAAGGAACGCGTGCGCCAGATCGAGAACCGGGCGCTGGAGAAGCTGCGCTCGGCATTGCTGAAGTCGAACCCGGAGATGGCCGCCCACATGGCCTGAACCGCAGGCCCGGGCACTTGCGGCCGGCCCTTACTGCTCGTCGACGATCTTGACCCGGCTGCCGACCGAAAGGCTGGCGCCGGGCGTCAGCCCGTTGAGGATACGGAACATTTCCAGCTTCCTGTCGGCGCCCTTCATGCGCGCCGCCAGCGAGCCGACCGTGTCGCCCGGCCGCACCGTGACCACGCGGACGACGAGCGGCTTGAGCGACGCCCGCTCCGCTGCGGTCAGCACCCGGAAGCTCTGCGTCACCTCGCCGGCGACGCCGTCCAGCGCCCGGCTGCTCTGCGGCGCTGCGGTCAGCATGCGGTAGACCTGCCCGGCGGCCCGGATGATGGTGACGTCGAACTGCCACCGGTCGGCCGTCGCCTTGGCGTTGACGGCCTCGTTGCCGTTGATCACCAGCCGGCGCACGCTTCGCGGATCGAGCCCCGCCACCCAGCCGCTGCGCACATAGTCGGTAAGCGAGGCGTTGGAGCTCAGCGCGACGGCGTCGAAGCGGATCGCGGTGTCGCCCGGCCCGGCCGCCGTCACCGCGGTGGCGGTGTTGTCGATGACGAAGCCCTGGGGAACCGAGAAGGCGACGCCGAGACCCGGATGCAGGAAGGTGAGCCCGCGCACATAGCCCTCTTCGGGCGTATCCCCGAACAGCATGCCGTCGACGCCGCCGAGATAGGAATCGCGGTCGCGCGTGCCCGTGCCGGCTCCGCCGAACTGCCTTGCGTGGCCGAGCGCCAGCTCGATCCGCTGCGGCGCCGAAGGATGGCTGGCGAGGAAGTCGAGGCTCTGGTCGGCGGCGTCGACGCTGCGGAATTCGGCGTAGGCCGCCATCGATTGCAGGAAGCGGGCCGCCGAATAGGGATCGAAGCCGGCGGTCCCCATCGCGCGGATGCCGATCGCGTCGGCCTCCAGCTCCTGGTTGCGCGAGAACTGGGCGAGGCGGAGCTGCCCGCGCACCTGCGCGACGCGAGCCGCCGGGTCGCCGCCGAGCACCTCGCCGACGACCTGGGCGGCAAGCACCTCCGCCGCCTCCTTCTGCTGGCGCTGGATGCCGTGATTGGCCGTCACATGGGCCATCTCGTGGGCGATGACGGCGGCAAGCTCGGCCGAATCATTGGCGAGCGCGAGAAGTCCGCGGGTGACGTAGAGATATCCGCCCGGCAGCGCGAAGGCGTTGATGCTCGGCGAGTTGAGGATGGTGATCTGATAGGTCTGGGCCGGGAAGTCCGGGTTGAGCGTGAGCTGGCCCACCACCTTGGCCACCATCCGTTCCAGCTTCGGATCGGAATATTCGCCGCCATAGGTGGCGAGGATGCGCGGATGCTGCTCGCGGGCGACCGCAACCAGCCGGTCGTTGCGCGTCATCGTCTCGACGGTGACCGGATTGGCCGAGGGCTGGAAGGCGTCGCCGTCGGTCGCGCTCTCCAGCACCTGGCAGGAGGCAAGCGTCAGCGACAGCGCGACCGCCGTCAGGCCGGTACGCCCGGATCCGATTCGACAGACCATTTCAAGCGAGACTTGAAGGGCTCTAGACAGTCCCTGACCCCTGTTCGGTTGGCGCCGCCTTCGGCTGAAACGCTCGAAAGCGTCAATTGAGGCATCCGCGACAGACAAGCAAGACACGATTTGACGCCAAAATGTGTCTGCATGCGGGCATCTAGGGCAGGTTCGAGGCGTCTTCTACAGGCCGGCATAGCGCCGGAAGCGCTCCGGCGCGGCCGCCGAGAAGAAATCCGCCGTCGGCCCGACGGCGCCGATGGTTCCCGCCTCAACGAAGGCGATGCGGTCGGCGAAGCCGTGCGCATCGGCCGGATCGTGCGTCACCATCAGGATGGTCATGCCGCGCTCGCGCTGAAGCAGGCGCACCAGCTCGATCATCTCGCGGCGCAGGGCCGGGCCGAGCGAGCCGAAGGCCTCGTCGAGCAGCAGCACCGGGCGCCGGCGCACCAGCGCGCGGGCGAGCGCGACGCGCTGCCTCTCGCCGCCCGACAACTCCGACGGCAGCCGCCTTTCCTTGCCGGCGAGCCCCGTCCGCTCCAGCGCCGCCGCGATGTCCGCGCGGTCTGACCCGCTCAACCGCAGGGTCGGCGAGCGGCCGAGCCCGACATTGCGGGAGACGTCGAGATGGGCGAAGAGATTGTTCTCCTGGAAGATCATCGACACCGGGCGCCGGGCCGGCTCCAGCCTCGTCACGTCTTCGCCGCCGATCAGGACGCGGCCCTGCTGCGGCACCTCGAAACCGGCGACCAGGTTGAGCAGCGTCGACTTGCCCGACCCGCTCGGCCCCATCACGGCGACGATCTCGCCGGCTTCGACCTCGATGTCGAAGCGCATCGCCGTCTCGCCGTAGCTGAAGGCTGCATCGTCGAGCCGGACCGAGGCTCCCTGGTCCGTCATCGCGCTGTCCTCCCGCCGCGATCGGCCGCCAGCATCAGCAGCAGGCAGACCAGCCCGAGCAGCAATGCCAGTCCGGCGGCGTCCGCCGTGCGGTAGCTGCCCATCCGCGCCAGCAGCAGATAGGGCAGCGTCTGCACCTGCTCGCTGCCGAACAGCGCGATGACGCCGAGATCGCCGAGCGACAGGGCCATCGCGAAGGCGAAGGCGGTCAGCAGCGGCCCGCGCAGCACCGGCCAGTCGACGATCCTGATCCGCGCCAGCCCGGTGATGCCGAGCTGGGCGCAGAGCCGCTCATGGCGATGGCTCGCCGCATCATGGGCGGGCCTGATCGCCCGGATCGCGAAGGGCATCGCCATGACGGCATTGACCGTCACCACCATCACCGGCGCCAGCGCCAGCACGTCGGCCTGGCGGCGAAGCAGCACGAACCAGCCGGCGCCGATGACGATCGGCGGCACCACGAGCACGAAGCCGGCTCCCGTATCCATCAGCCGCTCGAGCAATGATGGCGGGCCGGCGCGGCGCTTCATCTCCAGGCGCCTGCGTCCGGCGACGAGCGCCGCCGACAGCAGCACGCAGAGGAGCGCCGCCAACAGCGCGAGCACCAGGCTCGTCGCCACCGCCCGGTGAACCTCCGCTTCGCCGGCAAGCCGCATCAGATCCGCCGAAAGCCCCGACAGCACCACAGCGGCCATCGGTCCGGCGACGAACAGGAAGGCCGCCACGATTGCGATCGCATTTGCAACCCGCTCGCGCCGCGAGGTCGTGTCGCGCAGCCGGTGGGCGACCGGCAAGGCGACATCGCCGGCCATGTCGGCACCGAGCCGTGCCAGGACTGCGACCATCGCCACCACCAGAACGAGCTGCAGCGCCGTCAGCACCACGGCGCGGGCTGGGTCGAAATCGAAGCGAAGCGACTGGTAGATCGCGACCTCCAGCGTCGTCGCCCCCGGGCCGCCGCCGAGGATCAGGACGACCGTGAAGGAGGTCACGCAGAGCATGAAGACCAGCCCGGCGACGCCCGGAAGCGCTGCCCGCAACACCGGCCATTCGAGGAAGCGGAAGCTCGGCCATGCCCCCATTCCGAGCTGGGCGGCAAGCCGCCGCTGGTCGGCGGGTATCGTCTCCAGCGCATGGACGAAGAGCCGTGTCGCGAGCGGCAGGTTGAAGAAGACATGCGCGACGAGAATGCCGCCCAGCCCGTAGATGCCGGGCCAGCGCGTGCCGCCGAGCGCGGTGAGCGGTGCGGCGAAATAGCCGCTGCGCCCATAAAGCGCCAGCACCCCGAGGGCGGCGACGATCGACGGGATCGCCAGCGGAACGGCGAAGAGGCGCAGGATCAGTCCGCGGCCCGGAAAGGCCGGATGCCGCGCGATCGCCCGTGCGACGAAGATCGCCGGAGCCACCGAGAGCACGGCCGACAGTGCCGCCTGCCACAGCGTGAAGCGCGCGACGCGCAGCATATAGGCGTCGACTGCGCCGAGCGCGGCGGCGAGGTCGCGCCCGCCCTCGGCGAGCAGTCCGGCAAACGCCCCGCCGAGCAGCAGGGCGATCGCCGCCAGCGCTGCGGCGCCCGCAAGGACACGGCCGTCGACAGCGCGCATATCGAAAGCCTAGCGGCTCATTGCGGCGAGCCATTCCCCGATCCAGGCGTCGCGGTTCGCGGCCACCTCTTCGGACGGAATGCGCAGCGTCGCGGCGGGCTCGACCAGCTCGCCGAAGACCGGGTCCAACGGCTCCGACATCTCGCCGGCCGGGAACATCCAGTTGGTCTCGGGAATGGCGTTCTGGAAGCCGGGACCGGTCATGAATTCGAGGAACTGCGCCGACAGCGGATTGTCCGCACCGTTCACCGTCATGCCCGCGACCTCGATCTGGAGGTAGTGACCCTCCTCGAACGACGCCGCCTTGTAGCGGTCCGACTGCTCGGCGATCACGTGATAGGCGGGCGAGGTCGTATAGGAGAGCACCATCGGCGCCTCGCCGCCGGTGAAGAGCCCATAGGCCTCGCTCCAGCCCGGCGTCACCGTCAGCACCCGCTCGCCGAGCTTCTCCCAGGCAGCCGCGGCTTCCTCGCCATAGACCGACTTGACCCACAGCAGCAGGCCGAGGCCGGGGCTGGAGGTGCGCGGGTCCTGGATGACGATCGGCTCGTCGCCGCCGCCCTCGACCAGCTCGCGCAGGCTCGCCGGCGGCTCGTCCATCGCTTCGGTGTCGTAGATGACGGCGAAATAGCCGTAGTCATAGGGGACGAAGATCTCGTCGTCCCAGCCGCCGGGCACGTCGATCCGCTCCAGCGAGATGCCGTGCGGCGCGAACAGTCCGGTCTGCCCCGCCTCGTGGATGAGGTTGGTGTCGAGGCCGAGCACGATGTCGGCCGACGTCCTCTCGCCTTCCAGCCGGAGCCGGTTGAGCA
>CAYYZC010000188.1:0-6202 GCA_964475605.1 uncultured Chelativorans sp.
CGAGGATGAGGATCGGCGGCGCCTTGAGGATGGTGCGGGCGATCGCGACGCGCTGCTTCTCGCCGCCCGAGAGCTTCAGCCCGCGCTCCCCGACCATCGCGCCGTAGCCTTCCGGCAGCGCCTCGATGAAGGCGCCGATCTGGGCGAGGTCGGCGGCCTGACGGATTTCCGCCTCGCTCGCGGCGGGGCGGCCATAGCGGATATTGTAGGCGATCGTGTCGTTGAAGAGCACCGTGTCCTGCGGCACCATGCCGATCGACGCGCGCAGGGATTCCTGCGTGACGCCGCGAATGTCCTGGCCGTCGATGAGGATGGCGCCGCGCTCAATGTCGTAGAAGCGGAAGAGCAACCGCGAAATGGTCGACTTGCCTGCGCCAGAGGGCCCGACGATCGCCACCGTCCTGCCGGCCGGCACGTCGAAGCTGATGCCCTTGAGGATCGGCCGCGCCGGGTCGTAGGCGAAGGCGACGTCCCGGAAGCTGATCGCGCCTTCGCAGATCTCGAGCGGCCTCGCGTCCGGCCGGTCGACGACCTCGGGCTTCACGTCGAGCAGGTCGAACATGTTCTCGATGTCGGTCAGGCCCTGGCGGATCTCGCGATAGATGGAGCCGATGAAGTTGAGCGGTATGGAAAGCTGCATCAGCAGCGCGTTGACGAAGACGAAGTCGCCGATCGTGTGGGTGCCGCCCATCACCTCGAAGGCCGACAGCGCCATCATGATCGCCATGCCGACGCCGAAGATCAGGCCCTGGCCGAAATTGAGCCAGCCGAGCGAGGTCCAGGTCTTCGTAGCGGCCGTCTCGTAGCGCGCCATGGAACGGTCGAAGCGCTCCGCCTCCATGCGCTCATTGCCGAAATATTTCACCGTCTCGAAATTGAGCAGCGAATCGATCGCCTTGGTGTTGGCGTCGGTATCGCTGTCGTTCATCTCGCGGCGGATGGCGATGCGCCAGTCGGAGGCCTTCACGGTGAACCACATATAGAGCCACACCGTGACGGCCATCACGGCGAGATAGGCCCAGCCATAGGCGATCCAGAAGATCAGCGCCGTCAGCGCGAATTCCAGCACGGTCGGCACCGTGTTGAGGATGGTGAAGCGGACGATCGTCTCGATGCCCTTGACGCCGCGCTCGATGACACGCGACAGGCCGCCGGTACGGCGCTCGAGATGGAAGCGCAGCGACAACTCGTGCATGTGGACGAAGGTCTTGTAGGCGAGCTGGCGCACCGCATGCTGGCCGACGCGGGCGAAGAGCGCGTCGCGGAGCTGGTTGAGGCCGAGCTGGACGATGCGCACCGCATTGTAGGCGACGACGAGCAGCACCGGCCCGAGCAGCAGCGCCGGCATGTATTGCGGCGGGTCGAGCTCGCCGGTCAGCGCGTCGGTCGCCCATTTGAAGAAATAGGGCACGAGGACGAGGATCAGCTTGGCGACGACCAGGAACATGCTCGCCCAGACGACGCGCATCTTCAGGTCGCGCCGGTCGCCCGGCCATATATAGGGCCACAGATTCCACAGGGTGTGGAGGACGGAGCCGGAATCGGCCGAGACGGTTCTTTGCGCCACGTTCAGCTCTCGCGCGGGGTCTCGGCCGCGGTCCGGATGCCGCAACAGCCGCAGGCGCTGGCGAGCGAGGCGAGCGAGGCGGAGAGACGCCCCAGCGCCTCACGGTCGAGCTGATAGACCGAGCTCTGCCGCTGCGGCGTGTAGCGGACGAGCCCGGCGGCGACGAGCACCTTCAGATGCTGCGAGACCGTCGACTGGGCGAGGTCCATGCGGCAGACGACATCCTTGCAGCAGCAGGCGTCGCGCTCCGCGAGATGGCGGATGATGTCGAGGCGGGCCGGATGCGACAGTGCGGCAAGCCGCTCGGCAAGGCATTTCTCGGCCGGGGCGTTCTCGTCGAGGGATTGCAGTGCGATGTTCATCGTTCATCGTCGATAGACGATGAAGTGGGCCAAAGCAAGGTGCAGGGCGCCCTTTTAGGCGATTTTCCTTCCGCAAAAGAGGAGAATAAGGTCGCCGGCTATTGCCGCGCGGTCTCCGCCGCCGCTTCGTCCTCGGGGAGGAGTTGGTCGCCGATGGCGCCGAGATCGGCCGCATCGCCCTCGGCCGTCTCGCCCGGAAGGGTGAAGATCTGGCCGGGCCAGATCAGGTCGGGATTGCGTATCTGGTCCTGGTTGGCGAGGTAGATCGTCGAATAGCGGATACCGCGCCCGTAGACGCGCCGGGAGATGTGCCACAGCGTGTCGCCGCGGCGGATGATGACGGAGCCCTCGGCCCGCTCCAGCTTCGGCTGCGTGATCTCGGCCGCAGCGCTTTCCTCGCCGACGCGGCCGGACTTGGGCGCGTCGGTCTCGGCAGCGGCAGTCTCCTCCGGGGCCGCGTCGGGCTCCGCCGCAGCCATGGTCTGCGGCGCCTCGCCGGAGGATGCATCGGCCGCCGCGGCATCGCCGTCGTCCTGCGACCCGGCCGACTGAGCGGATTGCGGTTCGGGCGCGGCGGCGACATCGGTGCCGGCAGGCGCCTGTTCCGGCGACGCATCTTCCGCCGCGGGCGCAGGTGCGGCCCCGGCGGGCTCGTCTTGCGCTTCGTCCGTCACCTCCGCCATCTGCTCGGGTGCCGCCGGCGTGTCGACCGCGGGAACCGAGGGCGCGACGGCGGCGATGGATTCGCCCGGCTCACGCTCGAAGGGCACGGCGGCTCGCGCCAGCACGCTGCCGTCGGCCTCCAGCAGGTCGGCACGGATGACGTAGTCGCCGACCGGCAGCTCGCGGCGCGCCTCGACCAGGAAACGCCCTGCCGGCGAGGCTTGCGCATCGCCGATAAGCAGCGTGTCGGCATAGACGCGCACCGTGCGCTCCGGCGTCGCGGAGCCGGCGACATAGATCGTGTCGCCCTCGATCTCGACCGCCTCCACGACGACGAACGGCGTGAGCGCGTCGGGCTCGTCGCTCGCCGCGACAGGTGCGGCTTCCCCGGAAGGCGCAGCGACGGCGATCTGGGCCTCGGCGGGCTCGTCGTCGGGAAGAGGCGGTTGCGCGGCGGCGCCCGTATCGTCTTCCGTCGGAACGCCGGCCTCGCCTTCCGCCGCGATCTCGGGCTGCGGTTCGGCCGCTTGCCCGGCCTCGCCCGCATCCTCGGTTGGAGCGGCCTGCGGCTCGCTTTCGGTCGTGTCGTCGGCCGAAGCTGCCGCGATCCGCCCTTCCTTGGAGTCGGCGCCGGCGTCTTCACCTGCAGCGGGCACCGGCTCCGAAGCCCGCTCCGGGGATGCGCCTTGCTGGTCGGTTCCGGGAGCCTCGTCCTGCTCGCTGCCGGCCTCGACCTCGGCGGATGCCTGAGGCTCAGGTGCGGTCAGGATGCGCGACGGCTCGCCCGGCTCGTCGACCATGGCGAGAACCTGGCCGTCTTCGCGCTCCGGCACCGAGACCAGAGCGGTCTGCGCCGAAGTCACCGGCTCCCCGCCCCCGGCCGTGGCGCGCAGCACGATCTCATAGTCTCCGGGCTCGAGCGGCTCGTCGAGCACGGCGACGAAATCGCCGTACTCGCCGGCTTCGGCGGTCGCGATGACATCGCCGCCGGTCAACAGCTCGATCGTGGAGCCCGGCGCGGCATTGCCCGCGATCACCAGCGAGCCGTCCGGCTCGATGCGCACGAGGTCGAATGTCGGGGCGGCGTCGGTCCCGGCCTGATCCCCTGCGGCTGCCGGCTCTTCCTCCGCCGGCGCGGCGGGCGCGTCAGGCTCCTGCGTCGCCTCCGGCTGTGCTTCGTCCTCCGACAGCGAGGCGACGATCGGCGCCTGACCGGCGAGCCACGGGTCGAGCATGCCAGTCACATAGGCGGTGCCGCCGGCCGCGGCGACGCCGCCGAGCAGGAACAGAACCGCCTTCCACCAAGTCGCGACCATATGCGTCATCCCTGCCCGCCCGGCCTCCTGCCGGAACCTCTCGTGGTCTAGCCGGTTTTGAAGCCTGCTACAATAAAAAGCCCAGCGCTGCTTGACCGGGCGCGGTCCTGCGACCACCAATCGACGCATGAACCTGATTCGATCCGTCTGCGTCTATTGCGGCTCCTCGCCGGGCCGCGATCCGGCCTATCGCGAAGCAGCTCACCTGCTGGGCCGCGAACTCGCCCGTTCCGGTCTGCGCCTGATCTATGGCGGCGGCATGCGCGGCATCATGGGCGAGGTCGCCAGAGGGTCGATCGAGGCCCATGGCAAGGTCACCGGCATCATCCCTCGCTTCCTGATCAACAAGGAGGCGAGCGAAGCCGCGCTGAGCGTGATCGACGAGTTGATCGTCACCGACGACATGCACCAGCGCAAGCACAGGATGTTCGAGGAATCCGACGCCTTTGTGGCGCTTCCGGGCGGCATCGGGACGCTCGAGGAGATCGTCGAGATCATGACCTGGTCGCAGCTCGGCCGGCACAAGAAGCCCATGGTGTTCGCCAATATCGGCGGCTTCTGGGACCCGATGCTGGCGCTGATGGATCATATGCGCGCCGCAGGTTTCGTTCACAACTCGCATCTCGTCCAGCCGACCGTGGTTGATCACGCCGAGGCGATCGTGCCTGCGATCCTCGCCGCGGCGGCCGCAACGGCCGAGCCCGCCGAGGGCGACGAGCGGATCATCGACCGGCTGTAGTAGCGTAGCGCAGCGCCGCACCAGACCCCGTCAGGAGCGGCGGCGCGCTCCGACGAGAACCGACCAGCTATAGAGCGCAAGGGCGGCGAAGATCAGCGCGAAGGCGAGCATGCGGTCGGCGCCGAAGGGCTCGCCAAAGGCGAAGACGCCGATCAGCCCGATCATCGTCGGCGCGATATATTGCATGATGCCGATGGTCGAGATGCGCAGCAGCTTGGCGCCGAACGCGTAAAGGATCAGCGGGATCGCCGTTGTCGGGCCGGCGAGGACGAGCAGGGTGGCGTCGGCCGCGCTGCCGGCGAAGAGATGCCCCTCCCCGCTCGCTTCGATCCAGCAGACATAGACGAGCGCGGGCAGGCTCATGATCAGCGTTTCCAGGAAGAAGCCCTGGCTCGGCCCGATCGGCAGCGTCTTGCGCAGAAAGCCGTAGATGGCGAAGGTGAAGGCGAGCAGCAGCGAAACCCAGGGCACTCCGCCGGCCTTGACCGTCAGGATCACCACGGCGGCCACCGCCAGGACGATCGCGCAGACCTGCAGCCGGCCGAGCCGCTCGCCGAGCAGCACCGCCCCCAACGTCACCGTGACCAGCGGGTTGATGTAGTAGCCGAGCGCCGTCTCCACCGTGCGGTCGACGGCGATCGCCCAGACATAGATGCCCCAATTGAGGCCGATGATCGATGCCGTCAGCCCCGCCATCGCGAGCGTGCGCGGCGAGCGGAATGCGAGCCGGATATCGCCGGTGCGCCCGAGCGCGAGGAGCACGATGCCGGCGATAGGCACCGACCAGAGCGCTCGATGGGCGACCACCTCGACCGCGCTCATATGGGCGACCGCCTTCATGTAGAAGGGCATCACGCCCCAGATCGCATAGGCGGAGAACGCGAACAGGAAGCCGCGCCTCGCGGCGGCAGCTTCGGCTTCGGCCGGCGGCAAGGCGGCCGGGTCCACCCTTTCCTGCATTCGCACGACGCCTTCCTGTCCAGGTCTGTCGAGTATCGGCACCCGAGGCTGCCGGTCCTATCGCGGCGCCCCGGCCGTGACCAGCCAAGATTGCTGATGCACGGGTTTCGTTTCGCTGATGCGAAGGCTACTCCGCCAGCCCGGCCTGCTCGCGATTCTTCACCAGCTTGTAGACGATCGAATCCATCAGCGCCTGGAAGGAGGCGTCGATGATGTTCTCCGACACGCCCACCGTCCACCAGCGCGCGCCCGACGCATCGTGCGATTCGATGAGCACGCGCGTGATCGCCTCGGTGCCGCCGTTGAGGATGCGGACCTTGAAATCGACCAGGCTCAGATCGTCGATCTCGCCCTGGAACTTGCCGAGATCCTTGCGCAGCGCGATGTCGAGCGCGTTGACGGGTCCGTCGCCTTCGGCGACCGACATCTTCATCTCGCCGTCGATGGTCACCTTCACGATCGCCTCCGACACGGTCTTGAGATTGCCGTTGGCGTCGTAGCGGCGTTCGATCATGCAGCGGAAGGATTCGATCTTGAAGAATTCGGGCACGCGCCCGAGCGTGCGCCGCGCCAGCAGGTCGAAGCTCGCATCGGC
>CAYYZC010000189.1:0-6166 GCA_964475605.1 uncultured Chelativorans sp.
TTTTCGATGGATCGCGGATGGCGACCGGTATCAGATGCCGAGATTGGCGAACTTGTTCTTGAACTTGGAGACGCGTCCGCCGCGATCGACCAGCGACTGCTGACCGCCGGTCCAGGCCGGATGCGTGGTCGGATCGATGTCGAGGTTGAGCGTGTCGCCTTCCTTGCCCCAGGTCGAACGGGTCGTATACTCGGTGCCGTCGGTCATGACGACCTTGATCGTGTGGTAGTCGGGATGGATCTCGCTCTTCATCGTCTCTAGTCCTGGCTCGCAGCTTTGTCCGTGGACGCGGGGCCGTTGCGGCGAAGCGTCCTCTATGAAAACGTGAAGCCGCAGCTAGAAGGACGGCCACGGCTTCATCGACGGTTGCGCTGCCTATACATCAGCGGGCCGCCGTCGACAAGGCCCGGCGCAGCCGGCTTTCAGGCAGCGCCCGCATCCGAAGGGACGACGATGAGCGAGCGAGGAAGCGGCGAGGACAGGCGGCGGGGATTGCAGCCGCTGCGCCGGCTGCTGCCGCGCATCCTGCGCTATCACAGGCTGGTCGCAGGCGCGGCGGTCTCGCTGCTGGCGGCCGCGCTGACGACGCTGACCCTGCCGCTCGCCGTGCGGCGGATGATCGATTTCGGCTTCTCCAATTCCGACGGGCGGCTGATCGCCAACTATTTCTCCATGCTGATCGTGCTCGCGGCCGTGCTCGCGCTCGCCTCGGCCGCCCGCTACTATTTCGTCATCACGCTCGGCGAGCGGGTGGTGGCGGATTTGCGCCGCGACGTCTTCGCTCATGTGACGCGGCTGTCGCCGGCCTTCTTCGACAGCGTCCAGTCGGGCGAGATCGTGTCGCGGCTGACGGCGGACGCGACGCAGATCAAGTCTGCGGTCGGCGCCACCGCCTCGGTCGCGCTGCGCAATCTCATCCTGGTCGTCGGCGCCATCGCCATGATGGTGGTGACCAGCCCGAAGCTGTCCGGACTGGTGCTCGTTGCCATTCCGATCGTGGTGCTGCCGCTGGTCGCGTTCGGGCGCTCGGTGCGGCGCCGCTCGCGCCGCGCGCAGGACTTGCTCGCCGAGGCGAGCGCCTATGCCAGCGAGCAGATCGGCGCCGTGCGCACGCTGCAGGCCTTCACCCGCGAGAAGATGGTGACCGGCCGCTTCGCGCGCGCCGTCGACGCGGCATTCGAGGCGGCGCGCGCCTCGACGCTTGCCCGTGCGCTGCTGACCTTCGTCGCCATCTTCACCATCTTCGCCTCGGTGGTCGCGGTGCTGTGGTTCGGCTCGCGCGACGTTCTGTCGGGCCAGATGTCGCCCGGCACGCTCGGCCAGTTCCTGCTCTATTCGGTGTTCGCGGCCGGCGCGCTCGGCGCCCTGTCGGAGGTCTGGGGCGAGCTCGCCCAGGCGGCGGGCGCGGCCGAGCGCATGACGGAACTGCTGGCCGAGGAGCCGGCGATCGCGGCGCCGGAAAACCCGCTGCGCCTGCCGAGCCCGGCGCGCGGCGAGGTCGAGTTCTCCGGCGTCTCATTCGCCTATCCGCTGCGGCCGGGGCAGGCGGCGATCAGGAGCCTGTCGTTCCGCGTCAAGCCGGGCGAGACGGTGGCGATCGTCGGCCCGTCGGGGGCCGGAAAGAGCACCATCATCGCGCTGCTGATGCGCTTCTACGATCCCCATTCGGGCCGGGTGACGGTTGACGGCATCGACATCGACCGGGCCGATCCGCGGGCGCTGCGCTCGCGTATCGCGCTGGTCCCGCAGGACGTCTCGATCTTCGCGGCATCGGCGCTCGACAACATCGCCTTCGGCCGGCCCGATGCGAGCCGCGAGGAGATCGAGCGGGCGGCACGCGACGCCCATGCCGACGAGTTCATCCGCCGGCTCGATCGGGGCTACGACACCGAACTCGGCGAGCGTGGGGTCATGCTGTCCGGCGGCCAGCGCCAGCGCATCGCGATCGCCCGCGCCATCCTGCGCGACGCGCCGATCCTGCTCCTCGACGAGGCGACCTCGGCGCTCGACGCCGAAAGCGAGACGCTGGTCCAGACGGCGCTGGAACGGCTGATGCGCGGCCGCACCACGCTGGTCATTGCCCACCGGCTGGCGACGATCCTCAAGGCCGACCGCATCCTTGTCATGGACAAGGGGCGGATCGTCGAGGAGGGCACGCATCAGAGCCTCGTCGAGCGCGACGGCCTCTATGCGCGGCTGGCGCGGCTGCAGTTCGACGGCGGCGGGTTGATGAAGGGCGCGGCGGAGTAGGAGCTCTTCCTATCGCATGACCTTTTCCGAGAACCGGCATCCGCTTTTCGGGATCATGCTCATCCCAGCAGATCCCGCGTGGCGCGCATGAAGATGCGCGCGCCGATCGGGATCAGGTCGTCGGGGAAGTCGTAGTCGGGATTGTGCAGCGCCGGGTGGTTCACCCCGGAGCCGAGGAAGAACATCGCCGATCTGGCTTTCTCGCCGAAGCGGCCGAAATCCTCGGAAGCGCGCATCGGCAGCTCCGCCTCGTCATGCGGCACGCCTTCCGCGTCGAGGGCCGAGCGCAGCCTCCCAACCGCCTCTTCGGCATTGAGGCTGGCGCCGAAGATCTCGTGATAGTCCCACTCGCAACGCAGGCCTTCTTCGGCCGCGGCCTCGCGCACGAGCGTCTCGGCCTGCCCGCAGAGATCGGCCATGCGCTCGTCGAGCCGCGTGCGCAGCGTCGCCCAGATCTCGGCGCGGCCTGGCGCGATGCCGAAGACCGCTTCGCCCATCGACACATGCGTCACCGTCACCATGGCGAAGTCGTCGCTGGAGAAATGGCCTCCGCCGAGCGCGGCCAGCGCCGGCATCAGGCGGCTGACGGCCTTCATCGGCGAGGTGCCGGTTTCCGGCTGCGAGGAATGCGCGGTCTTGCCTTCGAGCGTGATGCGCATTCCGCGCGAGGCGCAATTGACGACGCCGGGCTTGAGCCGCACATGGCCGAGCGGCGTGCCCGGCAGATTGTGGAGCGAATAGGCGAAGTCCGGCGCGATCGAGCCATAGCGCGGGTCGGCGATGACGCCGGCGGCACCGTCTCCGGTCTCCTCGGCCGGCTGGAACATCAGCACGACCCGGCCACTCGCGGGGCGCTGGCGGCCGAACTGCCGCCCGAGCGCGGCGAGGATCGCCATGTGACCGTCATGGCCGCACATATGCGACTTGCCGGCGACGGTGGAGCGATGCGCGATGTCGGAGATCTCCTCGATCGGCAGCGCGTCGAGCTCGGCGCGGATCAGCACCGTCGGGCCGGCCTTGCCGCTGTCATAGACCACCGCGACGCCATGGCCGCCGAGCCCGGTCAGCACCTGGTCGGGGCGCGTCGGCTCCAGGAACTCGACCACCTTCGCCGCCGAACGCTCCTCCTCGCCCGAAATCTCGGGATTGCGGTGGAGGTCGTGGCGGAATGCGACAAGCTCGGCGATGTCGGTATTGGTCAACTGCATGAAACGGATGTCTCTCTTTCTGATGGGTCTCAGCCCGCGGCATGCCGGCCGGCATTGCGTCCGGAGAAGATGCAGCCGCCGAGGAAGGTGCCTTCCAGCGCGTTGTAGCCGTGATAGCCGCCGCCGCCAAAGCCCGCCACCTCGCCGGCGGCATAGAGTCCGGGAATGGGCGTGCCGGCAGCATCGAGCGCCCTTCCGTCGAGATCGGTGTGAAGGCCGCCCAGCGTCTTGCGGGTCAATATGTGGAGCTTCACCGCGATCAGCGGTCCGTGGGCGGCGTCGAGGATGCGGTGCGGCTTTGCGGTGCGGATCAGGCGGTCGCCGAGATAGGCGCGGGCACCGCGGATGGCGACGATCTGCGCATCCTTCGAGAACGGGTTCTCGATCTCGCGGTCGCGCGCCTCGATCTGCGCCTTCAGGCGCCCGGGATCGATGGCGATCCCTTCGTTCATCTCGTTCATCGCCGCGACCAGCTCGCCGAGCGAGCGGCGCACGATGAAATCGGCGCCGTGCTTCTTGAAGGCCTCGACCGGCGGCGGGGCTCCGGCGCCCCGCCGGCTGCGCAGCACGTTGAGCCACTTCTTCGAGGTGAGGTCGGGGTTCTGCTCGGAGCCGGAAAGGGCGAATTCCTTCTCGATGATCGACTGGGTCAGCACGAACCAGGAATGGGCATGGCCGGTCGACAGGATCCGCTTCAGCGTCGCCAGCGTGTCGAAGCCCGGCATGCAGGGCGGCTCCAGCCGCTCGCCGAAGGCGTCGAACCACATGGAGGACGGTCCGGGCAGGATACGGATGCCGTGGCCCGGCCAGATCGGCGCCCAGTTCCGCACCCCTTCCGTGTAGTGCCACATGCGGTCCGTATTGATGAGCGCGGCGCCGGCGGCCTGCGCGACGTCGAGCATGCGGCCGTCGACGTGATGCGGCACGCCGGCGACCATGTGCCTCGGCGCCGGGCCGAGGCGCGCGGCGGGCCAGCATCGGCGCACCCGCTCGAAATCGCCGCCGATGCCGCCGGAGGTGACGATCGTCGCCTGGGCGCCGAACTCGAACCCGCCGACGACGTCGCGACCCGACTGCTCGCCGCGCGCCGCCGTCGAGGGCGCCAGCAATTCGCCTGCAATGCCGGTCACCGTGCCGTTCGCCGTCAGCAGGCGGCTGGCGCGGTGACGGAATTTCGGTGTCACGCGACCCGTCGTCACATGCTCCGCGATGCGTCTGATGAAGGGCTCGATCACGCCGGGCCCGGTGCCCCAGGCGATGTGGAAGCGCGGCACCGAATTGCCGTGGCCATGCGCATGGCCCCCGCCCCGCTCGGCCCAGCCGACGACCGGGAACCAGCGCATGCCCATGGCATGAAGCCAGGGCCGCATCTCGCCGGCGGCGAAATCGACGAAGGCTTCCGCGGTGCAGCGCGGCCAGAAATCCTCCTCGCGGTCGAAGCTGGCGGAGCCCATCCAGTCCTGCAGCGCCAGCTCGCGGCTGTCGCGGATGCGCATGCGCCGCTGCTCCGGGCTGTCGACGAAGAACAGGCCGCCGAGCGACCAGAAGGCCTGTCCGCCGAGCGAGTTCTCGCCCTCCTGTTCGAGCAGGATGACGCTGCGGCCCTTGTCGGCAAGCTCGCATGCGGCGACGAGGCCGGCGAGCCCGCCTCCGACGACGATGGCGTCAGCATGTTCCGACATATCCGGTTCCCCTCCCGAGCACCGCCGGCATCCTAGGCGATCGGCGTCGTGCCGCAACGGGGAAAGGAGACCGGCTTGTGGCAAATATCCAGAGGTGGCATAATACAAGAAGTGACATCACAAGTGGAATGGCAGATGGGACGTATTTCCGAGAAAGTCAGGATCGCCGGGAACGGCCGGCTCGTATTGCCCAAGCCGATCCGGGAAGCGGCCGGCATCCTGGGAGAAACGCGCGTCTCGATCAGCGTGGAGGACGGCGAGATACGCCTGACGCCGGCGAGCCGCAGTGTCGCGCGGGCCCAGGCTCTCTACCGGAAGCACGCCAAGAAGGAGATCTCCTCGGAAGAATTCGTGGAAAGCCGCGAGCAGGATTGAACCGATGGCGCGAACCGTGCTCGACAGTTCGGCCGTCATCGCTGTGATACGCGGCGAGCCGGGCTCAGACGTCGCGGCGGTGGAGCTCGACCAGGCGGTCGTCTCGGCGGTCAATATCCAGGAAATCGCGAAATGGCTCTGGCAGTCGGGCTTCGATGCCGAAGGCGTGCGGGAAGTCCTCGACACGCTGAATCTCGACGTGCGCGCGCATGATGGCGAAGACGCCTTCCTCGCCGCGGCGCTGGTCAGGCAAACGTCACGGCATGGCGCCGGGCTCGGCGACAGATCGTGCATTGCGTTGGCGATCAGGCTTGGCCTGCCCGTGCTGACGACCGACAGGAGCTGGGCGAAGCTTGATATTCCGGATCTGGAAATCCGGCTGCTGCGCTAGCGTTCCGTCAGCTTCAGCTCGATGCGCCGATTGCGGTTGCGCGCTTCCAGCGTATCGGCTTCGTCGAGCGGCTGGTACTCGCCGAAGCCGGCGGCGACGAGGCGTTCGGGCGGCACGCCCCGCGAGATCAGGAACTTCACCACCGCGGTCGCCCGCGCGCTCGACAGTTCCCAATTGTCCTCGAACTGTCCGCTGCCGGACAGCGGGATGTTGTCGGTATGGCCGTCGACGCGCAGCACCCAGTTGATCTCCGGCGGGAT
>CAYYZC010000190.1:0-1186 GCA_964475605.1 uncultured Chelativorans sp.
CTCGTTGCCTTCCGACGCCCGCAGCGGGGCGCGCAAATCCGCCGCGTCGTCCTGGCCGAGGCACATATAGAGCGTGCCGGTGCAGGTGAGCCGCACGCGGTTGCAGCTCTCGCAGAAATTATGCGTCATCGGCGTGATGAAGCCGAGCCGCCCGCCGGTTTCGGCGACCTCGACATAGCGTGCCGGCCCGCCGGTCTTGTAGGGGATGTCGGTCAGCGTGAACTGCCGTTCGAGCCGGGCGCGCAGCAGCGACAGCGGCAGATACTGGTCGGTGCGGTCGGCGTCGATCTCGCCCATCGGCATCGTCTCGATGACGGTCAGGTCCATGCCGCGCCCATGCGCCCAGCGCATGAGATCGGGCAGCTCCGCATCGTTGAAGTCCTTGAGCGCGACGGCATTGATCTTGATCTTCAGCCCGGCGCGCTCGGCCGCCTCGATGCCCTGCATGACGCGCTCGATCGCGCCCCAGCGAGTGATCTGGCGGAATTTCTGCGCGTCGAGCGTGTCGAGCGAGACATTGATGCGACGCACGCCGCAATCGGCGAGCTCCTGCGCGAAGCGGTGGAGTTGCGAGCCGTTGGTGGTGAGCGTCAGCTCGTCGAGCGCGCCGGTCGCGAGATGGCGCGAGAGCTGGCGGACGAGATGCATGATGTTCTTGCGCACCAGCGGTTCCCCGCCGGTCAGGCGCAGCTTGCGCACCCCCTTCTCGACGAAGACGGTGCAGAGCCGGTCGAGCTCCTCGAGGCTGAGCAGGTCCTTCTTCGGCAGGAAGGTCATATCCTCGGCCATGCAATAGGTGCAGCGGAAATCGCAGCGGTCGGTGACGGAGACGCGCAGATAGGAGATCGAGCGGCCGAACGGGTCGATCATGCTGCCCGATTGCATGTGTGGAACCGGATTGCTCATCGGTCGAATGTCGCGTGCCGGAGCAAAGGATTCAAGAGGTCAGGGAAAATGCGTGATATGCCAGAGGCGATAACGGCTTTCCCCGAAGCCGGCAGGAAAGGAGCGTTGCCATGATGCAGCCGAGCGAATTGCGGGTCTCGAAGGACCGCCGCATGCTGACCGTGACGTTTACGGACGGCCAGCGGTTCGAGCTGCCGGCGGAGATGCTGCGCGTGCTGTCGCCATCGGCCGAGGTGCAGGGTCATTCGCCGGAGCAGCGCGTGACCGTCGGCGGAAAGCG
>CAYYZC010000190.1:1286-3388 GCA_964475605.1 uncultured Chelativorans sp.
CCCGGCAGCATCGCGGCCGTCCTGGCATGGAGGTCGTGGAAGAGCACGATGCCGGAGCCTTTCTTCTCGATCTTCGCCAGCGTGCGCTCGCGCACCTGCGCAGGCGTGGAGACGAAATAGTCCTTCGAATCGATGTCGACGTCGATGACGACGACGCCGCGGGCGGCAAGATGCCGGCGCAGCGCGGCCGTCGATGCAAGATAGGGGAAGCGGAAGAAGGGCGCCGCGCGCTGTTCGGCAGGGATGAGGGCGGCGGCGATGCTTGTCTCGCCGCGCCGGACCTCGGCGACCGCGCCCTCGAAGCTCATCGACGCGAGGTTGCGATGGTTCTGCGTATGGCTGCCGATCGTGTGGCCGCGCCTGGCCACTTCGCGGACGAGATGCGGATAGCTTTGAGCCATCTCGCCGACCATCAGGAACGTCGCCTTGACCCCATGCGCGTCGAGCGTGTCGAGGATGGCCGTGGTCTTGCCCGGAACCGGGCCGTCGTCGAAGGTGAGGATCACCTCGTTGCGCAAGAGCACGATATCCTCGACGGAATCGACCCGCAGGGTACGCCCGGCAAGCCCGTGGCCGAGCTTGGGCAGGGACAGGACCTCGCCGGGGAAGGGCACGTCGATGCGCTGTTCCGGCGCGAAGGCGAGAACGGGAACCTCGCTTTCCGGACGGGGGCCGGCGCAGGCCGACAGGACCAGGGCCAGAAGAACAAAGCCGGGGAAACGCATGCCGAACGCCCACGCAACTGAAGAACGCAGGCACAATGGGCCGTTAAGGTTAACGTTCGGCTAGCGATCGGATACAACGCCGCGGCGACGGGTCATTCCTCCTTCAGCGTGTCGGAGATGCGGCGCATGATCGAGCCCATCGTGTCGCATTCGGCCGGGCTCGACTGCTCCATCACGCGGTCGATCAGGCCGGTATAGATCTTCAGCGCCTCCATCAGCTTCGCCTCGCCGGCGGCAGTCAGGGTGAGGCGAATCACCCTCTTGTCCCTGGTGTCGGCGATGCGGGTCAGCAGGCCCTGCTTCTCCAGTTGCGGCAGCAGCATGGTGATGTTGGAACGCCCTACGAGGAGCCGGCGGGCGAGGTCGTGCTGCGACTGGCCCGGATGGCGGTAGAGGTTCATCAGCACGTCGAGCTGCGCCAGCCTGAGGTCGAGCGGCGCCAGCGCGCGGGTCAGTTCGCGCACCACCGCCTTTTCGGCCCGTACCAGCGCGATCCAGTTCCTGAAGCGCGGATTGTCCCAGGGCAGGGCTTGTCTATTGCTCATGCCGAACATTCTTCGAACGAGATCCGGCCGCGAGACAAGTCCCTTCGCACTTTCCTAGTTCCCTCACTTGCGCGGTTCGGGCGTCTCGATGGGAAGGCCTGCCTCGCGCCAGGCCGAAAAGCCGCCCTCGATATGCATGACCGGGGCAAGTCCCATATCCTGCGCCGTCTTGGTCGCCAAGGCCGAGCGCAGGCCGCCGGCGCAGAAGAAGACGAAAGTCTTCGGCTCGGCGAAGATCGGCTTGTGATAGGGGCTTTCCGGGTCGATCCAGAATTCGAGCATGCCGCGCGGGCAGTGCACAGCGCCGGGAATGCGGCCGTCGCGCTGAAGCTCGCGGACGTCGCGGATGTCGATCAGCGCGACATCGTCGCGGGCCGACAGCTCTGCTGCGCGCGCCGGCCCGATCGCCTCGATCTCGGCATTGGCCTCGGCAAGCAGGTCCTTATACCCCTTCTTCATCGTTTCGGTCTCCAATGGTGCGACGGTGAACGCATCAGAGCGCATTTCCGGCGGCAGCGTCCAGACCTCCCGATTCAGGGAGTGTGCCCGCGAAGCCTCATCGGCCCGCAAACCGTGGCCCTGCCGGCCGGTCCGCAGCTTAACCTGACGGGTCCCGGAGGTTATAGTCGGGCAAATCAGGGGCGGCACCAGGCCACGCATCGGAGCGGCTCGCAGCCGCCCGGAAATCGCAATCGACGAATACGGGATGGATCATGACGGCTCTTCGCAGCAAAGGCACCGCCCTCCTGTCGACAGCCATGGTCGTGCTGCTGCTGGCCGGGACCAGCGAGGCGCCGGCGCAGAACCTCTTCGACCGCCTGTTCGGCAACAA
>CAYYZC010000190.1:3488-6109 GCA_964475605.1 uncultured Chelativorans sp.
GCGGCGCTGCGATCGAACGACGAACCGGCCGTCGAGATCGAGGCCGGGACCGGAAGGCGCAGCAATCCGGAGTTTACGGCCGACGCGGCAGCGTCCCCCGGGCAGGCCGCGCATGTCGCGGCCCAGCCGTTGACGGATGAGGCGATCGCTTCGCTGGCCGGCTACGAGCTGCAGGCGGAGAAGGCGATCGCCGAGGCGGTCGTGGCGCATTATTCGGCCGAGCCGCAATTCATCTGGGTTTCCGACGACGAGCCGAACCGGCAGGCGCGCGACGTGCTGGCCGTGCTTGCCGATGCGGAGAGCCATGGCCTCGATCCGCAGGACTATGCGGTCGGCGTGCCGCAATCGCTGGAAGGGCTGTCGGAGACGGGACGCCTCTCCGCCCTGGCGCGGTTCGAGACGACGCTGTCGGCGCGCGTCCTGCGCTATATGCGCGACGCAAGGCTCGGCCGGATCGATCCCAACCGCATCTCCGGCTACCATGATTTCGAGGCCGAGCCGTTCGATGCGGGGGCAATGCTCGAGGAGCTTGCCTCGACCGGCGATCTGGAGGCCCTGCTGGAGCGCCAGCATCCGCAGAACGATTTCTACCGCGCCTTGCGGGCCGAGCTCGAAATGCAGCGGGCGCGTCAGGAGAACGACATCGTCGTAGCCGCGGACACCTTCGTCCGGCCGGGCCAGTCGAATGCCGAGTTTCCGAAGATCCTGAAGCTGATCGAGCAGCGCGAGGAGCTGGTTCTGTCGCCGGAGGAGGAGGAGATCCTGTCGCGCAATGCGGCGAGCGAGACCTATCTCCAGGAGCTCGTTCCCGTCGTCAAGGCGGCGCAGCGCTCTGCCGGTCTCCAGGACGACGGGATCGTCGGGCCGCGCACCGTCCGCGAGCTGGCCGGCCTGTCGCGCAGCGCCAGGATCGGGATGCTCGAAGCCTCGCTGGAGCGGATCAGGTGGCTTCCCTCCGACCTCGGCGACCGCTACGTCTTCCTCAACGCGCCGTCCTTCACCGCCGCCTATTTCGAGGACGGCGAGGAAAAGCTGTCGATGCGCGCCATCTACGGCTCGAAGGCCACGCAGACCTATTTCTTCCAGGACAGGATCGCCTATGTCGAGTTTCACCCCTATTGGGGCGTCCCGCGCTCGATCCTGGTCAACAAATATCTCCGCAAGCTGATCAGCGATCCCTCCTATCTCGACCGCAACGGCTTCGAGGTGACCGATCGCAGCGGCCGGACGATCCCTTCATCGGCGATCGATTGGGGCGCCTATGGCGCCAACATCCCGTTCGACGTGCGCCAGCTTCCGGGGTCCGGCAATGCCCTGGGCGAGCTCAAGATCATGTTCCCCAACAAGCATGCGATCTACATGCACGACACGCCCGAAAAGCACCTCTTCGAGCGCGACAACCGGGCGCTGAGCAATGGCTGCGTCCGCCTGCAGGACCCTCGTGCCATGGCGGCGGCGGTGCTCGGCTGGACGCGCGAGCAGGTCGCCGCACGTCTGCAGGGGCCGCATTCGCGCGAGAACCTCGAGGTGGAGGTCCCCGTCTATGTCGGCTATTTCACCGCCTGGCCGACGGCCGGGGGTGAGGTCGCCTATCATGGCGACGTCTATGACCGCGACGCCCGCATCTCCGCCGCGATCGAGAAGGTGAGGGCGCTTCGCAATACCGGCGCCTGAACCTGCGCTGTCCGGTGGGGGCACACGAGGTTGTAAGCAGGCGGCAAAGGAAGCATCATCGCCCCCGCGAAAGATGGAGGGGCGCCGCCATGCACAGAATCCTCGTTGTCCTGCTTGCCTTTCTCTTGCCGACGCTCGCCGGGACCGCTCCGGTCCAGGCGCAGGCTGCGGATATCGCCGGATCTTCCGACCATCCTCTCGTCGGCCGCTATGACGGCTCGGTGATAAGCTTCTACGAGGCCAAGGCCTATGAGGAGCTGCGCCTGCCCTTCAAGGCGCTCGAGGCCGGCGGCCGCGAAGCGCCGGAAAGCTGGCAGCGCGATTATTCCGGCCGACTGACCTCGATCCGCTACGAGGGCCCGGCCGACCGGTCGATCCTCGAAGTGATGCGCAACTACCAGCAGGCGCTGGAGCAGGGCGGGTTCGAGGTCGAGTTCTTCTGCCGCAAGGCGGAGGAATGCTCGCCGGGCGGGTCGGTCTCGACTTTCTGGGAGGCCGGCAATGGCGAGATCGGCATGCCGACGACCTGGGAGACCAGCATCTATCTGCTTGCCTCGCGCGACGGTGCGGAAGGCAGGGCGACGGTCGCCATGCTGGGCGTGGAGACCGGCGCCACCGCCTCGCGCCCGCTGACGCCGCATGTCGCGGTGACGGTGATCGAAAGCGAGCCGATGGAAACCGACCGGATCACGCTGGTCGAGGCGAGCGAGATGGAGGAGGCGCTGGCTCGCGACGGCCGCATCGCCATCTACGGCATCAATTTCGATTTCGACAGCGCCGAGATCACGCCCGATTCGCAGCCGCAGATCGAACAGCTCGGCACACTGCTGGCGGAGAATCCCGACCTGTCGGTTCTGATCGTCGGCCATACGGACGGGCAGGGCGGTTTCGACTACAATCTGTCGCTGTCGCAGCGCCGTGCCCAGGCCGTCGCCGATGCGCTTGGC
>CAYYZC010000191.1:0-6100 GCA_964475605.1 uncultured Chelativorans sp.
GGGACGAGATATGTCGATATGCCGCGCAGCGCATGCTTCCTCGCAGCGAAAGCGTTCAGCAGCTACAAGTTGCGCGGTGGACCGCGCGACAGCATCCTGCCCGATTTCTTCATTGGTGCACATGCCAGCGACCTTGGCATCCCCTTGATAACCAGGGACACCCGCCGCTACAGAACCTACTTTCCGGACCTGGAACTTGTCTCGCCACCCTTGAATTGAGCTCAGAGAATGCGCTGCCCCTATTGTCAATCGATGGACACGCAGGTGAAGGATTCACGCCCGGCCGAGGACGGGGTCGCAATCCGCCGCCGGCGCGTCTGCCCCGACTGCGGCGGGCGCTTCACCACCTTCGAGCGCGTCCAGCTCCGCGACCTCGTCGTCGTCAAGCGCTCCGGCCGCAAGGTCCCGTTCGACCGCGACAAGCTGGTACGCTCGATGGAGGTCGCGGTGCGCAAGCGAAATGTCGATCCCGACCGGATCGAGCGCGCCGTTACCGGCATCGTCCGCCAGCTCGAGAGCAGCGGCGAGAGCGAGATCGCTTCGGACGAGATCGGCCGCCTCGTCATGGAGGCGCTGAAGTCGATCGACGACGTCGCCTATGTCCGCTTCGCCTCCGTCTATCGCAATTTCCGTGAAGCCCGCGATTTCCACGAGCTGCTCGGCGAGCTCCAGGGCCAGGAAGGCCCTGCAGAGCGGGAGTAGCCGATGGCTGCCGCCGCCGACCGAGATAGCGGAGCGAACCGGCAGGACGAGCGCTTCATGGCCGCCGCGATCAGGCTGTCGCGGCGCAATCTCGGCCTGACCGCGACCAATCCCTCGGTCGGTACTCTCATCGTTTGCGACGACGGTGCCGGCCCGACGATCGTCGGCCGCGGGATCACCGCGCGTGGCGGACGCCCGCACGCCGAAGCCGAAGCCCTGCTCGAGGCGGGCGATCGGGCACGCGGCGCCACCGCTTATGTCACGCTCGAACCCTGCGCCCATCATGGCCGCACGCCGCCCTGCGCGGAGGCGCTGGTGCGCGCCGGGGTGGCGCGGGTCGTCGGCGGCGCCAGCGATCCGGATTCGCGCGTCTCCGGCCGCGGCTACGCCATGTTGCGGCAGGCAGGCGTCGAGGTGGTCGAAGGCGTGCTCGCCGAAAAGGCAGCCGAACTGATGGAAGGCTATCTGATTCGATCCTGCAGCAGACGCCCGCAAGTGACTCTGAAGCTTGCGGTTTCGGCCGACGGCATGATCGGCCGCGCAGGCGAGGGACAGGTCGCGATCACCGGGGCGGAGGCGCGCCGCCAGGTCCATCTGATGCGGGCGGAGAGCGACGCAATCCTTGTCGGCGTCGGCACGGCGGTCGCCGACGACCCGCTGCTCGACTGCCGCCTGCCGGGGCTGGAAGACCGCTCGCCGATACGCATCGTGCTCGATCCCGATCTGCGGATCCCCGTATCCTCGCGCCTTGTCGAGAGCGCGGGAAGGACGCCGCTGCTGCTCGCCGCGCAAGGCAGTGCCGATCGGGCGAAGCGGGCGGAACTGGCGGCGCAAGGCGCCGGCTTCCTGGCGGTGGAGCGGGTTGACGGTGCGGTCGCCTTGCCGGAGCTTCTGGAGGATCTGGCCGCGCAGGGCATCTCGACGCTGCTGGTCGAAGGCGGGGCGGCGACGGTGCGCTCTTTCCTCGACGAAGGGCTGGTCGACAGGATCGTGCTCTTCGAGGGCGAGATGGTCATCGGGACCGGCGGCATCGCCGCGCCGTTCTCAGCCGAGAGCCTGCCGCAGGGTTTCACGCTGCTGCGCGACGAGCGGTTCGGGACCGACCGCTGCCGCGAATTTGCGAGGAAGATCTGATGTTCACCGGGATCGTCACCGATATCGGGCGGGTCGCGCAGGTCGAGCCGCTGCCGGAAGGCGTGCGGCTGCGCATTGCGGCCGCCTATGACCCGGCGACGATCGATATCGGCGCCTCGATCGCCTGCGCCGGGGTCTGCCTGACCGTGGTGACTCTGCCGGAGCCGGGGTCCGATGAACGCTGGTTCGAGGTCGAGGCCTGGGAGGAGGCGCTGCGCCTGACGACGGCGGAAAGCTGGAGCGTCGATACCAGGCTCAATCTCGAACGGGCGCTGAAGATCGGCGACGAGCTTGGCGGCCACATAGTCTCGGGCCATGTCGACGGGAAGGCGACGATCCTCGAGCGCCGGAACGAGGGCGATGCGGTCCGCTTCGTCCTCGAGGCGCCGGCGGAGTTCGCACGCTTCGTCGCGCCGAAGGGCTCGGTGGCGCTCGACGGCACTTCGCTCACCGTGAACCGGGTCGAGGGGAACCGCTTCGACGTGCTCTTGATCCACCATTCGCTGCAGGTGACGACCTGGGGCGAGCGCCGCCCCGGCGACGGCGTCAATCTCGAGGTCGACACGATGGCGCGCTACGCGGCAAGGCTGCTCGAAGCACGTTAGATCATGGGGCGATGCCTAGGACGCGGCCGCCTTCTCCACGATCTCCGGCGCCGCATCGATCACCTTCAGCAGCAGTCGTCCCGCCGGATCAGGCGAGCGGCGCCCTTGTTCCCAGTTGTTGAGCGTAGCGGCGGGGATGCCGAAGCGCCGCTCGAACTCTTTCGCGGACCGTGCCACCTTCTTCCGGATGGCGCGAATCCGTTCCGGCGGCATCGGCTCGATATTGACCACCTCCAAAGCAACCTCGCCGCGCTTCCATGCGCGGATCTCGCCAAGGCTTTCGAGGAGCGCTTCGCCAAAGGCGGTGTCCTTAGTCATTTTCGATCTCCCGGATGAAAGCCAGAGCGGCTTTCCGTTGCTCCGATGAAAGGTCTTCCTGCTCGTTCTTGGCATAGGCGAACATCATCGCCACCGCATCGTCGGACAGTAGCAGATAGTAGATGGCCCGACCGCCGCCGCTCTTGCCTCTTGCTCCGACCCTGAACCGAATCTTGCGAATGCCGCGAAGCCCGCGAATGGCAACGCCGGTGGTCGGGTCGGAGACGATGGCTCGCTCAAGTGCCGACACGTCCGCATCCGAAGCGCCAATCCGCTTGAGGTCTTTCAGGTAGCGCCTGGTCCGGACGATTTTCATCCGTGCTTCAAATACGCCAATGGCGCAGCAGTGTCAATGAACCAGCCGCCGGCCGGAGCGATTGGACGCGCTGGTTCGATGCGCGCTTGCTATGGCTGCGCCTTCGGCCTAAGTCAGCCGCCTGCTGCGGAGACATTCATGGCCATGTCCAAAAGACCGAGATTGCTGATCGTCGAGGCGCGCTACTATGACGACCTGTCGGATGCGCTGCTCGAAGGCGCTACCGCCGCGCTCGACGAGGCGGATGCCGACTATGACGTCGTCACCGTTCCCGGCGCGCTGGAAGTCCCGGCGGCGATCTCGTTTGCGCTCGATGCAGCCGATGGCCACGGCGTCGACTATGACGGCTTCGTCGCGCTCGGCTGCGTCATCCGCGGCGAGACCTATCATTTCGACATCGTCGCCAATGAATCCTCGCGCGCTCTGATGGATCTGGCGATCGAGGAGTCGGCTGCGATCGGCAACGGCATCCTGACCGTCGAGACCGAGGCGCAGGCCTGGGCGCGCGCGCGCAAGACGGAGGGCGACAAGGGCGGCTTCGCCGCACGCGCGGCCCTGACCATGATCGCCGTCCGCGCAAGGCTGGGAGCCTGACTTGGCGCCTGAGCGAAAACAGAAGGAGCCGGGCCTGCCGCGACAGGCCAACAAGCGCGGCGCCGCGCGTCTCGCCGCCGTCCAGGCGCTCTACCAGATGGACGTCGCCGGCAGCGGCATCCTCGAAGTGACTGCCGAATACGAACAGTTCCGCCTCGGCAAGGAGGTCGACGGCGCGCTCTACCGCGAGGCCGATGCGCAATGGTTCCGCGCCATATTGTCGGGCGTGGTGGAGAGCCAGAAGACGGTCGATCCGGTCATCCGACAGGCGCTGACCGAGGATTGGCCGCTGTCGCGGCTCGATTCGACGCTGCGCGCCATCCTGCGCGCCGGCGTCTATGAGCTGATGCAGCGCTCCGACGTGCCGGTGGCGGTGATCGTCACGGAATATGTCGACATCGCCAAGGCCTTCTACGAGGAAGACGAGCCCAAGCTCGTCAATGCGGTGCTCGATCGCGTCGCGCGGCGCATCCGCGGCGAGGGCAGGGGCAGATCGCCGCAATGACGGAGGCCGAGCGCAGCGTCAGGCGGACCGCCATCCTGTTTGCTGCCTCGCAGGCCATCGTCGGCTCGGCCGCGCCGATCTCCATCGCGCTGGGCGGGCTCGCCGGTCACTATCTGCTCGATGCCGACAAGTCGCTGGCGACCGCGCCGGTGACCGGCTTCACCGCCGGCGTGGCGATCGCGGCGCTGCCGGCCGCCGCGCTGATCAAGCGCATCGGCCAGCGGGCCGGCTTCATGACCGGTTGCGCGGTGACGTCGAGCGGCGGCGCCATCGCCACGCTGGCGCTGTTCGAGTCGAGCTTCTGGCTCCTCGTGCTGGGCACGCTGGTCATCGGCTTCGGCGGCGCCTTCGTCCAGCTCTTCCGCTTCGCCGCGGCAGACAACGCGCCGCCGGAATTCAAGGCGCGGGCGATCTCCTTCGTGCTCGCAGGCGGCGTGGTGACGGCGGTGCTCGGACCGCAGATCGTCATCTTCACCAGCGACATGCTGGCGCCGGTCATGTTCGCCGGCTCGTTCCTGTCGATCATCCTGCTCGGGGCCGTCGGCGCGGTGATCCTCTCCTTCCTGCGCCCGATCGTCATCGATCCCGGCAAGGCGCCGCCGGACAGTCTGCCGGCGCGGCCGCTGCTCCAGATCATCCGCCAGCCGTCCTTCGCCGCCGGCCTGCTCTGCGGCGTCGGCAGCTATGCGCTCATGAGCTTCGTGATGACCGGCGCCCCGCTCGCCATGGTGGGCTGCGGCTTTTCCGCCGACCAGGCGACGCTCGGCATTTCGTGGCATGTCATGGCGATGTTCGGACCGAGCTTCTTCACCGGCCGCCTGATCGCCCGCTTCGGGCGCGAGGCGGTCATCGCCTGCGGCCTGCTGCTCCTGGTCGGATGCGCGCTGGTCGCGCTGTCGGGCATCGAGCTCTGGCAGTTCTGGACCGCGCTGATCCTGCTCGGCATCGGCTGGAATTTCGGCTTCATCGGCTCGACCGCCATGGTTGCCGAGACATATCGTCCCTCCGAGAAGGGCAAGGCGCAGGGCTTCCACGATTTCGTGCTTTTCACGACCGTGGCGCTCTCCTCGCTCGCCTCCGGCCTCGTCTACAATGAATGGGGATGGGAGATGCTCAACTGGGTCGTCTTCCCGGTGGTGGCGCTGTGCGTCGTCGGTCTTGTCCTGACCGCCGCGATGCGCCGGCGCAAGTCCGTCACGATCGCTCCCTGATCGGCGGCGAAAGCAGGGCAAAAAATCAACCGAACCTTGACGTTCGCCGGGCGCTTTCGCATAAGCCGCTCGGAAAGGCCGTGCTCTGCAACGGGGCAGGGCCTGCTTCGAACCGGCCCGGAGAGGGGATCTTGCGGGCCATATCCAGGGAAAATCGGCAATGACCATGCTTTACGTCGTCATCGCCTGCGGCCTGCTTTCCGTCGTCTATGCCATGTGGGCGACACAATCGGTCCTCGCGGCCGATCAGGGCAATGCACGCATGCAGGAAATCGCGGGCGCGATCCGCGAGGGGGCGCAGGCTTACCTGACGCGCCAATACACCACCATCGCCATTGTCGGCGTGGTCGTCTTCCTCGTGACCTGGTGGCTGTTGTCCTTCAGCGCTGCTTTCGGCTTCCTGCTCGGCGCCGTGCTTTCGGGCGTGGCCGGCTTCATCGGCATGCACGTCTCCGTGCGCGCCAATGTCCGCACCGCGCAAGCCGCCTCGAACAGCCTCTCGGCCGGCCTCGACATCGCCTTCAAGTCGGGCGCCATCACGGGCATGCTGGTCGCCGGCCTCGCGCTTCTGGCCGTTGCCGTCTATTTCTGGATCCTCACCGGCCCGCTCGGCTACGCGCCGGCCGACCGTCCGGTCATCGATGCGCTTGTCGCGCTCGGCTTCGGTGCCTCGCTGATCTCGATCTTCGCGCGTCTCGGCGGCGGCATCTTCACC
>CAYYZC010000192.1:0-6091 GCA_964475605.1 uncultured Chelativorans sp.
CTTCCCGGTCTCACTCCGCCGGGGCCGGCACCGTCACGTCGTCGTCCTCATGGGGCGCCAGTTCCTTGCGCGAGATCAGCGTGTAGAACATCGGCACGACGAACAGGGTGAAGGCGGTGCCGATGAGGATGCCGGTGAAGATCACCAGACCCATCGAATAGCGCGCCGCAGCACCCGCGCCGGTGGCCATGATCAGCGGCACGACGCCGAGCGACATCGCCGCCGTGGTCATCAGGATCGGCCGCAGGCGGACCTTGGCCGAGGCGACGATCGCCTCGAAACGGTCGAGCCCGTTCTCCTCGCGCTGCTGGTTGGCGAACTCCACCATCAGGATGCCGTGCTTGGTGATCAGGCCGATCAGCGTGATCAGCCCGACCTGGGTGTAGATGTTCAGCGTGCCGAGGCCGATATTGAGCGGCAGCAGGGCGCCGAAGATCGACAGCGGCACCGCCATCATGATGATCAGCGGATCGCGGAAGCTCTCGAACTGCGCCGCCAGCACCAGATAGATCACGATCACCGCCAGCGCGAAGGCGATCATGATCGTGTTGCCCTGCTCGACCTCCAGCCGAGACTGGCCCGAATAGTCGATGAAGAAGCTTTCGGGCAGCAATGGCCGCGCGATCTCCTCGATCGTCGCCAGCCCGTCGCCGGTCGTGATGCCCGGCATCGGGAGGGCCGAGATGGTCGCCGAATTGAGCTGGTTGAACTGCTCGATCGCAGCCGCCGCGACGTCGGTCTCGATGGAGACCACGGCCGACAGCGGCACCATTTCGCCGGTCGCGCTGCGGACGAAGAAGTCGCCCAGCTTCTGCGGGTTCTCGCGATATTCCTGCGGGACCTGCATGATGATGTCGTAGCTGTTTGAATCGCGGTCGAACTGCGCCACCGCGCCGCCGCCGACGAGCAGGCTCAGCGTCGAGCCGATGTCGCGGATCGGCAGGTTGAGGGCGGCCGCCCGGTCGCGGTCGATCGTCACGACCACCTGCTGCGCATTGAAGGCGAGCGAGTTCTGGACCACGATGAAGCGGCCGGTCGCCTGCGCCTCCTGGCGGATCTGCTCGGCGACCTCGTAGACGCGGGCCGGATCGCCCGTCGACTGGATGACGAGAGAGATCGGCAGGCCGCCGCCCGCACCCGGCAGCGAGGGCGGCGCGAAGACCAGCGCCTCGACGCCGGCGATCCTGGACAGACGTGCCTGGATATCCTGCTGCAGCTCGGCCTGCGAGCGGTCGCGCTGCGACCAGTCCTTGAACGCCCACAGCATGACGCCGGAATTGGTCTGGCCGCCGAAGCCGACGATGGAGAAATTCGCATCGAGCTCGGGGATGTCCTTGGTCAGCTCGCGCATCTGCTCCGTATAGGTGCTCGTATAGTCGGTCGTCGCGTAGGAGGGCGCGTTGATGAGTGCAAACAGCGCGCCCGAATCCTCCTCCGGCGCCAGCTCGCTCGACGTGTTGACGAACATGAAGCCGGTCAGCCCGACCAGAACGAGCACCATCAGCATCGTCACCGGGCGGTATTTCAGCGAGCCGCCGACCAGCCGCTCATAGCGGTCGGAGACGCGGTCGAAGCTGCGGTCGACGAATTGCTGGAAGCGGCTGTGGCCGCCCCGCTTCAGGATCCGCGCCGACATCATCGGCGTGATGGTGAGCGCGACCACCCCCGAGATCACCACGGCGCCTGCCAGCGTGAAGGCGAATTCGCGGAACAGCGCGCCGGTCAGCCCGCCGGTGAAGGCGAGCGGCGCGAAGACGGCGGCGAGCGTGATCGTCATGGCGACGACGGGCGCCGAGATCTCGCGCATGCCGACGAAGGCGGCCTGGCGCGGCGTCAGCCCCTCCTCGATATGGCGGTGGATGTTCTCCACCACGACGATCGCGTCGTCGACGACGAGGCCGATCGCCAGCACCATGGCAAGCAGCGACAGCAGGTTGATCGAATAGCCGAGCACGAAGAGGAAGAAGCAGACGCCGATCAGCGACAGCGGGATGGTGACGATCGGCATCAGGACCGAGCGGAACGAGCCGAGGAAGAGCAGGATGATGAGCACCACGATCACCACCGCCTCGGTGATGGTCAGGAACACCTCCTCGATCGACGAGCTGATCGACTCCGTGGCGTCGTACATGTTGTTGATCGTCATGCCTTCCGGCAGGCTCGCCTGGATGTCGGGCAGCTCGGCCGTCACCGCCGCGGCCATGTCGATCGGATTGGCCGACGGCGTCGGAAACACGCCGATGAAGGTGCCCGGCCGGCCGTTGAAATGGACGATCATGTCCTCGCTCTCGGCGGCGAGCTCGACCTCGGCGACGTCGCGCAGGCGCACGACCTCGTCGCCCTCCGCCTTGAGCGGCAGCGCGCCGAAGGCATCGGCTGTCTGCAGCGTCGAACGCATGGTGATCGAATAGGCGACGAATTCGTTCTCGGTCTTGCCGGGGGCAGCGAGGAAGTTCGACGCGTTGATCGCCGCCAGCACTTCCGATGCGGTGAGGCCGCGCGCCGCGAGCGCGATCGGATCGACCCAGACGCGCATCGAATAGTTCGCCGCGCCCATGATCTGGACCTCGGCGACGCCCTCGATGGTCGACATGCGGGGCCGGATCACGCGCTCGATATATTCGGTCACCTGCTCGGCGGTCATGTTCGGGTTCTGCAGCGCCAGATACATGGTGGCGAACTGCATGCCGGTGCCCTTGACGATGATCGGGTCCTCGGCATCCTCCGGAAGCTGGCTGCGCACCTGCTGAACCTTCGACATCACCTCGGTCAGCGCCACGTCGGGATTGGAGCCGAGCTGCATCTGCACGGTCACCACGCTCGCCGAGGGCCGGCTCTGCGAAGTGACGTAGTCGATATTCTCCGTGGTCGAGACGGCGGCGGCCACCGGTGCGGTGATGAAGCCCTGGATCAGGTCGGCGCTGGCGCCGGGATAGGTCGTGGTGATGGTGATGACCGTCTCCTCGACCTCCGGATACTGGCGGACCTGCAGGTTCGCCAGGCCCTGGAAGCCGAGAAGCAGGATCAGGAAGGCGAGCACGGTGGACAGCACCGGCCGCCGGATGAAGACAGCGGAGATGTTCATTGCGCTGCGGCCTCCACCGGGCCTCCGGGAACGACGGAATTGTCGATCGTCACCGGCGTGCCGTTGGAGAGGCGGTTCTGGCCGGCCGTCACCACCAGGTCGCCCGCCTCGACGCCCTCGACGATCTCGACCGTGCCCTGACTGCGGCGCCCGGTGGTCACGAAGACCTGGCGCACTTCGAGCTGCTCTTCGCCGGCCGCCGCGGCGTCCTCACCGTCTTCAGGCGCCTCCTGGGCGGAGACCTCGCCCGGCCCGGCCTGGTCGGCCTGAGGCTCTTCCTCCGCCGCGCCGGCAGGCCGCACGAGATAGACGTGGTCGCCATAGAGGCTGGTGACGACGGCCGTCTGCGGCAAGGCGATGATCCCGTCCTCGGCCGGCAGCTCGACCCTGACCTGCACGAACTGGCCCGGCGTCAGCCGGCCTTCGGGGTTCTGCATGTCGGCGCGCACCGAGACCAGCCGGCTCGCCGGATCGACCTTGGGGTCGATGCCGATGATCTCGCCGCGGAACGGCATGTCGGTCGCGTTGAGACCCATGCGCACCGGCTGGCCGATCTCGATGACGCCGAGCTGCTGCTCGGGCACGGTGAAGTTGACGAGCATCGTGTCCATGTCCTGGAGCGTCGCCACGATGGTGCCGGGCGAGAGATATTGGCCCTCGTCCACCTGCGGCAGGCCGATCGTGCCGCCGAAGGGCGCCCGCAGCTGCTTCTGTTGCAGCACCGCCTGCAGCTTCTCCACCTGCGCGGCCGATGCGGACGCTGCGGCCTGCGCGGCCTCGAGCGCGGAGCTCGAGCCGACGCCGCGCTGCTGAAGCTCGAGCGCGCGCTCGTAGGACTGCTGGTCGAGCGCGGCCTGCGTCCGCGCCGCCTCGAGATCGGCACGCGGGACGGCGTCCTCCATGCTGAGCAGTATCGCATTGCGTTCCACCCGCTGGTTGGCGGAGAACGACATTTCGCGGACGATGCCGGTCGTCTCGACGGTGAGGTCGACGCCGCGCGCCGCGGCCACCGTGCCGATCGCATCGATGGTCGGCGTCAGCGTCGATTGTTCCGCCTCGACAGCCGATACGGTCACCGTCGGCGTCGGCATGGTCGCGAAGAACTGCTGGATCGCCTGGTCGCGGAACATGTTGAAGCCGACGATGCCGCCGCCGACGAGGGCGAGCAGGACGATCGCGATGAGAAGGCGCTTGATCATGGCTGGACCTGTTTCCGGAATACGGAAAAAACACGGCAATCCCGCGGGGACATATGACCCCACGGCCATCATGCCACAAGCGGCTTGCAATTGAGAGGCGCTTTACTGTACCGTCCGGACGGTAGTGTCAAGAGACCCGATGGATGAATCATGCGTAAGCCGGGGCCGGGCGCGCGGGAGAGACTGCTCGACGCCGCGGAGCGGATCGCCCGCGAAATCGGGCCGGGCAGTCTGTCGCTCGATGCGGTCGCCCAGCAGGCCGGCGTCTCGAAGGGCGGGCTGCTCTATCATTTCCCGAGCAAGGCCAAGTTGCTGGAGGCGATGGTGGAGCGCTTCCTCGCCTCGTTCGATTCCGCCCTGGAAGAGCATGCGCGCCGCAATGACGGCAAGCGGGACAGCGTCGTCCAGGCCTATCTGGAATTCTCGCTGCAGGAACATCGCGGCCACAAGCCGCCGCCCTCGGGGCTGCTTGCAGCCCTCAGCGAGAACCCGGAACTGCTCAATCCGGTGCGCCGCTACGAGCGCATCTTCCTCGACCGGATGACCGCCAATGCGAGCGATCCGACCCATGCGCTGGTCGTCTTCCTCGTCATCCACGGCCTGCGCAGCATGCAGCTACTGAACACTGAGGTGATCACCCCGCAGGAGCTGGAGCAGGTGACGGAATGGCTGCGCCGCTCGACCGGCGCAAAAGGCCAGGCCTGATCCGACGCGGACGCCTCGGGCTATTCCTCCGGCTCGGTCGTGAAGAGCAGCGGATAGCCGGCTCTTCGCCCGGCATCCGTGGCGCGCGTCGCCTTGGTCTCGGCCACGTCCATCGTATAGACGGCGACGACGCAGGTTCCGAGGCGATGGGCGGTGATCATCACCCGGTGCGCCTGGTCCTCGTTCATGCGGAACTCCGCCTTGAGTACCATGACGACGAATTCGCGCGGGGTGAAATCGTCATTGATCAGGATGACCTTGTGGAGCCGCGGCCGCTCGACCTTGGGCTTGGTCCGGGTCTTCAGTCGGGTGTCGACATCGCTCATGACCTCAATGCTCCGGTGAGAAGCAAGCCTTGCCGATTGTCGCATTTGCGGCGGCGTTTTCCAACTATATCGCCTTAGTGAGATAAGATCGAAGGTACAGGGTCTGGAACGTAGGTCGACCCCCACTCCGGTTTGCTACGCAAACCACCTCTCCCCCGTTCGACGGGGGAGAGGAAGCGCCGGCCGAACCGCTTGGCACCTTTCCTCTCCCCCGGGCAGAGGGAGAGGTGCCGACCGGCGGGAGGCGGAGTGGGGGTGATTAGCTCCGCGAGCTGAAGACCTAATATGTCCTAAGCGCTCGCGGCCGCCACCGCGCGCCTGGCCATGACCACGACCAGATTGGCGCGGTATTCCGCCGAGGCGTGGATGTCGCTCATCATGCCATCGGCCGGGATGCTCATGCCGTCGAGCGCCGAGCTCTCGAAGCTGCCGCCCAGCGCCTCCTCGATCTTCGTCGCCCGGAAGACGCCGTCATCGCCCGCGCCGGTCACCGCGACGCGGACCGCACCGCCGTCCTTCGCGACGAACACGCCGGTCATCGCATAGCGCGAAGCGGGGTTGGGGAACTTCGCATAGCCGCATTTCTCCGGCGCGGTGAAGCGCACGGCAGTGATGATCTCGCCCTCGTCGAGGGCGGTCTCGAACAGGCCGGTGAAGAAGTCGTCCGCCGTGATCTCGCGGCCGTTGGTGACGATCGTGGCCCCCAGCGCCAGCATGGCTGCCGGATAGTCGGCCGCCGGATCGTTGTTGGCGACCGAGCCGCCGATCGTGCCCAT
>CAYYZC010000193.1:0-6066 GCA_964475605.1 uncultured Chelativorans sp.
GCAGCCGCCCGCCCGTCTCATCAAGCAGGGCATCGATGCGCTGCCCTGCATCGGCGACGGGCGCCAGTCCGGCACCTCGGGCTCGCCCTCGATCCTCAACGCTTCGCCGGAAGCGGCGGCCGGCGGCGGCTTGGCGCTGCTGCGCAATGGCGACGTCGTACGCATCGACCTGCGCGCCGGCCGCGCCGACATGCTGGTGCCGGAGGACGAGCTGGCGCGCCGTCGTGCCGAGCTCGATGCGGCCGGCGGCTACCGCTATCCCGACCACCAGACACCGTGGCAGGAGATCCAGCGCGGCATAGTCGACCAGCTCGCCGCCGGCATGGTGCTGAAGCCGGCGACGAAGTACCAGCGCGTCGCCGGCCAGAAGGGCATCCCGCGCAACAATCACTGACGCGCGGCCACGGACAGGGCCGCGGCTCCAGCCTCGCGTCGGTGCTTTAGCGTACCGAAGATGCCCCGCCGGTCAGTGTCCGGGAATAGCCGCCGTCGCGTCGATCTCGATGTCGAACGACGGTCCGAGGATCACCTGGATGCAGATCCGGGTCGGCGGGTTCTCCGGGAAGAATTCTTCCCAGACCTTGTTGAAGTCGTCGAAATAGGCCTGATCGGAAATGTAGCAGTTCGTCGTTATGACGTGCTCGAAGTTCGTGCCCGCAGCTTCCAGGACATGGCCGAGATTGATCAGCGTCTGTCGCGTCTGCGGGCCGACGCCCCCCTCGATGACCTTGCCGGTGGAAAGCTCGCGCCCCACCATTCCGGAGACATAGACCATACCGTTATGAATCTTGGCATGGCTGATCTTGGCGCGCATCGGAGGAATGAGCGGTGAGTTGACGGCGTAGGGCTTCATGCTGCTCTCTCTCTTGTAGCTTCAGTGCAGGATCTGGCCCAGGAAGGCCCTGGTTCGATCGTTCTTCGGGGCCGCGAAGAAATCGGCCGGCGGCGCCTGCTCTATCAGGGTCCCGTTGTCCATGAAGACGATCGTGTCCGCGACACGCCGGGCAAATCCCATCTCATGGGTGACGCAGATCATGGTCATGCCGCTTTCCGCGAGCATCACCATGACCTCCAGAACCTCTTTGACCATTTCCGGATCGAGCGCCGACGTGGGCTCGTCGAACAGCATGAGCTTGGGGTTCATGCAGAGGCTGCGTGCGATCGCGACGCGCTGCTGCTGGCCGCCGGACAGCGCGCTCGGATATTTCGAGGCCTGCTCCGGGATGCGGACCTGCGCCAGATAGTGCATCGCAGTCTCTTCCGCGTCCTTGCGGCCGACTTTCTTTACCCGCCTCAGCGCAAGCGTGCAGTTCTGCAGGACCGTGAGGTGCGGGAAGAGATAGAAGTGCTGGAAGACCATGCCGACCTCGCCGCGGATGCGGTGCAGCGTGCGCTCGCTGGCGTCGATGCGGGTTCCATCGACATACAGGTCGCCGCCGTCATACGCCTCCAGGCCGTTGATGCAGCGGATCAGGGTGGACTTCCCCGAACCCGATGGCCCGCAGACGACGACGCGCTGGCCCCGATCGATCCGGAGGCTGATCGACTTCAGCACGTGGAATGAGCCGAAATGCTTGTCCAGCTCCCTGAACTCGACGGCAGGCGTGAATTCGCTCGAGGCTTCCGATCCGGTCATGACCCCTCCCAATCCATCGCTAGGCGAGCTCCCGCCCGGATGCCCGCGTCCTCAGTCGCTCGGTTTCCTCGATATCGAAGGAGAAATCGCGGTCGGAGATCGAGACCCCGTACACGTCGCGTGCGACCGCGCGCGAGATCTTGTCGTTCCTGACGTCGTCCGCGACCGCCGCCGGGTCCCGCTTCAGCGGATTGCCGTGCCCGCCGGCCCCTCCGGTGACATGACGGAATATATCGCCCTCCCGAATCGGGACGTTGACCTTGGAGGGCAGGATGCGCTCCGCCGGGCCGGGATTGATGATATTCCAGGACGGCGTGCCGTCCTTTCCTCCGTTCAGGCCCCAGGGCATGAACTTCCGGCGGTCCGACCGCACCTGGAGCACGCCTTCGCCATGCAGGACGTGAATGTCGCGGACCACCGACAGGCCGCCGCGATACTCGCCGGCGCCGCCGCTGTCGGCCACCATGCTGTATTGCTCGTACCTGATCGGATAGATGGCTTCGATGGTCTCGATCGGAATGTTGGTGCAGTTGGCGGCGAGAAGCGGCATCGCGTCGCCGTCAGGGCGCAGTGGCGATCCACCCCATCCTCCGAACACCATATCGATATGGACATACGGCCCCTTGCCCGGTTCCGTGCCTCCGATGGTGATGAATGTGTTGCCGCCCTCCGGTGCGGCCGGAATGCGGTCCGGAACGGCCTTGGCGAGACTTCGCAGAACCGTGTCGACGATCCGGAATCCGGTCAATCCGCGGGCTGCACAAGCACCCGGATATTCGACATTGAGCACCGTACCCTTCGGCGCGATCACCCTGATGGGACGGAAATAGCCGCCATTGTTCGGCAATTGCGATTGAAGTACGCAACGCAGCGACAGGTAGCAGCACGCCTTGGTGAACGACTCGGTCGCGTTCAACGCTCCCTTCACCTGAGGTGACGAGCCGGTGAAATCGACGGTGATGTCCTCGTCCTCGATGGTGAGCTTCACCGCGATCCGCACGGGATCGCCCTGGAGGCCATCATCGTCCATGAAGTCCTCGGCCTCGTAGACGCCGTTCGGCAGGCCTTGAAACTCGGCGCGCGTGAGACGCTCGGTGTAGTCGAGATACGCGCTTACGAACCGGACGAAGCCGTCATCGCCATATTTGGAAGCCAGCTTCAGGAGTTCCCGTTCGCCATAGTGGCACGCTGCGATGGTCGCGCGCAGATCGCCAAGCACCATCTCCGGCAGGCGCACATTGGTTGCGAGGATGTCGAAGATCGCCTTGTTCGCGACGCCCTTCTCGTAGAGCTTCACGATCGGGAAGCGGATTCCCTCCTGGAATATCTCCGTGGAGTCGCTGGCATTGCTGCCCGGCACGCGGCCGCCCATGTCGGTATGGTGCGCCACGGCGGCTGCGAAGGCGATCAGCCTGTCGGGATCCGTCTGCGAGAAAATCGGCTTGATGACGAAAATGTCCGGAAGATGCATCCCGCCGTCATAGGGATTGTTCTGGATGACGATGTCGCCGGGATGAAGATCGTCTCCGAAATGCCTCACGATGGCGGTGAGCGCATCCGGGATCGACCCGAGATGGAGCGGAATGGTCAGGCCCTGGGCCAGCAGTTCCCCGTTGGCGTCCAGAAGCGCGGTCGAGAAATCGGCGCCGTCCTTGATGACGGTCGAGTGCGCGGTCCGGAACACGGTGAGCGCCATCTCGTCGCCGATCGAGGTCAAGGCGTTCTTGAAGATCTCGATCTGAACCGGATTGAGTTCCGTATAGTCCATGATTTCCTTCTGCCCTCACTAATGAAGGTCGATCACAAGATTGCCGCTGCCGTCCCGGAAGTAGGTCGATCGTGGAGGAATGACGGTCGTCGAATCGTAGGCCTCGATGATCGCCGGCCCTTCGGCCGTTTCGCGGCCCACATCTCCGGGCGACAGGATCCTCGTCTCCATCGCGCCGAACTCGGGGCCGAAATAGGCGAGGCGGGTGGATACCGGCGGCGTCCCTTCCTCGCTGGCGGCCGCCGCCTTCTGCAGCCAGCCTTCCGCGACCCCGGTGGCGAGCTCGGCGACGACACGTATGTTGACCAGCTCGAGCGGCTCTTCAGACGACGAGAAGCCGTAGGCGACCTCGTAGGCGTGCCTGAACAGGCCGGCGATGATGCCGAACGATTCCTCATCGAGCCGGCCCGCCGGAATATCCACCGTCAGCGCGGTGTTCTGGCCGACATAGCGCAAGTCCATGCTTCGCTTCAGGTGATATTTCTCGGCGCTGATGCTGGAGTCTTCGGCCGCGCGGATCGCCTGGCCTTCGAGCTGCCGGAACGCGCCTTCGAGCTCGTCCGCGGCGACCAGCGCGAGGCGCGCCTGGAAGGTCTGGCTCATATGATGCTCGATATTGGCCAGAAGCAGGCCGAACGCGCTGAACAGGCCCGGCGACGGCGGAATGACGACGCGCTTGATGTCCGCCGCCCGCGCGATGTTCGCCGCATGTATCGGACCGCTTCCGCCGAAGGCGCACATAATGAACTCGGTCGGGTCGCGGCCCCTTTCGATGGTAACCGAGCGCAAGGCCCGGATCATCGCCGCATTGGCGATCGAGTGGATGCCGAACGCGGCTTCCTCGGGCGAGCTGAGCCCCAGCGGGGTCATCACCTGGGCTTCGATCGCTTCGCGGGAGAGATTGCCGTCGATCTTCAGGGAGCCGCCGGCGAGCGCCCGCGGGTTGATGTAGCCGAGGACGATGTTGGCGTCGGTGACGGTCGGAACCGTGTTGCCGTTCTGATAGGCGACGGGACCCGGGATCGATCCCGCGCTTTCGGGACCGACCTGGATTCCCCCGGCTTTGTCGAAGGATACCAGGCTTCCCCCGCCCGCACCGACTTCGGAGATGTCGATGGAAGGCACGCGGATGACGTAGCCGCCGCCCCTGCTCAGCCGGGACCCGGAGGACACCCCGCCGCCGACCTCGTACTCGGTGGCCTGCTTGACCTTTCCTCCCTCGACCAGCGAGGCTTTCGCCGTGGTGCCGCCCATGTCGAAGCAGATGACGTTGTCATAGCCCGCGAGGCTCATCAGTCGCTGGCAGGCGATCACCCCCGCCGCCGGTCCGGACTCGATGATCTGTACAGGAAACTGCATGGCGGTCTGGGCAGAAATGATGCCGCCGCTCGACTGCATGATGCGCACCGGGGCATCGATCCCGGCGTCCTTCAATGCGTGGGTGAGCAGCTCGACATAGTCGCGGACCTTCGGCTGGACATAGGCATTGACCACCGCCGTGCTCGTCCGCTCATATTCCTGCATTTCCGGCAGGATCTCCACCGAAACCGAAATGGCTATCCCGTCGAAGACCGAACGAAGCCTGGCCGCAGCCGCGCGCTCATGCTCGGGATTCTTGTAGGAATTGAGGAAAACCACGGCCAGCGCCTCGGCGCCGTTGTCGATCAGCCAACGCGCCTGCTCCTCCAGCTCGTCGAGGTCGATCGGCGTGACGATGCTGCCGTCCGCCCCGATCCGCTCGGTGACCTCGCGGCGGAAGAACCGCTCGACGAGAACCGGCGGCTTCTCCCAGTCAAGCTTGTAGAGCACCGGCATCCGCAGGCGCCGGAGTTCGAGGATGTCCCGGAAGCCCCTGGTGGTGAGCAGGCCGACCCTGGCCCCCTTGAGCTCCAGCACCGCATTCGTGGCGACGGTGGTGCCGTGGACGAGCTCGCCGATCGAAGCGGCATCGCCGTCCGCCTCCGCAAGCGCCTGTTCCAGGGCGTTGAGAATACCCTTGGAATAGGAGCCGGTGGTGGATGGCACCTTCTTGCGGATGATCGAGCCCGCCCGGTCGATCATCACGAGGTCCGTGAAGGTGCCGCCGATATCGGCCCCGACCTTGACCTTGGTTACTGAGACATCCATCTGGAGATTTTTCCTGAAGCCGGCCTTACTGGACCGCGGTGGCCACGATTTCGACCAGCATGCCCGGCGTGCCGAAGTCGGCGACGACGAGCACCGCCCGCACCGGCGGATCGACGGGGAACCACTTCTCCCAATGCTTCGACAAAGCACCCCAATGCTCGACATGCTTGAGGTAGACGATCGTCTGGACGATCTTGTCGGTCGAGGATCCGCAGTCTTCGAGGATGCCCGAGATGTTCTTCAGGGTCTGCTCGATCTGCTCATCGATGTCGTCCGAAACGAGCTTGCCGGTTTCGGGATGGCGCGCGCCCTGGCCGGCGCAGAAGACGAAGCCATTCGCGATGTTGGCGTGAGAGAAGTTGGCCGGCGGCTTCGGCGCCTTCGTGCTGGTGATTGCCTTTTTCGACATCGAACGCTCCTATTCGTCGTAAGCTTTTCCGACGGTAGTAGGCTCGACGCGTCCCTGACCAATACCAATTGCCAAATTGAGCATTCGCAATTCTCGAATGCCTTGCTATCCATATGAAACGACTGC
>CAYYZC010000194.1:0-6041 GCA_964475605.1 uncultured Chelativorans sp.
CGAACAGCCTGGCGGCGATGGCGACCTCCTTCGGTCAGTGCATCTTCGGCTTGACGACATAGACGGAGCCGGCGCGCGAATTCATGCGGCGCCCGCCCGGGCCGATGTCGTGCAGCGCGATCGCCGCCGTCACCATCGCGTCGAGTATGCCTTCCGGTATCTCGGAGCCGTCATCGAGCAGGACCGCCGGATTGGTCATCAGGTGGCCGACATTGCGCACCAGCATCAGCGAGCGGCCGGGCAGGGAAAGCTGCGAGCCGTCGGGCGCCGTATAGCGCCGGTCCGGGTTGAGTGAGCGGGTGAAGCGCCGCCCGCCCTTCTCGATCTCCTCCTCCAGGTCGCCCTTCATCAGGCCGAGCCAGTTGCGGTAGACGGCCACCTTGTCCTCCGCATCGACGGCGGCAACCGAATCCTCGCAGTCCTGGATCGTCGTCAGCGCCGATTCGATCACCAGATCGGCGATGCCGGCACGATCGTCCCGGCCGATCGGGTGCTCGTTGTCGACGACGATCTCGATATGGAGCCCGTTGCGGCGGAGCAGGATCGCCTCGGGCGCGGCCGGGGAGCCGCGATAGCCGGCGAACTGCCCCTGTTCGGCAAGCCGGCAGCGCGTGCCTTCCGTATGGAGCACGAGCCTGCCGTCCTCGACGCGGATGCCGGTGACGTCGCTCCAGCCGCAATCGTCGAGCGGGACCGACTCGTCGAGGAACGATCGCGCCCAGGCGATCACCTTGCCGCCGCGGACGGGGTTATAGCCCTTGCCCTTCTCCGCCCCGTCGTCCTCGGGGATCGCATCGGTGCCGTAGAGGGCGTCGTAGAGCGAGCCCCAGCGCGCATTGGCGGCATTCAGCGCATAACGCGCATTCATCACCGGCACGACGAGCTGCGGGCCCGCCACGTCGGCGATCTCCGGATCGACATTCCGCGTCGTCACGGAGAAATCCGGACCCTCCGGCAGCAGGTAGCCGATCTCGCGCAGGAACGCTTCATAGACGGCCATGTCGCCGGGCGCGCCGTTGTCGCGGTGCCAGGCGTCGATCTTTTTCTGCAATTCGTCGCGCTCGGCGAGCAGCGTCCGGTTCTCCGGCGCCAGCTCATGGGCAATCGCGGAGAGATCGCGGAAGAAGGCGTCCGCCTCGATCCCGGTGCCGGGCAGCGCCTCCCGCGTGATGAAGTCGTGAAAGGACCGGGCCGCCTTCAGGCCATGAATGTCGACGCGATCCGTCATCGGCTGTTCTCCCCGTGCGCATCCCTGATGTCAGGGCGTTTCTACACGGCCGGCGCGCCGGGTCAATCGACCGGTCGGGCGGAGGCCGGTCCGGTCCGCGCCCGGCGGCGCCGGATCGGACTGCCGGATGTCACGCCGCTTCCGAAAAGGTGATGAAGGAGACCCTGTTGCGGCCGGCTTTCTTGGCGGCATAGAGTTGCCTGTCGGCCTCGCGCATCAGGTCGGGAACGTCGGCGCCCGGCCGCTGGAGGGCGCCGCCGATGCTGACGGAGAGCGGCAGCAGGCCTGCCTTCGACGGCGAGAATTCGATCTCCTCGACATTGCGTCTGATGCGCTCGGCGATCCCGCGCGCCTCCGTCTCCTCGGCTGCAGGAACGAAGACGGCGAACTCCTCGCCGCCGATCCGCCCGACGATGTCGCGCGTGCGCACCCCCTTGCGGATGGCCGCTGCGATCATCAGCAGCGCCTCGTCCCCGGCCAGATGGCCGAAATTGTCGTTGATCTCCTTGAAGCGGTCGGCGTCGATGATCATCAGCACGCCGCCCTCGCGCCTGCCGCCGTTCCGCAGCGCCTCGAAGAAGCCGGCGCGGTTGAGCATACCGGTCATGCCGTCATGCCGCGCCTTTTCGGCGAGCCGCACATGCGCGGCGGCGAGCGCGGCATGCGTCCTGGCGAGCTCGGCATGCGATCGGGACAGCTTCTCGAGCGTTTCGGCGAGCCACCCCTTGCGCCGATAGGCGACGTAGCTGAGCGGCCAGGCGATCAGCAGCGGACAGAGCGTGGCAAGGGAGAGGCTTCTGGTATCGACCGCGACGCCGGCGAGATCGTTGATGACCAGGACGATGGCGACCGAGGCGGCCGCCGCGAACAGGGCGACGCAGGATGATTTGACAATGACGTTCTTCATCTGGTTGCCCGGTTGATCGCGCGATCATCTACCGGGAAGCGGTAAAGCGGGGGTTGCGAAGATCGTTCCAATTTGTGCATGTGCACAATAATGACCGCCAAGCCCGACCCCTCCGCCTTCACCCATGTCCGCGACTGGGTGTTCGACCTCGACAACACGCTCTATCCGCATCACTCGAACCTGTTCTCGCAGATCGACGTGAAGATGACGGCCTATATCTGCGAGCTCCTGCAATTGCCGCGCGAGGAGGCCCGTGCGCTGCAGAAGGAGCTCTACCTCGAATACGGGACGACGCTGAACGGGCTGATGGACCGCCACGGCATCGACCCGGACGACTTCCTCAACAAGGTGCACGACATCGACTATTCCTGGGTCGACCCCAACCCCTCGCTCGGCGAGGCGATCAAGGCGTTGCCGGGACGCAAGTTCATCTTCACCAATGGTGACCGCGGCCATGCCGAGCGCACGGCGCGCCAGCTCGGCATCATCGACCAGTTCGACGACATCTTCGACATCGTCGCCGCCGATCTGACGCCGAAGCCGGCCCGGCAGACCTATGACAAGTTCGTCGGCCTGCACCGGGTCGATACGAACCGTGCGGTGATGTTCGAGGATCTGGCGCGGAACCTGTCGGTGCCGAAGGCGCTCGGCATGGCGACGGTGCTGATCGTGCCGCACAATTTCGAGCCGACCTTCTCCGAGATATGGGAGCGCGACCCGGCGCACGAGGACGACGTCGACTATGTGACCGACGATCTGGAGACCTTCTTACGCGCCATCCTGCCCGCCGTGGGCTGAGCGGCGGGACCGCTCGGAGGAATCCCGGCCGCGTTTCAGCGGCCGGGAAGGTGGCTGCGGCCGCCGGCCTCAGTGATGGCCGTGATGGGCGTCGGTCGCGGCGCCCGCCTTGCGGACCGCGATCGAAATGTCGACGGAACCGGCCGTCTCGAACTGCAGCGTGACCGGGATCGCCTGTCCCTCGGCGAAGGGCTCCGCGACCTCCATGAACATCAGATGCAGGCCGCCCGGCTCGAGCGCCACGGTTTCGCCGGCCGGAATCTCCAGCCCGCCCTCGACCGGACGCATGGTCATGACGTCGTCGACGACCTCCATGCTGTGGATCTCGACCCGGCCCGCACGCGGCGACGTGACCGCGACCAGCCGGTCGGCCGCCTCGCCATTGTTGGCGATCGTCAGATAGGCGCCGCCGGTCGGCTGGTTGGGCAGCATCGCCCGCGCCCAGGCGGAGCCGATCGCAAGATCGCCCGCGGTGACGGCATCAGCGGTGCCGTGAGCGTGATGATGGTTTCCGTCGCCGCTGGAAGCCAGGATCGTCAGGGCCGGTGCCGGATGGTCGAGCTCGTGCGGGTTCTGGCCCGCCGCCGGCAGCTCCGTCCAGGCGACCTCGCCGCCGGCGCAGAGCTGCGTCGTCCTGAAGGCCAGGACCTGCCCGGCCTCGACGCCGGCAAGCGTGCCCGTCAGCACGAACTCGTCATAATACGCATCGTCGAGGCTGCCGCCTGACCATGTCACGGCGAGCGGCCCGTCGCCGACCTCGCGGCCATGCAGCTCGTAGGTCCGGTCGTAGTCGCCGCTCTCGACGGCGAGCGTCCATCCCGGCTTCGGCATCGGCTTGACGCCGACATAGCCCTCCGGGATCTCGACCCGAACGGTGTGGGTGGGCTGGCCGTCGCAGCCGTGGGGAATGCCGATGACGGCCTTGTAGCTGCCGGCCGGCGCCTGATCCGGTTCGAGCGAGGCGTGTGCATCGGCGGTGGTGATTGCCGCAAGCGTCAGCGCGCCTGCTGCGGTGAACTGAAAGATGATGTGGCGCATGGATGTCCTCTCCGCGACCTGAGTGATGTCTGCCGGCGCATGGCGCGGCATCGGTCAGGCGGAAAGAGGCGGGGCGCGGATGGAGGGCGGCTTCTCCGCGCCGGGGAGGGCCGGCGCGGCTTCGATGGGGGGTGCCGGCAGGCGCGACGAGATCGCGGCCGGCATGGGGAAGGCGGGTTCGGACGGCGGCAAGGCGCGGGCCGGAGGCGCCGCGCTGCAATGATGGCCGGCAAGGCAGATCGGACATTCGTCCCATCCGGCGCCGGGACCCTTGTCGGAGCCGGTTGCTGAGACTTCCTGGCTGATGCAGAGCGTCCAGGCCGCGGCCTGGCTCGCCTGCGCGAGCGGCTGCAGCAGGTTGAGCAGCATCACCGCCGCCCCGACCAGCGCGAAAAGCAGGCGGTCCTGCCTCAGGCTGGCGAAGAGGGGGCGGTTGCCGGCGCGTGTCATGGCAACGGCTTAGCGCAAAGGCGCCTCCGGCGCCATTCTCATCCCGTGCGACACGTTCGCATCGCGGTCGGAAGGATCGTGCGCTCAGCCGATCTCGTAGAATTTCGAGATGATCGACCAGGCCTCGTCGGCGGTGTCGACGGCATCGATGATGTCCTGGTCGCCCGGCGAGATCGTTCCCTGCTCGGCGAGGAAGTCGAGGTCGATCGCCTGGCTCCAGAACTCCTTGCCGAACAGGATCACCGGTACCCGCTCCATGCGGCCGGTCTGGATCAGCGTCAGCGTCTCGAAGAATTCGTCCATCGTGCCGAAGCCGCCGGGAAACACCGCCACCGCCTTGGCCCGCATGATGAAATGCATCTTGCGGATCGCGAAATAGTGGAAGTTGAAGCAGAGCTCAGGAGTCACGTAGAGATTGGGCGCCTGCTCGTGCGGAAGCACGATATTGAGCCCGATCGAAGGCGCCCCGACGTCGGCCGCGCCGCGGTTCCCGGCCTCCATCACGCCCGGTCCGCCGCCGGTGACGACGACGAATTCGCGGTAGTGGGAACCGGCCGAATGTTCCGAGCAGAGCCGCGCGAACTTCCGCGCCTCGTCGTAATAGCGGCTGTTCTTCTCCAGATTCTCCTTCTGGACCTCGTTCTTGGCCGCCCAGGCCTCGCCGTCCGGCTCCGGGATGCGCGCGCCTCCGAACAGCACGATGGTGGAGCGGATGCCGCGCTCGGCGAGCATCATCTCCGGCTTCAGAAGCTCCAGTTGCAGGCGCACCGGACGCAGCTCGCGCCGCGTCATGAACTCCTCGTCGTCCCAGGCCAGCCGGTAGGCCCGGGCGCGTGTCTGGGCGGTATCCGGAACGCTCTTGGCGCGCTGCAGGTCCTCGTGCGAATGCGGCAGCGGCGTCCAGCCGGAATGATCTTCCGGTTTCATCGGTTCCCCAATCCTTTCACCTCGCGTCTGCCCGCGGCACCCGCGATTGACCCCCTATGGCGCATGGCATAGGTTCCGCGCCGTTCACCATCCCGACGTCACTGCAACAGCCTATGACCTCAGCCTTAACAGCACGTGTAGCGGAGCCGCATGCGATGAGCCGTACCAGCCTCGAAGAACTCGAGAAGACGATCGAACAGGCCTTCGAGGCGCGCGACAAGGTCGATGCGGGAACCCGCGGCGAGGTGCGCGAGGCGGTCGAGCATGCGCTCGACCTGCTCGACAAGGGCCAGGCGCGCGTCGCCGAGCGCGGCGACGACGGCCAGTGGCGCGTCAACCAGTGGCTGAAGAAGGCGGTTCTGCTGTCCTTCCGGCTCAATCCGATGGAGATCATCCGAGGCGGACCGGGCGCGGCGGTCTGGTGGGACAAGGTGCCCTCCAAATTCGAAGGCTGGTCTGCAAACGAGTTCGAACGGGCCGGGTTCCGCGCCGTTCCCAGCTGCGTTGTCCGCCACTCCGCCTTCATTGCGCCGGGCGCGGTGCTGATGCCCTCCTTCGTCAATCTCGGCGCCTATGTCGGCGAGGGCACGATGGTCGATACCTGGGCGACCGTCGGCTCCTGCGCCCAGATCGGCAGGCACGTCCATCTGTCGGGCGGCGTCGGCATCGGCGGCGTGCTGGAGCCGATGCAGG
>CAYYZC010000195.1:0-6012 GCA_964475605.1 uncultured Chelativorans sp.
AGGATGACGAGGTGACCATTCAACCCTCGCGGGATCATATGCGATTGCGCTGCAGGGACGGGCGTCGAAAAGCTCCATATCCGAATGCCATGCCCGAAGCATACGCATTCACATCAAGCCGATCCGCCCATGCTGGCCCTGACTTCGGGTGACCCGTCCGGCATCGGGCCGGAGATCGCGATCGCCGCCTGGCAGGCGCGGCGCGAGCGGCAGGTGCCGCCCTTCTTCCTCCTCTGCGATCCCGCGCTGGTCGAGCGGCGCGCGCGCAGCCTGCGTGCGGGGCTCGTCACGGCGATCGTAACCCCCGACAGCACCGCCGGCACCTTTGAGAGGGCTCTACCGGTGGTGCCGCTCGAAGCCGCCTTCGTCGACGAGGCCGGCAAGCCCTCGGCCGCCAACGCGGCCGGGATCGTCGAGAGCATCAGGCGCGCCGTCGCCGCCGTGGACGACGGCTCGGCGGCTGCGATCGTCACCAACCCGATCGCCAAGAAACTGCTCTACGATGCCGGCTTCAGGCATCCGGGCCACACGGAGTTCCTCGGCGAGCTCGCCGGGGAGCGGACAGGCCGGCCGGTGCGCCCGGTGATGATGCTCGCCGGACCGGAGCTGCGCGCCGTCCCGGTCACGATCCACATCCCGCTATCGCAGGTGCCGGCCGCGCTCAGCCGGGAGCTGATCGTGGAGACGGCCCGGATCACGGCGCAGGACCTGACGCGGCGCTTCCGGATCGCCAGCCCCCGCCTCGCCGTTTCCGGTCTCAACCCGCATGCCGGCGAGGACGGCGCGATGGGATCGGAGGAGCAGGAGGTCATCGCGCCTGCCATCCATGCGCTGCGGGCGGAAGGGATCGAGGCGGCGGGGCCGCTGCCGGCCGACACGATGTTCCACGCCGCCGCACGGCAGCGCTACGACGCGGCCATCTGCATGTATCACGACCAGGCGCTGATCCCGGCCAAGGCGCTCGCCTTCGACGAGACGGTGAATGTGACGCTCGGCCTGCCCTTCATCCGCACCTCGCCCGACCACGGCACCGCCTTCGACATCGCCGGCAAGGGCGTGGCGCGCTGCGACAGCCTGGTCGCGGCCCTGAAGATAGCGCGCGCCATGGCGGATGCCGAGGCGGCGCGCCGATGAGCCTCGACGGGCTGCCGCCGCTGCGCGAAATCATCGAGCGGCACGGGCTGAGGGCGAAGAAGTCCCTCGGCCAGAACTTCCTGCTCGACCTCAACCTGACTGCCAAGGTGGCGCGTGCGGCGGGCGAGCTTTCCAGCGCCACCGTGATCGAGGTCGGACCGGGGCCAGGCGGGCTGACGCGGGCGCTGCTCTTTTCCGGCGCAAGGCGCGTCATCGCGGTCGAACGCGACGAGCGCTGCATCGAGGCGCTGCAGGAGGTCATGGCCCACTATCCCGGCCGGCTGGAGCTGATTTCGGGCGATGCGCTTTCGACCGATTTCGCCGCCCTTGCCGAAGGAGCGGAGGAGGTGAAGATCGTCGCCAACCTGCCTTACAATATCGGCACCGAGCTGCTGGTCCGCTGGCTGACGCCGCCGCGCTGGCCGCCCTTCTATTCATCGATGACGCTGATGTTCCAGCGCGAGGTCGCGCAGCGCATCGTCGCGCAGCCGGGCGATGGGTATTACGGGCGGCTTGCCGTGCTCGCCGGTTGGCGCAGCCGGGCCCGCATCGTCTTCGACCTGCCGCCGCAGGCCTTCACCCCGCCGCCGAAGGTCACCTCTTCGGTCGTTCATCTCGTCCCGCGCGCCGAGCCGATCCCGGCCGACGCCGCCGCTCTTTCGCGGGTAACGGAAGCCGCCTTCGGCCAGCGCCGAAAGATGCTGCGCCAGAGCTTGAAGGCGATCGGCGGCGAGCGCCTGCTGGCTGCGACGGGCATCGACGGCACGAGACGGGCCGAGACGCTGAGCATCGCCGAGTTCGCCGCGCTGTCGCGCGCCTTGTGACTAGTCTGTCTTCTCGTCGAGCAGCCCGGTCACGAAGTCGAACAGGCCCGGCCGGCGGTCGCGCCGCAGCCGCTCTGCGGCGACGATGGCGCGCACGGAGGCGAATGCCTTGTCGAGATCCTCGTTGACGACGACATAGTCGTAGTCGCGCCAGTGCTCGATCTCGGCGCGGGCGTTCTGAAGCCGCTTGGCGATGATCTCGCTCTGATCCTCGGCGCGCCGGCGCAGCCGTTCCTTCAGCTCCCGCATCGATGGCGGCAGGATGAAGATCGAGACGATGTCGGCCGGCATCTTCTCGCGGAGCTGCTCGGCGCCCTGCCAGTCGATGTCGAACAGCATGTCGCGGCCGTCGGCGAGCGCGCGCTCGGCGGGCGCCCGCGGCGTCGCATAGAAATTGCCGTGGACCTCGGCCCATTCCAGCAACTCGTCGTTGTCGCGCGCGATCTCGAACTCGCGCATCGAGCAGAAATGATAGTGGCGGCCATCGATCTCGCTGCCGCGGCGCGGCCGCGTCGTCAGGCTGATCGACAGCTCGAAGGCGGAGTCGCTCTCAAGCAGGTTGTGCGCGATGGTCGATTTCCCGGCTCCCGACGGAGAGGAGAGGACCAGCATCAGGCCGCGACGGGCAATGGAAGCGGAAACGGATCGTGCCGCCATGATCACTCCAGGTTCTGGACCTGCTCCCGGAACTGGTCGACGACCGATTTGAGCTCGAGGCCGATCGCCGTCACCGAGGCGGCATTGGATTTGGAGCACAAAGTATTCGATTCGCGGTTAAATTCCTGTGCCAGAAAATCGAGCTTGCGGCCGACCGGGCCGTCCTGCTGCAACAGGCTTCGCGCCGATTCGACATGCATGCGCAGGCGGTCGATCTCTTCCCTGATATCGGCCTTGGTGGCGAGGAAGGCCGCCTCCTGATGCAGCCGTGCCTCGTCGAGCGGCGGCGCGGCATCGAGCAGCAGGCGCACCTGCTCGGTGAGCCTGGCGCGAATCGCCTCCGGGTCGCGCGAGCCGTCGGCCTCGGCGCGACCGGTCAGCGAGGCGATGCGGTCTAGCTGCTCCGAGAGCACGACGCGCAACGCCTCGCCCTCCTCGCGGCGCGCCTTCTCCAGATCGTCGATGGCGCGGTCGAGCGCTTCGAGGACGGCGGCGTCGGTAGCCGCCCTTGCCTCCTCGTCCTGCTGCGCTTCGGCGGGCTCCAGCACGCCGCGCAGCGCCAGCAGCCCGTCGGCGCGGGCCGGCGCGGCGCCGAACTGCTCCTCCAGCCGCTTGGCGAGGCCGGCCAGATCGGACAGGAAAGCCTCGTTGACCAGCGGCTGATTCTGCGGGCCGGCACGGTTGACGACAAGGGCGGCGTTGACGTTGCCGCGCTTGAAGCGCTGCTGGAACGCTTGGCGCGCCGGCTGCTCCAGGCGCTCGAAGCCCTGCGGCAGGCGAAGCCTGACCTCCAGCCCCTTGCCGTTGACCGAGCGCAGTTCCCAGGCGACGCCCAGGCCGTCGCGCTCGTCGGAAAACCGGCCGAAGCCGGTCATGCTTTGCAGGCCCATTCCGCCCCTCCCCTTTCCCCGCAAGGGGGCCGGATCACTCCTGCCCGTCATCCTGCGGCTGGTCGGCCTCTTCGGCCGCCCGTGCGGCCTCCTCGGCACGCTGCCGCTCCACCGCGCGCCAGCGCGCGACATTCTCGTTGTGCTCTTCGAGCGTCGCGGCGAAGACATGCCCGCCGGTGCCGTCGGCGACGAAATAGAGATCGTCGGTCTGCGACGGGTTGGCGACCGCCTCCAGCGAGGCGCGGCCGGGAATGGCGATCGGCCCCGGCGGCAGTCCGTCGATCTGGTAGGTGTTGTAGGGGGTCGGCTCCTCGATGTCGGAGCGATAGATGGGGCGGTCGGCCGGTTTGCCCTCGCCGCCGAAGATCCCGTAGATGATGGTCGGGTCCGACTGCAGGCGCATGCCCTGCTCCAGCCGGTTGATGAAGACGGAGGCGACGCGCGAGCGCTCGTCGGCGCGGCCCGTCTCCTTCTCCACGATCGAGGCAAGCGTGACGAACTCGTCGATGTCGTCGATCGGCAGGCCCTCGGCGCGGCGCGCCCAGATGCTCTCGATCAGCTCGGCCTGGTCAGCCTTCAGCTTCCCGATCACGTCGGCGCGCTGCATGCCCCGCGTGAAGCGGATCGTGTCGGCGGCGAGGCTGCCTTCCGGCGGCAGATCGTCGGGCATCTCGCCGTCGAGCTCCTCCATCCTGGCGATGCGCTCGAAGGCCTGATGCACCGTCAGTCCCTCCGGGATGGTCAGCGAATAGAGGATCGAGCGGCCGCTCTTCATCAGGTCCATGATCTCGTGCATGGAGGCATGCGCCTTGATCTCGTATTCGCCGGCGCGCAGCAGGCCGTCATTGCCGTAGGCGCGCAGGCCCAACCGGAAGATATGCGCATTGGAGATCATGCCGTTCCGCTCGAGCTGCTCGGCGATCTCGCTGACGCCGGTGCTCGGCCGGATCAGGATCGTGTCCGTCACTTCGAGCGGGCCGGGCTTCTCGAACTCGTGCTTGCCGAAATAGAAGGCGGCCGCTGCGGCAAGCGTGGCGAACACGATCAGCGACATGACGAAATTGAGGAAGAGCACGAACTGGCTGCGCGAACGGCGCGAGCGGCGCGGCGGCGGCGTGCCGGCCTGGGGTCGCAACGCTTCGCTGGCGGTCTTCGGCACGATCGGCTTCGGCGTATCGCTGCCGTTCACCGTGTCCGTCGAGGAGGAAGGCGTGGTCATCGCTTACCGACTTTTTCACGAGGCGGCCGGACTGGCCGCACTTGCAGACTGGAGCAGGATGACTTCCTTCGAAGCGTCACCCGGCTCCGACTCTTTGTCGAAGCATGATCCTTCCAAAAACCGGTTCCCACTTCTTGGGATCATGCTCCAATGCCGAGCCCGACACTAATGTCGAATATGGCAAAAATTCCAGTGCCGTGCGGCTAGACGCTCAGTCGTCGAACCGGCGGAAGACCAGCGACGCGTTCGTCCCGCCGAAGCCGAAGGAATTCGACAGCGCCACGTCGATCCGCCGCTCCCGCGGCTTGTGCGGCACGAGGTCGATGACCGTCTCGGCCTGCGGATTGTCGAGATTGATCGTCGGCGGCGCGACATTGTCGCGAATCGCAAGCAGGCTGAAGATCGCCTCGGCCGCGCCGGCCGCGCCGAGCAGGTGCCCGATCGAGGACTTCGTCGAAGACATCGAGATCTTCGAGGCGGCATCGCCGACCAGCCGCTCCACCGCGCCGAGCTCGATCGTGTCGGCCATGGTCGAGGTGCCGTGGGCGTTGATGTAATCGATGTCGGCGGGCGTTATGCCCGCGCGCTTGAGCGCCGCGCTCATGCAGCGGAAGGCGCCGTCGCCATCCTCTGAAGGGGCGGTGATGTGATAGGCGTCGCCCGACAGGCCGTAGCCGACGACTTCGGCGTAGATCCTAGCACCGCGGGCGCGGGCATGCTCCAGCTCCTCGAGCACGACGACGCCGGCGCCCTCGCCCATGACGAAGCCGTCGCGGTCGCGGTCATAGGGACGCGAGGCCTTTTCGGGCGTGTCGTTGTAGCCGGTTGAAAGCGCCTTGCAGGCGGCGAAGCCGGCAAGCGACAGCCTGGTGACCGGGGCTTCCGAGCCGCCGGCGACCATCACGTCGGCATCGCCCAGCATGATCAGCCGGGACGCATCGCCGATGGCATGCGCGCCCGTGGAGCAGGCCGTCACCACCGCGTGGTTGGGCCCTTTCAGGCCGTGTCGAATCGACACCTGACCGGACACCATGTTGATGATGTTTCCGGGAATGAAGAACGGGCTGATGCGCCTCGGCCCACGTTCCTGCATAAGGAGCGCGTTTTCGGCAATGCCTTCGATGCCGCCGATCCCCGAGCCAACAAGAACGCCCGTTGCGCAGCGCTCTTCCTCGGTTTCAGGTTTCCATCCGGCATCGGCGAGCGCCTGGTCGGCGGCGACCATACCATAAGCGACAAAGTCACCGATCTTGCGCAGCTCTCGCGGCTCCAGGAACGCTTCGGGGTC
>CAYYZC010000196.1:0-1780 GCA_964475605.1 uncultured Chelativorans sp.
CGCGCATCCTCGACTGGTCCGACCGCTCGACCTGCGTGCTCTTCGGCGACGGCGCCGGGGCGATCGTGCTCGAAGCGGGCGAGGAGGCGGGCACGGCGGCCGATCGCGGCATCATCGCAGCCAGCCTGCGGTCCGACGGCACCCATCGCGACAAGCTCTATGTCGACGGCGGCCCCTCGACCACGGGCACGGTCGGCCATCTGCGCATGGAGGGCCGCGAGGTCTTCAAGCATGCCGTGGCGATGATCACCGATGTCGTCGAGGACGTTCTCGCCAAGGGCGGGGTCACCGCTGCCGACCTCGACTGGTTCGTCCCGCACCAGGCCAACAAGCGCATCATCGACGCTTCGGCCAGGAAGCTCGGCATCGCCGACGAAAAGGTCGTCATCACCGTCGACCTGCACGGCAACACCTCGGCCGCCTCGGTGCCGCTGGCGCTGGGTGCCGCGGTTTCCGACGGCCGCATCCGCAAGGGCGACCTGGTGCTGCTGGAGGCGATGGGCGGCGGCTTCACCTGGGGAGCGGTCCTGCTCAGATGGTAAACGAATGATCAACCAAGAGCGTCAGGAGAGTTGCGGCCGCGGCATCGCTTCTTGACCTCATTGGGGCAATTTCTTAACGTCCGGAATTATTGTTCAAATTTTCGTTTTCTTCTGGATGGTTGGAGCCGATGGGGGGAAAGACGCTCACGCGTGCTGACTTGGCCGAAGCCGTATATCGGAAGGTCGGGCTGTCACGCACCGAGTCTGCCCAACTCGTCGAGATGGTGCTCGACGAGCTCTGCGAGGCGATCGTCCGCGGCGAAACCATCAAGCTCTCCTCCTTCGCCACGTTCCAGGTCCGCAGCAAGAACGAGCGCATCGGACGCAATCCGAAGACGGGCGAGGAAGTGCCGATCTCGCCGCGCCGCGTGATGACCTTCAAGGCGTCGAACGTGCTCAAGCAGCGCATCCTGCAGGCGCATCTGGCGGCCAAGAAGCAGCCCAAGAAATAGTGCGGTGGTGCCGGCAGGGCGCAGAAGCGGTGGATGGCCGTGCCGTCCGCTGCGCCGGGGCTTGAAGCCGGCGTCATAAACCGCTGTGATGGAAGCCGAATCGTCAGCGCGGATGAGCCGTCATGGACAAGAGCCCCGATGCGTTCCGCACCATCAGCGAGGTCGGCGAGAGCCTCGACCTGCCGCAGCACGTCCTGCGCTTCTGGGAGACGCGCTTCTCGCAGATCAAGCCGATGAAGCGCGGCGGCGGCCGCCGCTATTACCGGCCGCAGGATGTCGAGCTGATCCGCGGCATCCGCCACATGCTCTACGACCAGGGCTATACGATCAAGGGCGTGCAGAAGCTGTTGCGCGAGAATGGCAGCCAGTTCGTGGTCGCGGTGGGCTCGGGCGATGTCGCGGCGATCGAGGCGATCACGGCCCGCAAGCAGGCCGAGGCGGAGGCTGCCGCCGCTGCCGAGGCGCCACGCGCCGGACGCGGCGAGGATGAGGAGATGCTGGTCGGCGAGCCCAAGGTGAAGCCGAGCCGGCGCTTCTTCGGCCTTGCGCGCGGCGAGGAGGAGGGGCCTGTCGCGCCCGACGCCGGACGGCTCTCGCGCGACAACCGCGCGCTGCTGCAGGAAGCGCTGTTCGACCTGCTCGAATGCAAGCGCCTGCTCGACCAGGTCAGATAGAAGCTCCGGCGAAGAGACCCGGAGACGAATTCCCTGATCATCACCCCCTTGGCGCATCGAACCACGTCCTCATCGAGGGCAGGACAATCGCATATGATCTCGCGGGGCGGAT
>CAYYZC010000196.1:1880-6010 GCA_964475605.1 uncultured Chelativorans sp.
GGCCTCGAGCGCGAACCGGGCGCCCGGCATCTCGCCGCCCTCATGCAGCACGAAATCGATATCGACCTCGCCGGCGGCGACGTCGATGCGCCTGATCGTATAGACGCGCGCTGCCGGCCGCGGACCGTCCGGCCAGGCCTGCCGCCCGTCCTCGGCCATGGTCGGCCAGACCGGCGAGACACCCGGCTGCGGCGGCAAGAGCAGGCGGACGTGATGGCCCTTTTCCGCAAAGCGGGCAAGATCGTGCCCGCTCAGGGTCAGGCGGCGCATGCGCGGCGTGATGTCGGCCACGCGGACAACCGTCATCTCGCGGAAATAGGGAAGCGCGGAGCCGGCCGCGGTGCCGCCCTTCCAGACGATGTGCGGCGCCTGGCCGCCGGCGAATTCGTGGACATGCTCCGCGACGCTCCATTGGAGCAGGGCGAGCGAGGAATCGTCCTGAGCGGCGAGGCGGAACGCGATGCCTCCGTCATGCACGGTGGCCGAGGCGGAACCGATCTCGAAGCTCACCGACCATTCGCCCGGCGAGCCGGTCACCGCGCCGTGCTCCTCGAAATGGTCGCGCAGATGAAACATCACCGAATGCGGCGAGGGCAGGGCGACGAAGGTCTCGGCTCTGTGCCGCATCATGCTCGCGCGTTCCTTTCCGCCGCCTGCATGGCGGCAGGCTCGGCCGGCGATCCGCTGCCTTCCGGCCGTCCGGTGGCAAGGACGATCGCGGGGACGGCAAGGACGGCGATCGCCGTGAAGGCGCCGAAGAGCGCCGTGAAGCCCAGATGCTCGGCCGCATAGCCGGCGACCATGCCGCCGATCATGCTGACCAGCGCGTCCGCCGACTGGAACAGCGTGAAGTCGACCCCACCCTGGCGCGGGTCGGACCAGTGCATGAACTGCGCATAGAGCGCGACGAAGCCGAGCGGCAGGACGGCCGATGCGCTCACCATGGCGACCGCTGCGATGAGAGCGGCCGGCAGAGCCGGAACGGCGGCGGCAATCGCGAAGAATGCGAGGCAGGCGGCCTGGAGCAGCAGGGCGAGAACCATGACGGGGCGCGCATCCCACCGCCGCACCAGCCAGCCGGCGAAGAGCGCGGCGGCAAAGCCGATCAGCAGGCTGCCGGCGCCGTTGAGCAGCCCGATGGTGGCAAGGCTGAAGCCGTTGTCGATCAGGAACGGGCTGAGCATCCCCAGCGACGCCTTCTGGGCGAGCACGAAAAGCGCGGCGATCAGCAGCCCGCGGCGGATCTCTGGCCGCCGCAGCGCCGCGGCCAGCGACGGCCTGTGCTCGCGCGCGGGAGCCGGCGGCGTCCGCGCCGCCTGCATCACGAAGGGCAGGCCGAGCGCGATGAGCAGCAGCGCCATCATCCAGGTCGCGAACTGCCAGCCGGCCCATGCCACGATGACGAGGAACAGGCCGGCCCCGATCGCCGAGCCGAGATAGGCGCCGCCGACCTGCGCGGCATTGCCCCAGCCATGGTGCTTGCGGGCGAGCTTCTCGACCGCATAGCCGTCGCAGGCGATGTCGATCGTCGAGGCGGCGAAGGCGACGACCGTCAGCACTGCTAGCGTCGGCATCAGCGCCGCCGGCCCGAGAAGGCCGACGAGGAAGAGCCCGGCGATGCTGACGATGCCGCCGACGAGAACGATCAGCGACGAGCGGTCGGCGCCGGAGGCGGGCAGCCGGAAGCGCTCGATCGCCGGCGCCCAGAGGAATTTGAGCGCCCAGGGCAGGATGATCAGCGACAGCAGGCCGATCCGGTCGAGCGGCAGCCCCTGCTCGCGCATCACCGCCGGCAGGCCGTTCCAGGTCACGCCGCCGATGACGCTCTGGGCGACATAGAGGCCGCCGATCGAAAGGACGATCGGCAGCGGGGAGGCCGGGTGCGGGCGCGCCGCCGATGCCATCAGAAGCGGTAGCGCAGGCTGGCGAAGACCGAGCGGCCTTCGTCGACATAGCAATTGCCGGCGGTGCAGATCGGCTTGCGCGTATCGAGCAGGTTCTTCGCGTTGACCTGCAGCATCAGCCCTTCGAGATCGGGATTGCGGGCACCGAAATCATAGGAAATGGCGGCATCGATGAAGGCGCGGTCGTCGTTCTTGAACGTGTTGAGGTCGTCGCCGAAGCTCTCGCCGACATAGCGCACGCCCGCGCCGAGGCCGAGGCCCGTCAGCGGTCCGTGGTCGAACTCATAGTGCCCCCACAGCGAGAGGATATGGTTGGGGGTGGCGGAGAGCTCGTTGCCTTGCGTGCCCGCCGCGCCCTTCTCGATCTCCATCTTCATGAAGGTATAGGAGGCTATCAGCCCGAACCCGTTGTCGAACGAGGCGCTCGCCTCCAGCTCGATGCCGCGCGAGCGCAGGTCGAGTTGGCGCTGGCGCTGGTTGCCGGCGTCGTCGAAGGTGCCGTCGAGCACCGTGCCGTCCTTCTGGCTGATGTCGAAATAGGCGATGCCGAGCACCGCATTCGTGTCCGGCACCTCATATTTGACGCCGACCTCGATCTGCTCGCCCCTGGTCGGGCGGGCGACGCGGCGCTCGTCGGTCACGCTGTCATAGACGAAGCCGAGATTGGGCGAGAAGGAGGTCGAGTAGTTGGCATAGGGGATGACGCCCCATTCGGTGCGGTAGGACAGCCCGACGCGACCCGAGAAGGCGCTGTCGTCCTGCTCGGTCTCCGTCATCAGATAGTCGGTGCTGGTGCTGTCGACCCAGTCGTAGCGGCCGCTGAGGAACAGGGTCCAGCCGTTCCACCAGAGCTGGTCATGCGCATAGAGGCCGTATTGCTTCATCTCCTGGGCGCCGGAGAAGTAGAAGGGCTGCGAGCGGATGTCGTCGACCGAGACGACGGAGGAGGAGGCCTTGGCGTCATATTCCGACCAGGCATAGTCGAAGCCGAGCAGCGCTGTATGCTGGACCGGACCGGTGTCGAACTCGAACTGGACCATGTTGTCGACCACCAGGCTCGCCACGTCTTCCTTGTAGCGGCCCCAGTAGCGATCCGGCGGCGCCGGGTTGAAGCCGCTATATTTCAGGTCGGCGTCGACCATGTGATAGCGCAGGTTCTGGCGCACCGTGACGACATCGTTGAAGCGGTGCTCGAACTCGTAGCCGATGCGGCCCTGGCGGCCGAGGAAGTCGTTCCAGTCCGGATCGCCGGCATAGATGTCGGAGACGGTACCGTAGCTGGGATTGTGGAAGAAGGCGGTGGCGCCGGTCAGCGCCTGCGAATATTCGCCCAGCACCGTCAGCTTGGTGTCCTCGTCGGGTTTGATGGTGAAGGCGGGCGCGATGTAGAACTTGTCGTCCGAATAGCCGGGCAGGTCGGTGCCGGCGAGGCGGCCGAGCCCGGTCAGCCGGTAGAGCAGCGTTCCCTCGTCATTGACCGGGCCGGAGAAATCGAACGCGGCCTGATAGCGGTCATGCGTGCCGCCGAGGATCTCGACCTCGCGGAAGGTCTCCTCCTTGGGCCGCTTGGTGACCAGGTTGACGATGCCGCCGGGGCCGCTGACGCCGTAGAGCGAGGAGGCCGGGCCCTTGAGCACGGTCAGGCCCTCGATGCCGTAGGGCTCGGTCTTGAACCAGGCCGAAGGGCCGTTGTACTGGCGCAGCCCGTCGCGGAAGATGCCGTTGTAATAGGCCGGAAAGCCGCGCAGGGAGAAGGCGTCATAGCGGCTGTCGAACCCGAAGCTGTTGGGATTGGCGCTCGCCGTATAGGTCAGCGCCTCGTTGAGCGTGCGCGGCCTCTGGTCCTCGATCTGGTCCTGGGTGATGACCGAGATCGCCTGCGGTATCTCGGCGATCGGCGTGTCGACCTTGGTGCCGATGCGGTCCTGGTGGGCGACGTAGCCGTCCTGGACGAGGATGTCGTCGCTCTCCGCCTCGACGACCAGCCGGTCAAGCATTGTCGCTTCCTGGGAGTTCGCCGCCGCCGGGACGAGCGGCAGGACCAGGGTGGTGAGCAATGCGACGCGGCGTGCGCGGACGGTCGGCAAGCAAGCCATTCGGACCCCCATGGTGACTGCGACAAACGATGGCGCCCGGCCCGGAGACCGGTTCCCTGACCCCGGCGCTTAAGATATCTGGAGTTTATCTGTCAAGTTTTACGAGGCGCATCCACATGCCGCAGGGGCA
>CAYYZC010000197.1:0-5971 GCA_964475605.1 uncultured Chelativorans sp.
CTTCAGGTCGATATGGTGCGGGCGGCGTAGCTCGCCGGAATTCTTGTCCTCGACATAGGTCGGCGCCTTCAGCGCGTCGGCGGCGCGGCGCATGCCGCGCCTGGAGGGCGACGTCTTCCTTTTAGGTACGGCCATTTCAAGCTCCGTAAGCGTTCATGCGGCCGTCGCCGCCGGTCGAGGGCGGGCCTGACGGCCGAAATCCGTTGAAGTCGCGTGCCTATACACGCGCACGGCACATTTGACCAGCGGCCGTCGGCAATTTTTTCGGCGCGCCTGTCCGTGGTCATGGTCTATTGCAGGCACCTGACATAGTCGCGGGCGACATTGGCGCGCCGCTCGATGATGTTGGCGACCCGGTTGAGCGAGGCGGAGGGACTGGCGGGATTGCGCACGAGCGGATTGGGCAGCGTCACGGCCAGCAGCGCTGCCTGACGGCTCGAAAGCTCGGTCGTGCTGCGGCCGAAATGGTATTGCGCGGCGGCTTCCGCGCCGTAGATGCCGGGTCCCCATTCGACGATGTTCAGATAGATCTCCATGATCCGCTTCTTCGACATGAGCAGGTCGAGATAGACCGAGAGCGGCAGTTCGATCGCCTTGCGGACATAGGAGCGGCCATGCCAGAGGAAGAGGTTCTTGGTCGTCTGCATGGTGATGGTCGAGCCGCCGCGCGTCTCCTCGCCCTCCAGCGCCTCCCTGATCAGCACGCGCAGCTCGCCCATGTCGATGCCCTGGTGGAAGCAGAACTGGCCGTCCTCCGACATCACCACCGAATTGATCAGCCGGTCGCCGATCTGCTCCAGCGGCGTCCATTGCCGCTCATAGTGGCGGAAGGTGACGGCGTCCTTCACCATCAGCGTGGAGACCGGGTGGACGGCCGGCCATTTGTAGAGGATCGCCAGCAGCGGCGGGATCAGCGCGACGACCACGATCACGGCGACCAGCCGCCACAGCCAGACGAAGATGCGCGGCCTGGAGCGGGCCTTGCGGCGACGCGCGGTCATGAGCGGCTTTTCCGGTTCAGGATCGGGCTCCACTTCGATCATGTCGATCCGCTTCTCGTCGGGTGCGCGACCCCCAGAGGCTTTCAGGGCAGCTCGTCAGGCAATACAGAGCGGGACACGCATTCGCAATGCGGCGCCGGTGCCGAGGCAGGCTTTGCTTGACCGCGGCGGGATTTGCCGCCATCGCTCTCCAGCTCAAGGACCCTGACAGCTTCCTGCCATGACGACTGACATCCGATACGCATTCGAGGAGGCGCTCTCCCGCCGCGCGACCGAGGTTGCCGCCGAGTTGGACCGCCTGCTCGGGCCGGCGCTGCGCGAAGGCGAGATCGCCCGGCCCGAACGGCTGCTGCGGGCGATGCGCCACGGCGTGCTCAATGGCGGCAAGCGGCTGCGGCCCTTCCTGCTCATCGAAAGCGCCGCCCTCTTCGGCGCGGACGGCGCGGATGCCCTGCGCGCGGCGGCGGCGCTCGAATGCGTGCATTGCTATTCGCTGATCCATGACGACCTGCCGGCCATGGACGACGACGATTTGCGGCGCGGCCAACCGACCGTGCACAAGGCCTTCGACGAGGCGACGGCGATCCTTGCCGGCGACAGCCTTCTCACCTTCGCCTTCGACCTGATCGGAGACGGCCCGCAGGACGGCCTGCCCGCCGCGACGCGGCTCCGGCTGGTGCGGGGGCTGGCGCGTGCTGCGGGGCTCGGCGGCATGGCGGGCGGGCAGGCCTGCGACCTCCAGGCCGCATCGGAGCCTCCGGACGAGGCCGGCATCGTCCGGCTCCAGGCGATGAAGACCGGAGCCCTGATCCGCTTCGCCTGCGAGGCGGGCGCGGTGATCGGCAGCGCGACGGAGGCCGAGATCGAGACGCTGGCCGAGTTCGGCTCGGCGATCGGGCTTGCCTTCCAGCTCGCCGACGATCTGCTCGACCTGACCGGCTCGCCCGAGGCGCTCGGCAAGGCGACGGGCAAGGACCAGGCGGCCGGCAAGGCGACGCTGCCCTCGCTGCACGGGGTCGAGTGGAGCCGAAGCCAGCTCCGCGGCCTCGTCGGGCAGGCCGAAGAACTGCTGGCGCCGTTCGGGGCCCGCGCGGCAATATTGCGCGAGGCTGCCGCCTTCATCGCCGGCCGCGACTACTGAGCGTGTCAAGAAAGGTTTCCGGCAAAGGCTTTCGCCTGTTCCGGCGTGATTAAGCCGGCCTTAACAGGAATGGTCGAATCTGCACCGATTGTATTGCGTAGCCGGTGTATGTCATGTCAATTGAAGTCACTCGCGCCTATTTGCGCGGCCGCCTGATCTTCATCCTGATCGGTTTCCTTCTGACGGTGGCGACAGGTGCCGCCTTCATCCACTGGCAATCCGAAAATGCGAAGACGAGCCTGCGTTTCGGCGCGGTGATCGGGCTGATGTCGGAAACGACGAGCGACGTCATCTATCGTGCGCTGGTGCTCGACCATGTCCGGGCCCGCGGTGCGCTGGCCGCGGCCGAGGAGCGGCTGGACGCCGTCCTGGCCGAGGAAGGTGCCGCGGCGCCGGCCCGGGTATCCAGGCAGCCCTTCGACGCGGCGGCGGCAATCGAGGATGCACGCCAGAAGCTCCATGCCTCGATCGACCGGCTCGACATCGCCTTCGAAGCCTTCGAGCTTGCCGCCAGCGGCGACATGCAGATGCTGGAGAGCCAGCGGATCACGCAGGCCGCGCAGCCGGCCCAGCGTGCGGCGCGCGAGTTCGGCGCCAGCGAGGCGGAGATCATCCAGGGCATTTCCGGCCTGACGCTGCCGGTGCCGCTGCGCGACATCTGGGAAGGCAAGGGGCGCAGCTTCGCGCTGCGCGGCGATCTGCGCGAGGTCATCACGCTCGCCAACCGACTCGACGTCTTCCGCGACTATTCCGGCGATGCCGCGCAGCGCGTCTTCCAGCAGCTGCAGCTGCTTGCCACCGAGCGCGTGCGCCCGAACCTCAACGCCACGCTGATCACCATCGAGAACGAGATGATCGACACCTATTCGGCGCTGCAGCGGGCGCTGATGGCGGTGGCCGCGGCGACAGTGCTGGTCGGCGTGCTGGTGAGCTCGCTCGTCTTCCTGCCGATGATGCGCAACATCACCCGCTCGCAGAACGAACTGCAGGGGGCGCTCGCCTCGCTCGAACGGGCCAAGGTGAACGCAGAATCGGCCGACCGCGCCAAATCCGAGTTCCTGGCCAATATGAGCCACGAGATCAGGACGCCGATGAACGGCGTTCTCGGCATGGCCGAGCTGCTGGTCAAGACCGAGCTCGACACGCGCCAGAAGACCTTCGCCGACGTGATCCTCAAATCCGGCAACGCGCTGCTGACGATCATCAACGACATCCTCGACTTCTCCAAGATCGATGCCGGCCAGCTCACCCTCGACCCGGCGCCGTTCAACCTCGCCGAGGCGATCGAGGATGTCGCGACGCTGGTCTCGGCGCGCGTGGCGGAGAAGGACCTGGAGCTGATCGTGCGCGTCGATCCGGAGCTGCCGATCTGTCTCGTCGGCGATGTCGGGCGCATCCGCCAGATCGTCACCAACATGGTCGGCAACGGCGTGAAGTTCACCGAGAAGGGCTATGTGCTGATCGACGTCAGCGGCCGCACGGAGAACGGCGTCGCCAATGTCACGGTGCGCGTCGAGGATACCGGCATCGGCATTCCCGACCACATGCTGAAGAAGGTCTTCGACAAGTTCAGCCAGGTCGATTCGACCTCGACGCGGCGTCATGAGGGGACCGGGCTTGGGCTCGCCATCGCCTCGCGGCTCGTCGAGCTGATGGGCGGCGCGATCGGCGCGGAGAGCCAGGTCGGCAAGGGTTCGGCCTTCTGGTTCACCGTGCCGCTGCCAGTGCAGGCGGACATGGAGACGCTGCGCCCGGTGCCGATCGACGTCACCGGCGCGCGCATCCTCGTCATCGACGACAACAAGATCAACCGCGACATCCTGCTCGAGCAGCTCAGGAGCTGGAGCTTCGACTGCGCGGCCGCCGAGAGCGGTGAGGTCGGGCTCGCCTTCCTCGACCGTGCCACGGCGCTGGGCAGCCGCGTCGACGCGATCATCCTCGACTACCAGATGCCGGGCATGAACGGCATCGAGGTGGCGCGCCGCATCGCCGCCGATCCGCGGACCTGGCACATCCCGGTCCTGCTCCTGACCTCGGTCGACCAGGCGGCGACCGGAAGCTGGACGATCGAGGCGGGCATCGCCGCCCATCTCAACAAGCCGGCGCGCTCCTCCGCGCTGCTCGAGACGCTGGTGTCGATGATGCAGCTCGCGCGCTCGTCGCGCCGCAAGGGCGCCAACGCCGCCCCGCAGCCGACCCAGCCGCGGCCGCCGTCGCGCCCGACCGCAAAGGTCGAGGCGATCCGCAAGGTGCCCGCCGGCCAGCGGCTCGAGGTGCTGGTGGCGGAAGACAACGAGGTCAACCAGCTCGTCTTCAGCCAGATACTCGACGGGCTCGGGATCAGCTACCGCATCGCCTCGAACGGACGGATGGCGGTCGAGATGCATCGCTCGCTGAAGCCGAAGGCGATCCTGATGGACGTGTCGATGCCGGAGATGAACGGGCTCGAGGCGACCGCTGCGATCCGCGAGGCGGAGGAGGGGACCGGCATCCGCACGCCGATCATCGGCATCACCGCTCATGCGCTCAAGGGCGACCGCGAGAAATGCCTGGAGGCCGGGATGGACGACTACCTGTCGAAGCCGGTCTCGCCGAACCGGCTGGAGGAAAAGATCAATGCCTGGATCGGGGCGGAGAAGCCGGCGCTGATTGCGTAAAAGGATGCGCTTCCGGTCGGATGGCAATGTAGGCGCCCGCCTCTCCTCATCCGACTGGATCTACCCCGCCCCCGTACCCTCCCCACAAGGGAGGGAGGCGTCGACGCCCAGCCTCCACATCACCGATTGCGCATGACGATGCAGGCGCCGCCGGCCGCGCGCAGGCGGTCGCACAGCCGGTCGGCCTCCTCGCGCGTTTCCGCCCCGATGCGCACCGCATGGAGGCCGGCGCGGCCGCGCGCGGACCGGATGCGGGAGATGACGGGCTCGGCGCCGCCGAGCAGGTCGGCATTGCGCGCCATGATCTCCTGCCAGCGGCGGATCGCGGCCGCCCGGTTGAAGCTGCCGGCGACCTGGATGCCCCAGGGCAGCACCGGCACCTCCGACATGGCGACGAGCGAGGAGCCGATCGCCGGCATGTCGCGGCAGGCGGCGGCGAAGGATTTTTCCGGATGCAGCGGGACGACGTCTCCGGCCCGTTCCGCACCGGCGAAGCTGTCGGCCGGCGCGCCCATGATGTCGAGCACGAAATTCTCCGTCTCGAGCGGCAGGAAGCCGCCGGTGCCAAGCCAGCTTCCGACGCGTCTTTCGCCGGCATTGTAGGCTGCCGCGGCAAGGCCGAGATTGCCGAAACGGCCGGCGAGCTCGGCCAGATATTCGGCGGAAGCCGGAATCGCCTGCTCGATGTCGAAGGCGTTCTCCAGGCCGCGCATCTCGGCGGTGCCCGGCATGAACTGGGCGATGCCCTCCGCGCCCTTGGGGCTGACGGCGCCGGGATCGAAGCGGCTTTCCTTCCAGATCAGCCGGGCGAGGAAAGGCCGCGGCAGGCCGTGATTGTCGGCGCTCTGGGCGATCAGGTCGCAGGTGCGGTGGAGCGGCGAGACCGGCACGGCGCCGGCGCCGGCCTCGGCGCAGGCGAGAAGCGCGCCGAACAGGAAAGTCCCGACCGCCGTCAGGCTATTCCGCCGCCGCCCGTCCATTCCCGCCAAAGCGCCGCTCGATATAGTCGGCGACCATCTTCTGGAAATCTTCGGCGATTGCGGGGCCGCGCAGCGTCGCCGCCTTGGCCCCGTCGATGAAGACGGGGGCGGCGGGGCTCTCGCCGGTGCCGGGCAGGGAGATGCCGATATCGGCGTGCTTCGATTCGCCCGGCCCGTTGACGATGCAGCCCA
>CAYYZC010000198.1:0-2513 GCA_964475605.1 uncultured Chelativorans sp.
CGTGTGGCACTGACAACGGCGATGCGGGATTCGGGCGACGTGCTCGACTGGGCGCTGCCCGGGCCGGTGGTCGACAAGCATTCGACCGGGGGCATCGGCGATTCGGTCTCGCTGCTGCTGGCCCCGGCGCTGGCCGCCTGCGGTGTCTATGTGCCGATGATTTCGGGTCGCGGCCTCGGCCATACCGGCGGCACGCTCGACAAGATGGATTCGATCCCCGGCTATGTCAGCCAGCCCGACAAGGCCCTGTTCGCCAAGATCGTGCGCGAGGCTGGTTGCGCGATCATCGGCCAGACCGCCGACCTCGCGCCGGCCGACAAGCGTTTCTATGCCATTCGCGACGTGACCGCGACGGTCGAATCGATCCCGCTGATCACAGCCTCGATCCTGTCCAAGAAGCTCGCCGCCGGGCTTCAGTCGCTGGTCCTCGACGTCAAGTCCGGCAATGGCGCCTTCATGGCGAGCGCGGATGCCGCGCGCGAGCTGGCAACGACGCTGGTCGAGGTCGCCAAGGGCGCCGGCCTGCCGACCCGCGCCCTCGTCACCGACATGGACCAGCCGCTCGCCGACGCGGCCGGCAATGCGGTCGAGGTCCGGGTCGCCGTCGATTTCCTGGCCGGAAGGCGCCGGGAGACGCGGCTGGCCGGGGTGACGCTCGCATTGGCGGCGGAAATGCTGCTCGCCGCGGGGACCACCGATTCGGCCGACGACGCCCGCGCCCGTGTTTCCGAGGCGCTTTCGTCGGGACGTGCGGCGGAAATCTTCGGCCGCATGGTCGCCGCTCTCGGCGGCCCGATTGATTTCGTCGAGGCCGCGGACCGATACCTGCCGCGCGCACCGGTGACCAAGGCGGTCGCCGCGCCGCGGAGCGGCCATGTCGCCGGCATCGCCACGAGGCGGATCGGGCTGGCGGTCGTCACGCTCGGCGGCGGGCGGCGCAACCCGCAGGACAGCGTCGACCCGGCGGTCGGCCTCACCGGCCTGCTGCCGCTCGGCGCTACGATTTCCGCCGGAGACCCGCTGGCGATCGTCCATGCGCGCGGCGAGGACGATGCCGAAGCGGCTATACGCGCGGTACTCGATGCCTACGAGCTCTCTGACGAGGTGCCGGCCCTGCCGGCATCCCCCGTCCACGACCGGATCGTCTAGAGCAAGATCCTCTTCCGAACCGGTTCCCGCTTTTCGGGATCGTGCTCTAATCGGGCAGCCTTTCGGCGATCGTCTCGGCCAGGCGCCGGGCGACCTCCTGCTTGCTCATTTCCGGCCAGTCGGCGACGCCGTCGCGCGAGACGATGCGAACGAGATTGCGCTCGCCGCCCATCACGCCGCCCGGATTGATGCCGCTGTCATGCGAAACGTCGTTGGCGACGATGAGGTCCGCGCCCTTGCGCTCGAGCTTGGCGCGCGCATTGTCGACCACCTGCTGCGTCTCCGCGGCGAAGCCGACCACCAGCCGCGGGCGCTTCGGATGGTGTCCGATCGTTGCCAGTATGTCCGGGTTCTCGACCATCTGCAGCGATGGCGCCGCACCGCTCGCCTGCTTCTTGATCTTCTGGCCGGATGCCGCTTCGGTGCGCCAGTCGGCGACCGCGGCGACGAAGATCGCGGCGTCGGCCGGCAGCAGTGCCTCGACCGCCGTCATCATCTGCCGTGCTGTCTCGACATGGGTGGTGGTGACCCTTGTCGGATCGGCGATCGAGACCGGCCCCGAGACGAGCTGCACGTCGGCGCCGAGCCGCGCCAGCGCGGCCGCGATCGCGTGGCCCTGCTTGCCCGACGAGCGGTTTGCGATGTAGCGCACCGGATCGATGGGCTCATGCGTCGGCCCGGAGGTGACGATGATCCGTTTGCCGGCGAGCGGCTTCCGTGCACCGTCGAGCAGGCTCTCGACCGCCGCGACGATCTCGAGCGGCTCCGACATGCGGCCTTCGCCGGCCTCGCCGCTTTCGGCCATCTCGCCGCGCGCCGGACCGACGAGCTCGATGCCGTCGCCGCGCAGCTTCTCCAGGTTTCGGCGCGTCGCCGGATGCGCCCACATGCGCGGATTCATCGCCGGTGCGAGCAGCACTTGCCTGTCGGTCGCAAGCAGCACGGCCGATGCGAGATCGTCTGCAAGGCCGTTCGCCATCTTCGCCATCAGATCGGCGGTCGCCGGCGCGACCACGATGATGTCGGCCTCCCGCGACAGGCGGATATGGCCGATATCGTGCTCGTCCTGGCGGTCGAAGAGGTCGGTGAAGACATGGTCGGCGGAGATCGACCCGACGGCGAGCGGGGTGACGAATTGCTGCGCGCCCCGCGTCATCACGCATCGCACCGCAGCGCCGCGCTCGCGCAGCCGCCGGATCAGGTCGAGGCATTTATAGGCAGCGATCCCGCCGCCGATGATGAGAAGGATGCGCTTGTCTGCAAGGGTCATCATTCTGCCCGGTGTCACGCCGGCTTCAGCGCCGGCACGATATCGGTATGGACGAAATCGTCGCCCTTGAACAGCAGCGGCAGGTCGCGCGACT
>CAYYZC010000198.1:2613-5965 GCA_964475605.1 uncultured Chelativorans sp.
GCCTCGGCGCGGCCGATCCTCTCCGCCGTCGCCTGGTCGAAGCGCAGCCCGTGCTCGGCCATGCCGTCGATCTCGCGCGACAGCCGTTCGGTGCGGGCGGCGAGGTCCGGTGCCTGCCGCGCAAGGGCGAGGAGAGCGGCGGTGCCGTCGCGCGCGTCCTCGAGCACGCGGCGCGGTCCCAGATTGGCGCGGATCCAGTCGCCGACGACCGGCTCGGCGGTCTTCCACATGTTGAAGGCCGGATCGAGCGTCCGCGCCACGCCCTCGACCACCACCATCGTCTTCTGCAGCAGCAGAAGCTCGGTCCGCGTCGCCATGTCGAACAGGTCGGTGACCTCGAAGAGCAGCGCCAGGAGCCGCGCCATCGAGATGCTTTCGGCCGGCTGGCCGTGGATCGGCTCGCCGATCGCCCGGATCGCCTGCGCGAAGGCATGCACGTCATGGATGCGCGGCACGTAGCCGGCCTCGAAATGCACCTCGGCGACGCGCAGATAGTCGCGCGTGATGAAGCCGTAGAGGATCTCGGCGAGGAACCGCCGCTCCTTCTTGCCGAGCCTCCCGACGATGCCGAAATCGACCGCGACGATGGTCCCGTCGGCCTCCACGAACAGATTGCCGGGATGCATGTCGGCATGGAAGAAGCCGTCGCGCAGCGTATGGCGCAGGAAGGACTGGATCAGCGTCGACGCAAGGCCCTTGAGGTCGTACCCGGCGCGGCGCAGCCCCTCGATGTCCGAGATCTTGATGCCGTCGATCCACTCCATGGTGACGACGTCGCGGCCGGTCCGTTCCCAATCGACCCAGGGAACGCGAAAGCCGGGATCCTCGCGCGTGTTTTCGCCGAGCTCCGACATGGCGGCCGCCTCGAGCCGCAGATCCATCTCGACCTTGGTCGTCTGTGCCAGCGTGCGCGTTACCTCGACCGGCTTCAGCCGCCGGCTCGAAGGCATGAACCGTTCCTGCAGCCGGGCGGCGAGGAAATAGCTTTCGAGATCGTTGAAGAAGCGGCGCCTGATGCCGGGGCGGATGACCTTCACCGCCACCTTCTGCGTCATTTCCTCGCGCAGCACCTCGGCCGGATGCACCTGCGCGATGGAGGCGGCCGAGATCGGCGCCTCGAAGGAAAGGTAGAGATCGGACAAGGGCCGGCCGAGCGATGCCTCGACTGCGGCCGCCGCCTCCGCCGTCGGGAATGTCGCCATCCGGTCCTGGAGCGCGGCGAGGTCCATCGCGACGTCGGCGCCGACGACGTCCGGCCGCGTCGCGAGGAACTGGCCCAGCTTGACATAGGACGGCCCCAGCCGGTCGACCGCCCTCGACATGCTCTGGCTGCGCTCGCGCTTCTGGCTGCGCCGCCGCGCGATCAGCCGGCTGACGTTCCAGGCGAAACGTGCCGGCCCGTCGAGCTGCTCGCCCGGCAGCGCCGCGAACACGCCTTCGCGGGCCAGGATCCAGCCGGCCCGGACCAGCCGGAAATAGGCGATGGGGGTGCTCATGCGGGGTCAGATTTTCCAGGCCGAGTGGATGGCCGCGATGCCGCCGGAAAGATTCCGCCACGTCACCCGCCCGAAGCCTGCCGCGCGGATCATCTGCGCGAAATCCGACTGGTTGGGGAATTTGGCGATCGATTCGACCAGATAGCGATAGGGCTCGCCGTCGCCGGCCACCATGCGCCCGAGCTGCGGGATCGCCCTGAACGACCAGGCCTCATAGGCCTTGTCCAGGATCGGCATCTCGACCTCGGAGAATTCCAGGCAGAGGAAGCGGCCGCCGGTCTTCAGCACCCGGTGCGCTTCGGCAAGCGCATGGTCGATGCGCGGCACGTTGCGGATCCCGAAGGCGATCGTATAGGCGTCGAATCCTGAATCCGCGAAGGGCAGCTCCTCGGCATTCGCCTCCACGAAATCGAGCTTGTCGGCCAGGCCGCGCTTCTGCGCCCGCTCGCGCCCGACGCCGAGCATCGAGCCGTTGATGTCGAGGACGACGACCTCGGCCTGGCCCTGCGATCGCTCGACGATGCGCAAGGCGATGTCGCCGGTGCCCCCGGCCACGTCGAGCGAGCGCCAGCCGGCGCTCGGCGGCGGGTTGAGCATGGTGACCATCTGGTCCTTCCACACCCGGTGCAGCCCGCCGGACATGAGGTCGTTCATCAGGTCGTAGCGGCGCGCCACCTTGTGGAACACCTCGTCGACCAGCCCCTGCTTGTTCCCGGCGCCGATATCCTGGAAGCCGTAGGAGGCTTCCATGCCTTCGGGGGTGGTCGTGCGCTCTTCCGACATCGTGTCATTCCCTCGAAAATCGGCCGGACCATAGCCGATAGCGTAGTCGGACGCTATTGTCGCACCCGCGATGAACGGCCGCGGAAAAGGAGGCGCCGATGGTCCTGAAGGCGGAACTGCATTGCCATGTCGAAGGTGCCGCCTCGCCGGAGCTGGTTCTTGCCCAGGCCAGGAAATACGGGGCGGATGCCTCTCCCTTCATCCGCGACGGCTCTTTCGTCTGGCATGATTTCACCAGCTTCCTCGCCGCTTACGATTTCTCCGCCGCCCTGTTCCGGACCGAGGAGGACTACGCGCTTCTCACCGAGACCTATCTGACCTCCCTTGCCGTCGACGGCGCGATCTATTCGGAGATATTCACCTCCCCGGACCATGCCGAAAAGGCCGGGCTGTCGCCGGCAGCCTATACCGAAGCGCTCGGCGAGGGCATGCGGCGCGCCAGGGCGAAGACCGGCATCGAAGGCCGCATGATCGTCACCGGCGTGCGTCATTTCGGGGTCGAATCGGTCGAGAATGCGGCGCGCTTCGCGGCCGGATGCGGCCACCCGCTGGTGACCGGCTTCGGCATGGCCGGCGAGGAACGCAGCGGCGCGCCTGCCGATTTCGCGCGCGCCTTCGACATCGCGCGCCAGGCGGGGCTCGGCATCACCGTTCATGCCGGCGAGCTGGCCGGCTCGCAGAGCGTCGCACAGGCCCTCGATCATCTTCGCCCCGCCCGTATCGGCCACGGCGTCCGCGCGATCGAGGATAGCGACCTCGTCCGCCGCATTGCCGGGGAAGGCGTGGTGCTGGAAATTTGTCCGGTCTCCAATATCGAGCTGAAGGTCTTTTCCGGTTTCGCGGCGCATCCGTTTCCCGCGCTGCGTCGGGCCGGCTGCAAGGTCACGCTCAATTCGGACGACCCGCCCTATTTCTGGACCAGCCTCAAGCGCGAATACGACGTCGCCGCCAAGCATTTCGGCATGAGCACGGAGGATCTGCGCCGGACCACCCGCACCGCGATCGAGGCGGCCTTCGTCGACGAGGTGACGCGCGACGCCCTGCTGGCGCGCCTCGCGATCCCCGTTACGGCG
>CAYYZC010000199.1:0-5963 GCA_964475605.1 uncultured Chelativorans sp.
GGCATTGTCGACGCCCCTGGCGATGTCGGCCGACTGGGCGTGAAGGAGGACGTCGATCCTCGCGGTCTTCCAGTGGAAACCGTCCTGCTCATAGCCGATCGAGCGGATGGCGCGGCGCGCTACGGAACGGAAGCGGGACGGGTTGACGAGCGGATTGCCCTTGGCGTCCGTCATCAGCTTGCCCTGCTTGTCGCGCTTCAGCAGGGTTTCCGGCACCCGGACCTCGCCGGCGATCACGACACGGTTGGTGGTGGTCAGCGTCTCGCAGGCGACGCGGACGACCCACGGGTCCATGCCGGTCTTGCGCGCCTCCTTGTAGACCATGTCGACGATCTCGTCGGAAATCCGGTCGCAGACCTTGTCCGGATGGCCTTCGGACACGGATTCGCTGGTGAAAAGATAGTTCTGGCGCGCCACGGGATATCCCCTCTCGAAAGAAAATTGCCGGGGGCCTCCGGCAAGACGGCAATCTGTTATCGAAGCGGCCATTCGCTCGTCAAGCGCGACGAGGCGTCGGGGGCGAGGCCCCGGGACGAAGAGGGTGAGGGAGAGGAGGCGAGACCGATCCGGCGGGCCGCGCTCAGTCCTCGTCGGCGAGCGCCCTGACGAGGTCGATGATCTTGCGGCGCACCTTCGGATCCGAGATCTTGACGAAGGCGCGGTTGAGCTGCAGCCCTTCGAGGCTGCTGACGAAGTCCACGACATAGTTCGTGGATGCTTCCTCCGACAGTCCGCCGGACTTCGCGGCATCGAGGCCGGGCGCGTCGTCGAAGAAGAACGACACCGGCACTTCGAGATGCGAGGCGATCGACTGCAGCCTGCTGGCGCCGACGCGGTTGGTGCCCTTCTCGTATTTCTGGATCTGCTGGAAGGTGATGCCGAGCCGGTCGCCGAGCTTTTCCTGGCTCATGCCGATCATGTTGCGGCGCAGCCTTATCCGCGTCCCGACATGCACGTCGATCGGGTTTGGCTTCTTCTTCTGATCCGGCATCATGTTCGTCCCTCGGAGGCGGCTGCGCCAGCATGAACCGCGTCCCCCGGTCCCCGGCCCCAAGCGACAGCCATATCATCTCACGGATCGCACGGCGGGGTAAATTACCCCCAATTACGAGTTCCTAATATACTTAATGTCAATCTGACGCTACTTTTTACGCAGTCGCGCCAATATGCCGAACGCAAACAGCGAAGCAAGGATCAGGGAGCTCGCGACCAGCGGCGACAGCCTGGTCTCCCGCCCGCGCCGCAGCGCCGGCACGTCGGCATCGAGCACTCCCGCCGCGTCGACCGCAAAGGCGTCGATGATCCGGCCATAGGGATCGACCACTGCCGAAATGCCGTTATTGGCGGCGCGCACCATCGGCAGCCCGGCCTCGACCGCCCTTATCTGCGCCTGGCGGAAATGCTGATAGGGGCCGGGCGTGTCGCCGAACCAGGCGTCATTGGTCAGGTTGACCAGGAAGTCGGCGCCGCCGCGGCCATAGCCGGCGACCCCGGGAAAGATGATCTCGTAGCAGATGAAGGGCAGCGCCTCGACGCCCCCGGCGACGGTCAGCGTGCGGCGCGCGGCGCCGGCCGAGAAGCCGCCGACCGACTGCGCGATCTGGCGCAGGCCGAAGCGGGCGAGCAGGTCGCCCATCGGCAGATATTCGCCGAAGGGGACGAGATGCACCTTGTCGACGGCGTCGACGATCACGCCCTCCGGATCGATCGCCATGACGGAATTGTAGTAGCGCCGGTCCGGGTCGCCCGCAGGGCCCTCGGCCCTGACCGCGCCGGCGAGCAGGAGCTGCCCCTCGTCGAGCAGTTCGGACAGCGCCACCAGCGCATCGGGACGATCGGTGAAAAGGAAGGGCAGGGCAGTCTCGGGCCAGACGATCAGGTCGGGAGCCGCGGCGCCCTCGTCTGCCGGCCGGTCCGACAGCTCCAGATATCTTGCGAAGATGCGGTCGCGCTCGGCCGTGTCCCATTTCTGCGCCTGGGCGATCGAGGGCTGGACGATGCGCACCCGCAGCAGGCTCTCCGCCGGCGAGGCCCTGGAGATCTGCCACATCCCGTAGCCGGCATGCGCGGCGACGAGCACCAGCCCCAGCAGCAGCGCCGTCATCCGCCCGCGCCGCGCGCCGACGGCCGCCGGCAGCGCGAAGACCAGCACGGCGAGCCCGTTGATGGCGAACAGGCCGGTGAGCCTGACCGACTGCATGAGGACCGGCAGCGGCATCGCCGCAAGACCGATCGCGCTCCACGGGAAGCCGGTCAGCACGACGGCCCGCAGCCATTCCGCGACGCCGAAGGCGAAGCCGAGCGCGGCGAACCGCCCGATGCCGTCGCTCCACAGAGCGCGCGCCAGCGCCGTGGCCAGGCCGTAGAACAGCGCCAGCAGGGCGGGCAGGCCGAGGATCGCCAGAGGCAGCGCCCAGGCGAAGAGCTCCGCCTCGACCAGCAGCGCATTGCCGACCCACCACAGCCCGGCGAGGAAATAGCCGAAGCCGAACCACCAGCCGACCGGAAAGCCGGCGAGCGCGCGGCGGACGAGGCCGGCGCCGGGCCGCGTCACGGTGCCGTCGATCAGCCAGACGAGGATCGGGAAGGCGATGAAGGCGGCAGCGAAGAAATCGAAGGGCGCCTGGGCGAAGGCGGCGAGCAAGCCCGCGGCGAAGGCGGCAAGAGCCCGTCGCCAGCCGGACAGCAGCATCACGCGGCCTGCAAGGCGCTCCATGCGGCAGGAATCCCCCGAATCTTCTCCGCTGCTTGTAGAGCAAAAGCGCCCCCGATTGGAACCGCCGATCCGGACCGTGGCGGCGGCTTCTATTGATTTCACCGCGCGCTTCCTGAACTGTCTCCATCAGGCAGAGCCAGGAGGAAGGCAAGGATGACGGCGACCCCACAGATGAGGGAGCTCGGCTGGAAGGGCATGGACGCCATCCTGCCCGGTACCGACGGCAACGAGCACCAGATCTCCGACCATAACGGGCCCGGCGGGCTGGTGGTCGTCTTCATCTGCAACCATTGCCCCTATGTGAAGGCCCGGATCGGACGGATCGTCCGCGACGCCGCGGAGCTGAGCGGCCGGGGCATCGGCTTCGTCGCCGTCAACTCGAACGATGCCGACGCCTATCCGGAGGATTCCTTCGATGAGATGAAGGCTTTCGCGCGCCGGCATGCGCTGCCCTTCCCCTATCTGCATGACGAGGACCAGTCGCTGGCGCGCACCTATGGCGCCGTCTGCACGCCCGACTTCTTCGGCTTCGACGCCGACATGAAGCTGCGCTATCGCGGACGGCTCGATTCATCGAGCGGTACCGGCGACCCTGGCGACGCGAGGCGGGAGCTGTTCGACGCCATGGTCGAGATCTCCAGGACCGGCAGGGGCCCGCAGCAGCAGGTGCCTTCGATCGGCTGTTCGATCAAATGGAAGCAGCCGGCCGGATGAAGGCCTGCGCCGGTAGCATCTGGATCGGTGGTTGCGACCGTGTGGCGCTGCCCATGGCAGCATCGGACCGCGATGTTGCCGCCGATGAGCGCGCGTGAGGCGCGGCGAGGAACCGCATGACCACCAGCAGCATCGGAACGCAATCCGACATCGACGGCCGCTATGCCTGGATCAGGCTCGTTGCCTCGGTTCTACTCGGGGCGGTGGGCAGCGTCGGCATGTGGTCGGTCGTCGTGGTGCTGCCGGCCGTGCAGGCGGAGTTCGCCGTCGAGCGCGGCGCGGCCTCGATCCCCTACACGATGACGATGGTCGGCTTCGCCATCGGCAATGTGCTGATGGGCCGCTTCGTGGACCGCACCGGCATCGTGCCTCCCATGGTCACGGCGGCGCTCTCCCTGGGGATCGGCTGCTGCCTCGCTGCGGCCGTCGACTCGATCTGGCTGTTCGCGGCGCTGCAGACGCTGATCGGCTTCGGCGCGGCGGCCACGTTCGGACCACTGATCGCCGACCTGTCGCACTGGTTCCGCAAGCGGCGCGGCCTCGCGGTGGCGGCGGCCGCCAGCGGCAACTATTTCGCCGGCGCGATCTGGCCGCTGCTCATGCAGTTCACCCTGCCCGTCCACGGCTGGCGCCTCACCTATGTCGCCATCGGCGTCCTCTGCGTCGCCATCATGCTGCCGCTGTCGATGATGCTGCGGCGTCGCCCGCCGCATCTCGCCGCCGCGGGCCAGGCGGGCGCCGCCGCGCAGCCGCTGCTGTCGATCGACCTGTCGCCGCGCGCCCTGCAATTGCTGCTCGCCATCGCCGGCATCGGATGCTGCGTCGCCATGTCGATGCCGCAGGTGCATATCGTCGCCTATTGCGTCGATCTCGGCTTCGGCATGGCGCGGGGTGCGGAGATGCTGTCGCTGATGCTGGTCGGCGGCATCTTCAGCCGCCTCGCCTCCGGCTTCCTCGCCGATTATATCGGCGGCGTGAGGACGCTGCTCCTGGGCTCGGTGCTGCAGGGACTGGCGCTGCTCGCCTATCTGCCCTTCGACGGCCTCGCCTCCCTCTATGCCGTGTCGCTGCTCTTCGGCCTAGCCCAGGGCGGCATCGTGCCGAGCTATGCGATCATCGTGCGCGAATACCTGCCTGCGCACGAGGCGGGCCAGCGGGTCGGACTGGTGATCATGGCGACCATCGTCGGCATGGCCTTCGGCGGCTGGCTGTCGGGCTATATCTACGACATCACCGGGTCCTACGATGCCGCCTTCCTCAACGGCATCGGCTGGAACCTGCTCAACGTCTCGATCATGGTGCTGATCCTGTGGCGCACGGGCGCGTCGCGGATCGCACGCGCCTAGGGTCCCCCCGGCTCAGAACGCCTTGAAGGTCAGCGTCGTCAGCGAACGCATGATGCCGGGCACGTTGGCGATGTTGTCGTTGATGAACTTGCCGATATCGACGCCGTCCTCGATATAGATCTTCATCAGCAGGTCGTAGTCGCCGCTGGTCGAATAGAGCTCGGAGACGACCTCGCGCCGGTAAAGCTCGTCGGCGACATCGTAGGTCCGGCCGGGCGAGCACTGCAATTGCACGAAGACGGGTCGCATTCCGAAGCTCCAGATTCTTGCCGGCAGACTCGGGCGTTGAATTCAACCTGTCAACAAGGTTCTGGTCAGCGGATGCTCCGGATCGGCGAGGCCGTCGATGACGTCGAAATGATGGCGGTCCGGCTCCTCGACCGCGGCCGTCGTGGCGCCGAGCCCGGTCCAGACATTGGCGAGAAGCGCGTTCTGGCGGACGAACTCGGCCCGCTCGCCCGCACCCACCCAGCAGACGATGCGCGCGCCCTGCATCGGCTCGAGCAAGGCCGGGCTCTCCGCTGCGGCCCCGGCGGCGTCGAGCCCGAGGTCCGCATTCATCGCCGTCCTCGTCAGCGGCCTGAGGTCGTGCAGGCCGGAGATCGAGACGACGTTGGCGATGCGGCTCCGCACCGTCCCGCCCAGCGGCGAGGTGGCGGTGATCATGCGCGAGACGAGATGGCCGCCGGCGGAATGGCCGGCGAGCCGCAGAGGGCCGTCGATCATCTCCGCCGCCCTGGTCACCGCTGCGGCGACTTCCCCGACGATATCGGCGATCCCGACCTGCGGGCAGAGCGTGTAGGAGGGGAAGGCGACCGCATGGCCGTGCGCCACCGCGCCGGCGGCCAGATGCGACCAGTAGCTCTTGTCGAGCTTCAGCCAGAAGCCGCCATGGACGAAGACGACGAGCCCTTGCGGCGTCCCTTCGGGCAGGAACAGGTCGAGGCGGTTGCGCTCGCGCTCGCCATAGGCGATGTCGAGCTTCGCCCTGCCGCGGGACCGGAGATCGTCGCGGAACCGCTTCGCCGGCTCGACCCAGGCCGCCGGCCAGCGGTCGCCGCCGGGAATGTTGGGACCGTTGGCATAGGCATCGTCCCAATCGTCGATCTGGCGATAGATCATCGTCCCTCTCCTTTTGTGGCAGGCAATCGCATAGGTCCTCGCGAGCATGGCTGCGTCGTCATCCT
>CAYYZC010000200.1:0-5961 GCA_964475605.1 uncultured Chelativorans sp.
TCCCCCGTCGAGCGGGGGAGAGGTGGTTTGCGAAGCAAATCGGAGTGGGGGTCGATCGTCCACCGGAACGGTCACAAATGACTTCTCTGCCCACAAGGGCGGAGCATGCCGATGAGCGCCCGCGCAATCATGTTCCAGGGCACCGGCTCCGACGTCGGCAAGTCGATGCTCGTCGCCGGCTTCTGCCGCATGGCGCGGCAGCGCGGCCTGCGGGTGCGCCCCTTCAAGCCGCAGAACATGTCCAACAACGCTGCCGTCGCGGACATGGCCGGAGAGGCGATGGGCGGCGAGATCGGCCGCGCGCAATGGCTGCAGGCGCTGGCCTGCGGCGTGCCGCCGAGCGTCGACATGAACCCGGTCCTGCTCAAGCCGCAATCGGAGGTCGGGGCGCAGATCATCGTCCAGGGCCGCATGTTCGGCAGCGCTCGGGCACGCGACTACCAGACGCTGAAGCTGGAGCTGATGGACAAGGTGATGGAGAGCTGGCATCGGCTCGCCGAGGGCGCCGACCTGCTCGTCGTCGAGGGCGCCGGGTCGCCGGCGGAGATCAATCTGCGCCCGCGCGACATCGCCAATATGGGCTTTGCCACCTGCGCCGACGTACCGGTGGTGCTGATCGGCGATATCGACCGCGGCGGCGTCATCGCCTCGCTCGCCGGCACCCATCTGATCCTGCCGGAGGAGGACCGGCGGATGATCGCCGGCTACCTGATCAACAAGTTCCGCGGCGACATCTCGCTCTTCGACGAGGGGCTGGAGATCATCACCCGCCATACGGGCTGGCGCTCGTTCGGCGTCGTGCCGTGGCTGAAGGAGGCGGCGCTTCTGCCGGCCGAGGATTCGGTGATCCTCGACCGGCTCGGGAGAAGCCGTGGCGGCGCCTGCAAGGTCGCGGTGCCGGTCACCGGCGGCATCGCCAATTTCGACGATCTCGATCCGCTGCGCGCCGAGCCGGGCCTCGATGTCGTCTTCGTGAAGCCGGGCGAAGGCATCCCGCAGGACGCCGCGCTGATCGTGCTTGCCGGCTCCAAGACGACGATCGGCGATCTCGGCGTCCTGCGCGAAAACGGCTGGGACGAGGCGATCATGGCGCATCGGAAGCGGGGAGGGCGCGTCGCCGGCATTTGCGGCGGCTACCAGATGCTCGGCCGCAAGGTCTTCGACCCGCTCGGCATCGAGGGCAGCGCCGCCGAGGCGGACGGGCTCGGCCTGCTCGATGTGGAGACCGTGCTGCAGCCGGAAAAGACGGTGCGCAATGTCGCCGCGCGCTCGCTCGTCCATGACGAACCGCTCGCGGGCTACGAGATCCATCTCGGCGCGACCACCGGGCCCGGCACGCTGCGCCCGGCGATCGAGATCGACGGCCGCCCCGACGGCGCCGTCTCGGCCGACGGGCATGTGTGGGGCGCCTATCTCCACGGCATCTTCGCCGCCGACGGGTTCCGGCGCCGTCTCCTCGCCGAGCTCGGCGTCGCGGCGTCGGATATCGACTATCGCGGCCAGATCGATGCCGCGCTGACGGCGATCGCCGGCCATCTGGAGCGCCATCTCGACTGCGATGCGCTGCTCGCGGCGGCCCGCGAAATCCCGTAGCCCTGGCTCAGGAAAGGGCTCCCAGCCACTTGCCGATGCGCTGCACGGCCGTCTCGATCTCGGCCGGGCTGCCGGCATAGGAAAGCCGCATGTGGCGGTGTCCCTGGCGCATGTCGAAATCCAGGCCCGGCGTCGCGGCGACATGTGCCTCCGCCAGCATGCGGCGGGCGAACTCCATGCTGTCATTGGTGTGCCGCGACACGTCGCAATAGGCGTAGAAGGCGCCGTCCATGGGGGCCGCCAGCCTGAAGCCGAGCGACGGCAGGCGGTCGTAGAGCAGCGCGCGATTGGCGCGGTAGCGCGCCTTGACCGCCTCCAGCTCCTCGCGGGCGCCGAACGCCTCGACCGCCGCGACCTGCGACAGCTCGGGCGCGGAGATGTACATGCTCTGCTGGAGCCGCTCGACCTGGCGCACGAGCTGCGGCGGCAGCACCATCCAGCCGATGCGCCAGCCGGTCATGCAGTAATATTTGGAGAAGGAGTTGATGACGACGACCTCGTCGCCATGGGCGAGCGCGGTGTGGTCCTGCGTGTCGAAGGCGAGCCCGTGATAGATCTCGTCCGAGATCGCCGAGATGCCCATGTCGCGGCAGGCGGCAAGCAGCTCGCCGAGCGCGGCTTCGGGGATCACCGCGCCGGTCGGATTGGCGGGGCTGGCGAAGAGCACGCCCTGCACCGGCTTGTCCCGGTGTGCGGCCGCAAGCGTCGCGGCCGTCAGATAGCCGTGGCCGTCGAGCGGCAGCTCGACCGCCTCGAGGCCGAGCGCGGCGATGATGTTGCGATAGGCCGGATAGCCCGGCTCGCTGATGGCGATGCGCTCGCCGGCCTCGAACATCGCCAGGAAGGCGAGGTTGAAGCCGGCCGACGAGCCGGTGGTGACCGCGATGCGCGCCGGATCGATGCTCACGCCGTAGCGCACCTGGTAGTGATGCGAGATGGCGGCGCGCAGCGGCGCGATGCCCATCGCGTCGGTATAGCCGATGCGGCCATGCGCCAGCGCCCGTGCGGCGGCCGCGCGTGACGCCTCGGGCGCGGGGTCGGACGGCTGTCCGACGGCGAGCGAGATCACGTCGTGGCCTGCCGAGCGCAGGCGGTTCGCCTCGGCGAGCACGTCCATGGCATGGAATGGTTCGACCGCGCCGCGCGCGGAAAGCCTGACCGTCATCGGCGACTTCAATCCCCCTTGATCGTTGGGCGCCGCACAAATGCCCGATTGGTGTGGGGATCACAAGTTCATGAATGGACGAGCACCTTCTTTCCTTCGGACCGGCGGTCCGATACCCGTTCCTGGCATGGCAAGAGAGTCCAGATCCCATTCCTTCGTCGGACCCGCGCTTCGCGCCTGCCTGGCGGTTCTGCTCGCCATCCAGCTCGCCCTGCTGCCGGTTCCCGCGGCGCAGGCGCAGGGCCGCAGCGTCTCGATCGTGCGTGATGCCGAGATCGAGGCGCTGGTGCGCGACTATGCTGCCCCCCTTCTCAAGGCGGCCGGGCTGGCCGGTTCGGGCATCGAGATCGTGCTGGTCAACGACCGATCCTTCAATGCCTTCGTCCTCGGCCGTCGCGTCTTCGTCAACACCGGCGCCCTGCTCGATGCGCGAACGCCGAACCAGATCATCGGCGTGCTCGCTCATGAGATCGGCCATATCGCCGGCGGCCATCAGCAGCGGCTGCGCCAGCAGCTTGCCCGCGCCCAGACGGTGGCGATCGTCTCCATGCTGCTCGGCATCGGCGCCGGCGTCGCCGGAGCCCTCGGCAACGTCGACGGCCTCGGCCAGGCCGGCATGGGTGCTGCCGCCGGCGGCGCCGAGATCGCGCGGCGCGGGCTGCTCGGCTACCAGCGCGGCGAGGAGACGACCGCCGACCGCATGGCGCTCGACTATCTCAACGCCACCGGCCAGTCGGCGCGCGGCATGCTGGAGACCTTCGAGCGGTTCTCGCGCGACCTGGCGCTGAGCGGCAGCCGCATCGACCGCTACCAGATCAGCCATCCGATGCCGCGCGACCGCATTGCCAATCTGGAGACGCTGGCGCGCCAGAGCCCGCATTTCGACCGTGCGGATCCGCCGGCCCTGCAGCAGCGCCACGACATGGCGCGTGCCAAGATCGCCGCCTATACGGAAGGTCGCACCGCCGTCGCCCGGCTCTTCCGCGACGATCCGCGCGGCGTGGCCGCGCTTTATGCCGATGCGCTCGTCACCTTCCTCTATGGCGACATCGGGCAGGCGACGCGCAAGATCGACGCGCTGATCGCGGCCGCCCCCGGCAATCCCTATTTCCACGAGATCAAGGGCGAGATCCTGATGAAGGCGAACCGGCCGGCAGAGGCGGCCGCGGCCTATTCGCGGGCGCTCCAGCTCGCCCCCGGCTCCGGCCTGCTGCGCATCGGCGTCGGCCGCGCACTGCTCACCACCGGCAAGCCCGAGGAGATCCGGCGCGGCATCGCCGAGCTGAAGGCCGGCCTCGACCGCGAGCCCGAATACGCGACCGGCTATCGCTATCTCGCCCAGGCATATGGGCAGATCGGCGAGGTCGCCGAGGCCGAGCTCGCCACGGCGGAAGGCCATTTCCATTCCGGCAACTACCAGGATGCCAGGATATTCGCCGCCCGCGCGCAGCAGAAGCTGCAGCCCGGCACGCCCTCCTGGCGAAAGGCGCAGGACATCATCAATCTCAAGCAACCGGGCCGCTGACGGGGATCATGCCTGAACATTGCCCGAACATCGAAGGACAAGTCCGATGAGCAAGGCCCTCGCAGTAGGCATCGCCGGAGTCACGCTTTCTTTCGCCATGCTGGCGTTCGGCTATCTCGCCGGCAGCCGCCCGGCCGCCGTCGAGGTCGTTCCCTCCGCGCTGGCGGCTTCCCGGCCCACGGCGATCGAAGCCGGCGACCGCGCCGAGATCGAGAAGATCGTCCGCGAATATCTGATCGCCAATCCGGAAGTGCTGCTCGAGGCCCAGCAGGCGCTGGAGGACAAGCGGAAGGAGGAGGATCGGATCGCCCAGCAGGAGACGATCACCGATTCGGCCGACGAGCTGTTCAACTCGCAATATGACGGCATTGTCGGCAATCCCGAAGGCAGCATCACCATCGTCGAGTTCTTCGACTATAATTGCGGCTTCTGCGAGCGCGCCCTGGACGACATGCAGGCGCTCGTCGAGGCCGATCCGGATCTGCGCTTCGTGCTCAAGGAGTTCCCGATCCTCGGTCCCGATTCGCAGAAGGCGCATGTCGTCTCCATGGCGTTCCGCGCGCTGGCGCCCGAGAAATACGGCGAGTTCCACCGCGACCTGCTTATGAGCGGCCGCGCCACCGAGGCCGCTGCGATCGAGGCGGCGCTGGCGCTCGGCGTCGACGAGGCGGCGCTGCGCGATGAGATGAAGAACCCGGCAATCGCCGAAACCTTCGGCAGGACCTACCAGCTCGCCAATGCGCTCGCCATCACCGGCACGCCGTCCTACGTCGTCGGTAACGAGGTCGTCTACGGCGCGCTCGGCCACGATGTGCTTGCCGAAAAGATCGAGATCGCCCGCGCCTGCGAGGAAGGGGTCTGCTGATACTCGACGGCGCCGGCGTCTCATCTGTGGAGATCAAGAGAAGATACTTGCGCTCTTTTCGTTGCGGTCTAAGGCCGTTATAGAGGGCGCGCGGCGCGGGGCTGCCGCCTTTGCGGCACGCCGCCATTCGTCGTGCGCCGGAAGGGCCTCCGGCCTGCCGGACGAAAGCTCGCCGCGAGCCAATATGAAGGACGAGAGGTCCCAATCGACATGTCGAGCAACAAGCCAGGCGTTGACCAGCAGCTCATTCGCGATCTAGCGCTGATACTGGACGAGACCAACCTCACCGAGATCGAGGTCGAGCAGGACGATCTGCGCATCCGCGTCTCGCGCCAGCCCGCCGCCGTTCACGCCGTAGCGGCAGCCGCGCCTGCATTTGCTCCCGCCGCGCCTGTTTCGCAAGGCTCCACGCCTCCGGCCGCAACTCCCGCTCCTGCGGCCGAAACCTCCAAGAACACCGTCACCTCGCCGATGGTCGGTACCGCCTATCGCGCGCCCGGGCCCGACGCCCAGCCCTTCGTCGAGATCGGCCAGAATGTGCGCGAGGGCCAGACCCTGCTCATCATCGAGGCGATGAAGACGATGAACCAGATCCCGTCGCCGCGCGCGGGCGTCGTCTCCGCCATCCTGTTCGACGACGCGCAGCCGGTGGAATTCGGCGAGCCGCTGGTCGTGATCGAGTAACGCCCTTGTTCCACAAGATCCTCATCGCGAACCGTGGCGAGATCGCGCTGCGCGTCCTGCGCGCCGCCAAGGAGCTGGGCATCAGCACCGTCGCCGTCCATTCGACGGCAGACGCCGACGCCATGCATG
>CAYYZC010000201.1:0-5938 GCA_964475605.1 uncultured Chelativorans sp.
GCTCGCAGATCGACCTCGACCTCGAGGTCCAGCGCGCCTCGCGCGGCCAGGCACCGGCCGCCCCGACCGGCGACACGCTGCTGCCCGCCGCGCAGACCGAGCGCCTCGATGTCGAGATCGGCGCGGAGGAGAAGCGCGAGGACGATGAGCTCGATGCCGACGCGGTCTTCGCCAAGCTGTCGTCGCTGAAGTCGGACCGCAGCGACGAGGACGACGAGGAGCAGTAGGGGCTGAAGACTGCCTGCGCCTTGAAACGCCGGCGATGCAACGTAACACAGCCTACACCTGCCCCCGCACCTCCATGGTGCGGTAGAAATCGGCGAGCTGCTTGCCGCGCTCCGGCCTGAAGCTGCGCCCGGCGCCCAGGATCGAGCTCATGCGGTCGATGCGGAAGGCGCGGAAGTCGTCGCGCAGCTCGCACCAGGCGACCAGCGTCCAGACTTTGCCCCAGAACCACAGGCCGAGTGGCCGGATATCGCGCGTCGAGCCGTTGCCGGCCTCGTCGCAATAGTCGATGGTGAGCACGTCGCGAGCCTCGACGGCGCGTTCCAGCAGGTCGATCGACTTGCGGTCGGCCTCGCCGACGACCCAGTTCGGCATGTGGATCTCGGTGCGCCCGATCCGCGCCTTCTCCGAATCGGGAAGCACGGCGCCGATCTTGACCAGCGCCTCCTCGGCGGCCCGCGCCATCTGCGCGCCGCCGAAGGCGCGCACCATGCGCGCGCCGGCGACCAGCGCCACGATCTCGTCACGCGTGAACATCAGCGGCGGAAGGTCGAAGCCTTCCCGCATGATATAGCCGACGCCGGCCTCGCCCTCGATCGGCACGCCGGTCGACTGGAGATCGGCGATGTCGCGATAGATGGTCCGCTCGGAGACCTCGAGCCGCTCGCCGAGCATGCGCGCGGTGACGAGGCGCCCGCCGCGGAGCTGCTGGACGATCTGGAACAGGCGGTCGGCACGGCGCATCGGCGCGGCTCCTCAGCGGCGCGAGCGCGGCATGAAACAGCTCGCCGTCACTCTCGCCATTGCCGCCCCCTGCCGCAGAACTCGATCCGATGCCGGCATATTGCCATGCCTCTCCTGACAACACTATGTCAGGAGGAGACGGCCGAGTGCAGGTGGGAGCCATCGTGTCAGAGGTTCCAGTCGCCGCGGTTCCGGTGTCGATGCGGCAGGTCGTCCGGCCAGCCGATATCCTTGCGGATGCGGCGCGGCAGGCCGTCGATGATGCGCCTGGTATGCCGCGCGCGGCGCCATTGCCGCCATTCGTGGCCGAGCAAGGCGAGCGGGCGGAGAAGCGTGTGTCGATGTGCCATGATCCTTTCTCCTCATCGGGCGAGAGGAGCGATCTTCGCACATGCCTGCGGCCAGCCTTGTGTCAGGAGCCGCCGACGCTCTCCCAGGCGTCCGGATCGACGGGAACGGTGTAGTTGAGGGCAAGCCGGCCACCATCGGCATGGATGGTCTCGCCGGTGATGTAGCTCGCCTCGTCGGAGGCGAGGAACGCGGCGATGGCGGCGATCTCGCCGACCTTTCCGACGCGGCCGAGCGGCGTGCGCGAAAGCATGCTGCGCCGGCTCTCGTCGTCGTCGACCACGCTGCCCAGCATGTCGGTGACGATCGAGCCGGGCCCGATCGCGTTGACCCTTATGCGGTGCGGCGCCAGCGCCAGCGCCATGGCGCGGGTGAGCTGGGCGATGCCTCCCTTGGAGACGCAATAGGCGAGCTGCTCGGGAATGGCGACGGTGGCGTTGATCGACGACATGTTGACGATCGCGCCGGGCGGCCCGCCGGCCTTGACCTTGTCGACCATGAAGCGCGCCGCCGCCTGTCCGGCCAGGAACGCGCCCTTGAGGTTGACGGCGAGCACGCGCTCGAAATCCTCTTCCTTGAGATCGAGGAGCCCGGCCGCATGCACGATGCCGGCATTGTTCACCAGTATGTCGATGTCGCCGAATGCCTCGATCGTGGCGGCGACGAGATTGTGGATGTCGAGCTTGCGCGCCACGTCGGCCTTGATGAAATGCGCCTCGCCGAGGCGACGAAGATCCTCTTCGGCCTGCGCGCCCTTCTCGGCATCGAGATCGGCGACGACGACGCGGGCGCCGTCGCGCAGGAAGCGTTCGGCGATGGCGAAGCCGATGCCGCCGGCCCCGCCGGTCACGATCGCGGATTTCCCGTCCAGCGCCATGTCGCTCCCCTTCCGCGTGATCCGCTCTGCGGACACCTTATAATCCCGGGGTCGGCCTCCGGCCAGCGATGCGATATCGAAGGAGCCTTAAAACGAAGGAGCGGGCCTGAGAGGCCCGCTCCGCAATCGTCATCGATGGAAGGACGCGGCTCAGGAGGCTGCTTCGCGCGCCGCCTCGAGCCAGCCGTCGACCGTCTCGCGATTGCCGTCGATCCATTCCTCGGCCTGGCGGACGATGTCTTCCGGATCGCCTTCGCCGGCATTCATCCTGGCGTTCTGGGCGAAGATCGCCTCGAGCGGGATCGACGCCGCTTCGAGCAGCGCGCGCACGGCCGGGTTCTCCTCGAGGAAGGCCGAGTTCACCACCGGCACGATGTCGTTGGCCGGGAAGCCGAGCATGCAGGGATCGGCGACGCAGCCCGCCACGCCTTCGAGCACGGCGGCATCCTCGAGATCGGCCATCTCCTCGGGAAGGTCGACCTCCGGAACCTCGATCCAGACGACGTCCTCGCCGGGCTTCAGCTCGTTGACGGTCCAGTTCGGCGTCCAGGTGTAGAACAGGATCGACTCGCCCTGCTCGTAGGCGGCGATCGCATCGGCCATCGCGGCCGAATAGCCGGCCTTGATCGGATTGATGTGGTCGCGCAGCTCATAGGCGTCGAGATGGTGCTCGATATTGATCTCGCAGCCCCAGCCGGGCGGGCAGGCGACGAGGTCTGCCTTGCCGTCGCCGTTGCGGTCGAAGGCTTCCTTCACCTCGTCGCGCTTGAAATCCTCGAGCGAGGTGATGTCGAACTCCTCGGCCGAAGCCTTGTCGACGAGGTAGCCTTCGAGCGCGCCGCCCTCGGCCACCGCGCCGACGATCTCGGCAGAGCCCTCGAACGTATCGCGATAGGTGTTGTGGAGCGGGAACCAGCCATTGACCCACAGGTCGACGTCGCCCTGCGAGACCGCCTGATAGAAGGGCGGGTTGTCGAGCGTGGTCGGACCCTCGACCGCGTAGCCGAGCTCTTCGAGGAGCTGCTTGTAGATCTCGGCCGGGAACCAGCCGGTGTCCCAGGTCGCCCGAGCCATGTTCACCGTGACGCCTTCGCCGGGCATGTCCTCCTGCGCGCTCGCCGCGCCTGGGGCAACCAGCAGGGCCAGCGCCGAGGCACCGGCGATGAGGAAGTGTCTTGTGGTGGATGTCTTCATCAGACGTCTCCTTTTCTTGGCATTTTCATTTTGCCCGCCTTGCAGCCGGGCGTTTCGGAGCGGGTTTGGTCAGCCCGCCCGTTCCATGTCGCCGGCCGGCGGAGAACGCCGCGGCGACAGCAGGTTCTTCAGCGTCGCGCCCAGCGAGGTGCGGCGCATGCGCGACGGCTCGCCCAGCGCCTGGGTGATGCGGTCGAGGATGATGGCGACGAGGACGATGCCGACGCCGCCGGCCGTCGCATTGCCGACATCGAGCCGCCCGAGGCCGGTGAAGACGGTGAGGCCGAGGCCGCCGGCGCCGATCAGCGCGGCGATCACCACCATCGACAGCGCCAACATCAGCGTCTGGTTGAGGCCCGCCATGACGGTGCGCAGCGCCAGCGGGAACTGCACCTCCCACAGCATCTGCCAGCGCGTCGAGCCGAAGGATTCGGCGGCTTCGACCAGGTCGCCGCGGACGTTGCGGATGCCGAGATTGGTGAGCCTGATGATCGGCGGCAGGGCGAAGACGATGGTCGCGATGATGCCTGGCACCATGCCGACCCCGAACAGCATGACGATCGGCACCAGATAGACGAAGGAGGGGATCGTCTGCATGATGTCGAGGACCGGCCGCGCCACCGCCTGGAAGCGGTCGCTGCCGGCGGCGAGGATGCCGATCGGGATGCCGATGACGGTGCAGAACAGCACCGCCGTCACCACCATCGACAGGGTCGTCATCGTCTCCGACCACAGGCCGATCATGTCGATGAAGACCAGCGCGACGACGGTGAAGAGCGCCACGCCGCGGCTGGCGGCGCGCCAGGCGACGAGCGCCAGCAGCGCGGTGAAGACCAGCATCGGGATCGCGTTGAGAAACGCGTCGAGATTGTTCAGCACCTGCGTGATCGGCCATTGCAGCGAGCGGAAGAACGGCCGGAAATTGGGCACCAGCCAATCGCGGACGAAGGTATCGACCCAATCGGCAAATGGAATTGTGAGTAGATCGGACGGGCTGATCATCCAGCCTCCTCCCGGGGTTCGAAGAATGACGGGGACGCGCGGCGCCTGTGGGTCAGGCGGCGACCGGCGTGGCCAGCTTGGCGAAGACCTGCTGCGGCGTGACGACGCCCTGGAGCCTGCCCTTGCGGTCGATGACGGCGATCGGCAGGCCGGTTTCGGCGAGCGGATAGAGCTCGAAGAGCTGCGTCGTCCTGTTCGTCTTCGGATAGTCGGACACGAGCGCGCCGCGCAGGTCGCCGCCATTCTCGCGGATGGCGGCCGAAAGGTCGCGATAGGTGACGAGGCCGAGGATGCGCTCGCCGTCGAGCACGTAGAGCGCATCGCGGCCGAGCGCTTCCATACGCCGGATCGCCTCCGACGCGTCGTCGCTGCCGATGTCGAGCGCCTCGGCGGACGAGGCGACGCTGCCGGCGGTGAAGACGCGCGAGCGGTCGATATCGGCGGTGAAGGCGGCGACGTATGTGTCGGCCGGACGGTCGACGATCTCTTCGGCGGTGCCGACCTGGACGAAGCTGCCGTCCTTCATGATGGCGATGCGGTCGCCGAGGATCAGCGCCTCGTTGAGGTCGTGGGTGATGAAGATGATGGTCTTGCGGAGCGAGCGCTGGAGCTCCAGCAGCTCTTCCTGCATGTCGCGGCGGATCAGCGGGTCGAGCGCCGAGAATGGCTCGTCCATCAGGAGGATCTCGGCCTCCGAGGCAAGGCCGCGCGCCAGGCCGACGCGCTGCTGCATGCCGCCGGAAAGCTCGTCCGGATAGCTGTCGGCATAGGCCCTGAGGCCGACCTGGTCGAGCGCGGCCTCGGCTTTGGCGCGGCGTTCCCTGGCGCCGACGCCCTTGACCTTGAGGCCATAGGCGACGTTGTCGGCCACCGTCTTGTGCGGGAACAGCGCGAAATGCTGGAACACCATGGCGATCTTCGAGCGGCGCACCTGTCGCAGCTCGGCGGCCGAGCAGGAGGCGACGTCGATGCCGTCGATCAGCATTTCGCCGGATGTCGGCTTGATCAGCCCGTTGATCATCCGCACCAGGGTCGACTTGCCGGAGCCGGAAAGGCCCATCACCACGAAGATCCGGCCTTCCTCGACCGTGAACGAGGCATCCCGGACGCCGACGATGAGCCCGGTGGCCTCGAATATCTCATCCTTGCTCTTGCCTTCGCGCAGCAGGGTAAGGGCGTCGCCCGGCTTGTCGCCGAAAATCTTGAAGATCGACTTTGCTGATACTTTAACGCTCATATGAATAGTCTAAGTCGTGTCCCCGCCGGCTTGCAGATATCAAACAAGACGATGAAAAAACACAAAGATCATCGGCCGATCCGCTTATCGGATCAACGAATGATCTTCGTCTCGATATCTTGTAGGGATGCACCATAGAGTGAGGGTTTGCGTGAGACAACCCCTCAGCGGGCGCTTTTAACCTCGCCAACGCCGGCGGCCGGCACGGCAGCTCCGACCTGCCGGTCGGTCAGGTGCCGATACCCTTCGCCTTCATCGCCGTCCCGATCTCGTCGAGGATCGCGGGATCGTCGATCGTCGCCGGCATCGTC
>CAYYZC010000202.1:0-5914 GCA_964475605.1 uncultured Chelativorans sp.
ATTGCCGCGTCTGTCGAGGATTTCGCGGCCGATGATGTCGACGATGGCGGTCATTTCACGATCCTTTTTTCAATCGATTGAATATGCGCTTGAACAGAGCGCCCGTCATAGCCGATGCGCCGTAAAAGGCAACGCTGGAGGCAACTCGACGAGCCGCACAGCTCAGTAAAGCCCGCCGCCGCCGCCCTGGATCGCTTCGGCTGCGCCTGGCGACAGCGCGGCCCCCGGCCCGTTCGAGCCGTCATTGCCCATGCCGATCACCCAATAGGTGTCGGCGGGACCCGTACCGGGCTTGAACGCCTCGATCATCGTGCCGGCTTCGCCGGGGCTGGCGCGCATGCCGGTCTTGCGGTTGATGGCGATCAATTTCATGCCCTCCGGGACCTTGAAATCGATCTTGGGCTGGTCGACGAGATACTGCTTCATGAAATCCTTGAACACCGGCGCGGCAAGGCCGCCGCCGGTTGCGCCGCGCCCGAGGCTCCTGGGCTGGTCATAGCCCATATAGAGGCCGACGACGATGTTGGGCGTGAAGCCGATGAACCACGCATCCTTCTCGTCATTGGTGGTGCCGGTCTTGCCGGCGATCGGATAGCCCAGTTCGGCGACGGTGTGGGCCGTGCCGCGCTGCACGACGCCTTCCATCATCGAGGTGATCTGGTAGGCGGTCATCGGGTCGAGCACCTGCTCGCGATTGTCGATGATCGTCGGCTCGGGCTGGGCGCCGCTCCAGCCTTCGGCGTTGCAGCCCTCGCAACTGCGCTGGTCGTGGCGGTAGACGGTCTTGCCGTAGCGGTCCTGGATGCGGTCGATCAGCGACGGCCTGATCTGCTTGCCGCCATTGGCCATGACCGCATAGGCGGCGACCATGCGCATCACGGTCGTCTCGCCGGAACCCAGCGACATGGCGAGAACCGGCAGCATCTCGTCATAGACGCCGAAGCGTTCGGCATATTCGGCGACGAGGTCCATGCCCATGTCGTTGGCGAGGCGCACCGTCATGAGATTGCGCGAGCGCTCGATGCCCGCGCGCAGCGTCGAGGGGCCGGCATAGCCGCCGCCATAGTTCTTCGGCTCCCAGATCTGGCTGCCGACGCGGATCGAGATCGGCGCGTCGAGCACCACGGATGCGGGCGTGTAGCCATTGTCGAGCGCCGCGGCATAGATGATCGGCTTGAAGGAGGAACCCGGCTGCCGCTGGGCCTGGGTGGCGCGGTTGAACTCCGACTTGTCGAAGGAGAAGCCGCCGACCATGGCCAGAACGCGGCCGGTATGCGGGTCCATGGCGACCATGCCGCCCGAAATCTCCGGCACCTGCCGCAGCACCCATTTCGAAGCCGCACCGTCGCTTTCCGCCGCCTCGGCCTTCTCCTGGAGCTTCTCGACATAGACGACGTCGCCGACCTGCAGCACGTCTGCCGCCGAGTTGGCCTTGCGGCGCTCCCCGTCGACGACATGCCGGAACGCCCACTCCATGTCGGCGGCGGCGACGGACGCCGTCTCGCGTTCGGCCGACAGCGCGCCGGAAGCCTCGCGGCCCGGCTGGAGCCCGACCTCGACGCCTCCCTCGTTCGCCTCGATCACCACGGCGAGCCGCCATTCCGGAACGTCGTCGAGCCGGGGGACCTCGCCGAGCGCCACGCCCCAGTCGTCGCCGAGTTCGACCTCGGCGACCGGGCCGCGGAAGCCGCGCAGCGTGTCGTAGCGGATCAGGCCGTTCTGCAGCGCCTTGCGGGCGATGAGCTGCATCTCGGGGTCGAGCGTGGTGCGGATCGACAGCCCGCCCTCATAGAGCGCATTCTCGCCGTAGCGGGAGATGATCTCGCGGCGCACCTCCTCGGTGAAATACTCGCCGGCGAAGAGATAGCCGCCGCGCGGGCGCGGATCGACGCCGAGCGGCTGCTCCTTGGCCTTGGCGCCCTCCTCCGCATCGACATAGCCGTTGGCGACCATCTGGTCGATGACCCAGTTGCGCCGCTCGATGGCGCGCTCGGTCTCGCGATAGGGGTGGTAGTTGCTCGGCCCCTTGGGCAATGCGGCGAGATAGGCGGCCTCAGGCACGGTCAGCTCGTTGACCGACTTGTTGAAATAGGTCAGTGCCGCGCCGGCGATGCCGTAGGCGCCCATGCCGAAGAAGATCTCGTTGAGATAGAGCTCGAGGATGCGGTCCTTGGAATAGGCCTGCTCGATCCGGAACGAGAGGATCATCTCGCGGATCTTGCGGTCGTAGGTGACGCTGGAATCGAGCAGGAAGTTCTTTGCGACCTGCTGGGTGATGGTCGAGGCGCCGACCGGCCGGCGGCCGGTGCCGAGATTCTGGAGGTTGGTGGCGACCGCCCGGAACAGGCTGAGAACGTCGACGCCGGGATGCTGATAGAAATTCTTGTCCTCGGCCGACAGGAACGCCGCCTTGACGCGGTCGGGCACCGCCTGGATCGGCAGATAGAGCCGGCGCTCGCGCGCGAACTCGCCCATCAGCGCGCCATCGGAAGCGTGGACGCGCGTCGTCACCGGCGGCTCGTAGCGGGCGAGCACCTCGTAATCGGGCAGATCGTCGGTCAGATGACCGATATACATGGCGACGCCGGCCGCGGCGAGAAGCGCCAGCGCCACACCGACACCGAAGAAATATCCGATCAGACGAATCATGCCCTCTCCATTCCCGGAAGCCCCGGACCGGCGCGCACCTGACACGGCGGCCGGACGAAGATCGAGGCTCCCAACGGAAACGCTTCTGTGCCGACGATGTGGGCAAAATGCGGCAAAGCACCGGCGCCCGAATCGCGTGCCGGCGAATTCCCGGCATTGTTGTCGAGTTGCAACGGCGACGCGTTCCTGCAAGGACCCTGCATGTCAGCCTCCGGCGCCGATCCGGCGCGCCGCGAACTGGTCGACGGCATCGATGATCGAGCTGATCGCCTTGGCGCGCCAGTCGGCGTCGCGCAACTGCTTCTCGTCGGACGCATTGGACAGATAGCCGAGCTCGAGCAGGATGGAGGGGACGTCCGGCGCCTTGAGCACCCTGAAGCCGGCGAAGCGGTGCGGGTTGGTCACCATGCGCATGTCGTCGGCCTCCAGCTCGCCGACCAGCGAGCGGGCGAAGCGGATCGAGAAACTCTGCGTCTCGCGCCGGATCAGGTCGACGAGTATGTCGGCCACCGGTTGCGCGGCCTCGTCGACGGCCTCGACGCCGGCGACCCGGTCGGCGAGGTTCTCGCGCACGGCCTTGGCCGCCGCTTCCTTGTCGGATGCCCGCTCGGAGACGGTATAGACTGTGGCGCCGCGCACCCAGCGCTGCCGCACCGCGTCGGCATGGATCGAGATGAAGAGATCGGCCTCGTGCTCGCGGGCGATGCGCACCCGCTCGTCGAGGCGCAGGAAGATGTCGCTGTCGCGCGTCAGCCGGACCTCGAAGCGGCCGGTCTCCTCCAGCGCCTTGCGCAATTCGAGGGCGAAGGTGAGCGTGATCGTCTTCTCCAGCGTCCCCGTCGCGCCCTTGGCGCCGCTGTCGATGCCGCCGTGGCCGGCATCCACGACGACGACGAAGCGGTCGTCCGCCCCGTCCTCGTCCTGCTGCGGCAGACGGCCCGTTTTCGGCGTCGCGCGCCCCGTCGCCCCGGTGACGCCGATCTGCTCGGCAAGGGCTGCCTCGAACTCGCGCTCCGAGGCGGCGACGAAGTCGGCGACCAGCCGGTAGCCCGGCGAGGTCTCGTTCGCCAGCACCTCGACCCGCTCGACCGCGAAGGGGCCGTCGGTTTCCAGGATGATGCGCGAGGTCTCCTCGTCGAAATTGCCGTGCAGGACCCGGCTCACCATGCCGCGCGGCTCCAGATCCTCCTCCTCGAAGCCGAAACGCGTCGGCGGCAGGTCGATGACCAGCCGGTGCGGGCTCCTGAGCAGCCGCCAGCGCAGCTCCGGCTCGGCGTCGAACTGGATGACGACCCGCATCCGCGATGCGTCGCCCGCCATCAGGAACTCGCCCGCCTCGATCGTGCCGGCACGCGCCGGCACGATCGCCGACAGCACGCCGAAGCAGAAAAGGACCAGCCAAAGCACGGCGCAGCCGTTCCCGGCTCGCGTTCCCGCTCGCGGAATCGTCCAGTTCTGCGCGGGAATCGGCTTCATCAATGGTCTCGTGACGCCAGAATCGATGTTTTAATGTTTGGTAACCGCACTTGGTTAAGCAACCCTTGCCGCACCCGCAATGCGAAAGCCGGGAAAAACCCCTTCGAGGCTGTACCTTGTGAATGGGGTTGCCATGGACTACATCAAATCATAAAAGCGCCCTTGGATCATTGCGAGACTCGTGCCGATCCGTCCGACGGGACCGCAGCCGCCGAACAGAAGGCGTCGCGGTGTGGGGAGACGATCCGGACCGGGGAGCTAATCCGAAGATTTCTTCAAGGCGGCCCAGCGATTTCGGGCCCTTTGCGTGAGGAAAGCGGCCAGGTCGTGGCCTGTGCCGGCTCTGTAAGAGCAAAACAAGCTGGTTCGTTGCAATCGAACCTGAGTTCAAAAAGGTTCCGCATATAGTTTCGATGACGGCAAGCGCTCACCGAACCCACCCCATGCAAGAACGCGCCGGTTCGGCCGCGTCGGTCGGTTCGGTTGCGCGTCGGCGCCGGAACGCGGACATTTCATTATCCGGCACGCTGATGACACGACGGAAAAGGATGCTCATTCTCGGGCGTCTCCCAGCGTCTGACCGCGCCGGGGAGACAATTCCTGATGCCCAACAAGATGCTCATCGATGCCTCCCACCCGGAGGAAACCCGCGTCGTCGTCGTACGCGGTAACCGTATCGAAGAATTCGACTTCGAATCACAGGACAAGAAGCAGCTCAAAGGAAATATCTATCTCGCCCGCGTGACGCGGGTCGAGCCGTCGTTGCAGGCCGCCTTCGTCGAATATGGCGGCAACAGGCACGGCTTCCTCGCCTTCAGCGAGATCCATCCCGACTACTACCAGATCCCCGTCGCCGACCGTCAGGCGCTGCTGGCGGCCGAGGCCGAGGCCGCGCAGGAAGAAGCGCGCGCCGAGGACGAGGCCGGCGAGGAAGGCGGCGACGGCCAGCGCGGCCGGCGGCGCCGGCGCGGCGGAAAGAACCGGTCGCGCGGCGACGAGCACGAGGCCTCGGGCGGCGAGGAAGCCGCACAGGCGGCGGAGGTCGAGAATGACGACGTCGTCTCCGAGGAGCATTCCGACGAGGCCGAGACCGCCGATTCGTCTTCCGATAACGGCAATGGCGACGACGCGAACGGCGACGAAGGAAACAACGGCAACGGCAATGGCGGCAGCGACCACATCGAGTCGGTCGGCGCCGAGGACGCGCTGGAAGAGGCGCGCGAGCGCCGCCGGCCGCTGCGCCGGCAATACAAGATCCAGGAAGTCGTCAAGCGGCGGCAGATCCTGCTGGTCCAGGTCGTCAAGGAGGAGCGCGGCAACAAGGGTGCGGCGCTCACCACCTATCTGTCGCTTGCCGGGCGCTATTCGGTGCTGATGCCGAACACGGCGCGCGGCGGCGGCATCTCACGCAAGATCACCAATGCGCAGAACCGCAAGCGGCTGAAGGAGATCGTCAAGGATCTCGACGTGCCCCAGGGCATGGGCGTCATCCTGCGCACCGCCGGCGAGGCGCGCACCAAGGCGGAGATCAAGCGCGACTACGAATATCTGATGCGGCTGTGGGACAATGTCCGCGAGCTGACGCTGAAATCGACCGCGCCGGCCCTCGTCTACGAGGAAGGCAGCCTCATCAAGCGCTCCGTGCGCGACCTCTACAACAAGGACATCGACGAGATCCAGGTCGCCGGCGAGGAGGGCTATCGCGAGGCGAAGGACTTCATGCGCATGCTCATGCCGAGCCATGCCAAGGTCGTCCAGCCCTATCGCGAGAACACGCCGATCTTCGCCA
>CAYYZC010000203.1:0-3893 GCA_964475605.1 uncultured Chelativorans sp.
GGCCGAACAGGTCCCAGAAAATGGTGGGGAACCCTTCCATCGCATAGTCGGTGAAGCCGATCTCCTCGGCGCGCTTGGTCAGGAAATCCTGCGGCGTGCCGGTCACGGCGATGCCCGACAGGTCGCCCTTGATGTCGGCGCAGAAGACCGGCACGCCGGCCTTGGAGAAGCCTTCCGCCAATACCTGCAGCGTCACCGTCTTGCCGGTGCCCGTCGCTCCGGTGACGATGCCGTGACGGTTGGCGTATTTGAGCAGCAGCTCTTCCGCCTGCTGGTAGCTGTCGTCGGGACGGCGACTGGCGCCGAGGAAAATCCCGCCCTTCTCCTGCCACATGGACTGCTCCACCCCTCTGGCTCGACTTCGCGTTTTTCTATACGGAGCTTGACGGCCGCAAACAATGGGCCGTCCGTGCGCATTCGTGATCGGCGCATCACGCGACATGTGCGCCCGACGCATTGCGGCACCGGTCCCGGCCCTCTAGAATGGGGGCGCGGAGTAGCGGAAACGGAAGGCGAGATGGAAGCTGCCAGCATACCGAGGACGAGCTTTCCCGCCATGGACAGGGCGGAGTGGCTGGACGTGGCGCGCGGGCCGTCGCCACGGCCCGATGCGCCCCTGTCGCCGGACTATGACTGGTTGCGGCTGGACGGGCTCGCGCAGGGCGGCAGGCAGGACAGCCTTCTCGCAGCTCCCGGCGCAAGCTGGTCGATCCTGCAGCGCGTCGACGATCCCGATCCCAAACACGCCAATGTGCAGGCGCAGCGCGATCTCGCCGACGGCGCCACCGGCCTCGCCATCGTCTTCGAAGGCGCTCCCAACGCGTTCGGCTACGGCCTGCCGGCGCGGCCGGAGGCGCTTGTCGCCGCCCTTCATGCGATTCCGCTCGATCGCGTCCATATCCGCATCGATCCGCACCCGGCGAGCCGCGCCTCGGTCGACTGGATGGTCGAGATCATGCGCCGCAAGCGCGTCGACCCGTCGCGCATCAATCTCTCCTTCGGCGTCGACCCGACCGCGATCTTCGCCGGCATCGGCCATCTGCCCATGTCGATCGAGGCGCTGCACGCCTCGATGCCGCAGTCGCTCGCCCATTTCTTCGCCATGGGCATCCCGGCGGTGCTCCTGGAGGCCGACGGGCGCGTCGTCCACAATGCGGGCGCCACCGAGGCGCAGGAGCTCGGCGTCATGCTCGCCTCGGCGATCTCGCATCTGCGGCTTTTCGAGCAGGCGCGCCAGCCGTTGATCTATGCGGTGCCGCATATCGGCTTCGCCATGGCGACCGATCAGGACCAGTTCCTGTCGATCGCCAAGGTGCTGGCGCTGCGCAAGCTGTGGCGCAAGGCGCAGGAAAGCTGCGCGCTGCCGGCCACGCCCGCCCGCATCCATGTCGAGACGTCCTACCGGATGATGACGGCGCGCGACCCGGAGACCAATATCCTGCGCGTCGCGATGGCCTGTTTCGCAGCCGCCGCCGGCGGCGCCGACTCGATCAGCGCGCTGCCGCACACGCAGGCGCTCGGCCTGCCCGGCGCGGAGGCGCGACGCACCGCACGCAACGCCCAGCTCATCATGGCGCATGAGAGTCATCTGGGCTTCCTCGGCAACCCCGCCGCTGGCGTCGAGGATCTCGACCTGCTGATCGCCACGCTCTGCGAGGCAGCTTGGGCTGAATTCCGCCAGATCGAGGCCGAAGGCGGGCTCTTCTCGAGCCTGTCGCGCGGCCAGCTTCAGACCCGCGTGCGCGAGACCGCGCAGGAGCGCATCGTGCGCTTCCGCGAGACCGGCCGCAAGCTGGTCGGATCGACCGCTTTCATGCCCGAGCAGGCGACGGCGGCCGAGACGCAGGCGGCGGAGATGCCGCCGCAGGTCGGCGGCGGCGTCGTCTTCTGCGACCCGTTGCCCGCCACGCGCCTCGAAGCGATGCTGGACCGCGACCCGGCCTGAGATCGGAGAATTGCCGGGCCCGCGACTCAGATCGAGATCGCGGAGATCTCCCATTCCCTGTCGTTGACGACGAAGGTCTCGCCGACCGCCTTGCCGAACATGGCCTGGGCCAACGGCGAGGCATGCGAGATGAGGCCCTGCGACGTATCCGCCTCGTCCTCGCCGACGATGCGCCAGACATGCTCGCGATCGTCCTCGTCAACGATGGTGACGGCCATCCCGAAGCGCACCACCGTCTCGTCCGGCGAGGGTTCCGACACCTCGGCCGTCTCGCGGCGCGCATTCCAGTAGCGCAGGTCGCGCGAGACGAGCGCGATCCGCTCGCGGTCGCCTTCTCCCTCCGCCCTGGCCAGATCCTCGCGCAGATCGTGGATGTTCTTCTCGATCGCGACGAGCCCTTCGCGCGTCACGAGATTGCGATGCGTCGACACCGGCCGCTCGCCGAGCTGGGCCGGAGAGACAGTGTCGTCCTGTTCTCTTGTGAATGCTCTGCTCATCCCGCGAACCTTATGCTCCTCGGCTCCCGACAACAACCCGCCGGCTGGATGGCATGCCGCATGCATCGCTTTCCGGAACGGAACGGAGTGTGCCGATGCTGGACAGACGTCGCTTTCTCGCCGGCTCGGCGACGGCCGTCGCGGCGCTTGCCGCGACAAGTCCGGCTGAAAGCCAGCCGGTCGGCGGGCCGCTCGATACGGCCTCCTTCGGCCTCGTTCCCGACGCCGGCCATGACCAGAGCGCGGCATTCAATGCGCTGCTCGCCGCGGCCGACAACGCGCAGATCTTCCTCCCTCCCGGCGACTACGTCGTCAGCAATATCCGCCTGCCCGCGCGCGTGCATCTCACCGGCGTGCCCGGCGCCTCGCGGCTCGTCTATGGCGGCGGCGGCTTCCTCCTGCTGGCGGAGGATACGCAGCGCCTCGCCCTCGAGGGCATCGGCATCGACGGGCGCGGCCTGCCGCTCGAAGAAGGCATTTCCGGGCTGGTCGAGGCGCGCCGCGTCGCCGCGCTCGCCATCACCGGATGCGAGATCACGGCGAGCACCAGGACGGCGATCGTCTGCGAGCGCACCGCCGGACACATCGGGAACTGCGCCATTTCCGGCGCCGACGACGAGGCAATCTACTGCGTCGACGCCCAGTCGATGCGCATCTGCGACAACCGCGTCGCCGATTGCGGCAATGGCGGCATCCTCGTCCATCGCCGGGAGCCGGGCGAGGACGGCACCATCGTCACCGGCAACCGCATCGAGCGGATCGCGGCGCGGAACGGCGGCACGGGCCAGCACGGCAACGGCATCAATGTCTATCAGGCGCACAACGTGCTCGTCGCCAACAACCATGTGTCGGACTGCGCCTTCTCGGCGATCCGCTCCAATGGCGGCAACAATGTCCAGATCGTCGCCAATCAGTGCCTGCGCAGCGGCGAGACGGCTATCTATTCCGAATTCGTCTTCCAGGGCGCGGTCATCAACTCCAATGTCGTCGATGGCGCGGCGATCGGCATCTCGATCGCCAATTTCGACCATGGCGGGCGGATGGCCGTCTGCTCGGGCAACGTCGTCCGCAACCTTTCCCTAGACGCACCCTATGAGGACCACGCGCCCGGTTTCGGGATCGGCATCAGCGTCGAGGCCGAGACCGCCGTCACCGGCAATGTGGTCGAAGGGGCGCCGCGCTACGGCATGATGCTCGGCTGGGGCGAATATCTGCGCAATGTCACCGCCACTGGCAACGTGCTGCGCGGCTGCCCGATCGGAATGGCGGTCACGGTCGTGGAGGACACCGGCCCGACGCTGATCTCCGACAACATCTTCTCCGCCGTGCCCGACGGCGCCGTCATCGGCTTCCGCTGGACCGAGGCGGTGACCGGCGACCTGGCCGCGTCGGAGGCCGAAGCCCTTCCGCAGCTCCGCGTCGAGCGCAACATGGTCGGCTCCGGCTAGAGC
>CAYYZC010000203.1:3993-5905 GCA_964475605.1 uncultured Chelativorans sp.
CCGAGCTCGGGAAGGCTGCCGCAATAGACGCCCTCCGCGCCGGTCTTCACGAAGATGCGGCCCGGCGCCAGGCTCATCAGGCAGAGATCGGCCGTGCCGGTGCCTCCGACGAAAAAGGGCTCCGCCATGCAAGCGGCAATCAGCCGCCTTGCCGCGCGCGCACGCCCTTCCTCCATGCCGGCGCCCGTCGCCATCCGCGCAAAGCCGTGCGCCAAAGCGTGCAGCGGCACCGCATAGGTCGGGATAGAACAGCCGTCGGTGCCGCAACGGTCTGCCTCGTGCACCGCCCCCGTCACACTCTCCAGCACCGCGCGCACCTGGCGCTGTGCCTCATGATCGGCGCCGACATAGCCGCGATGCGCGATGCCCTGATGGACGCAGGTGCACAGGAAGCCCGAATGCTTGCCCGAGCAATTGTTGTGCAGCGGGTTCGGCAGCCGGCCGCCGCGCACGAGATCATGCATAGCCTGCTCGTCGCTCGGCCAGTGGCTGCCGCATTCGAGCGCGGCGGCATCGAGGCCCGCCCGGCGCAGCATCGAGGCAGCGAGCGCGACATGCTGCGCCTCGCCCGAATGCGAGGCGCAGGCGAGCGCCAGTTCCTGATCGCCGAAGCCGAACGCGTCGGCCGCTCCGCTCTCGACCAGCGGCAGCGCCTGGATGGCCTTCACCGCCGAGCGCGGGAAGACCGGGCGCTCCGTGTCGCCGGTCTCGAAAACGACGGCCCCGTCCGCATCGACGACGCTGACCGCGCCGCGATGCCGGCTTTCCACGATCCGGCCGCGCGTGACTTCGACAAGGACGGGATCGGCCATCGGGTGCGTTCCTCGGAGCTCGTCGCAGCCATAGCGCCCGCGGCGGCAAACGCAATGGGTCTTCGCGGCCTATTTCATCAGCCCGGCCGCCTGGAAGCCGCCGTCGATGACCAGCGTATGGCCGTTGATGTAACTCGCCTCCTGCGAGACCAGGAAGGCGATCGCCGCGGCGACCTCCTCGGTGCGCGCATAGCGTCCCTGCGGGATGCGCTCGACCCAGTCCGTCCGGTCGCGCTCGGAATGGAGCGCCATCACCAGCGGCGTGTCGACCGGCCCCGGCGCGACGCAGTTGGCCCGGACCTGCCGTTCGGCGAGCTCGACCGCCATCACCTCCGTCATCAGCCTGACCCCGGCCTTGGAGGCGCCATAGGCGACACGGTCGCGGTTGCCGCGCAAGCCGGAGACGGAGGACAGATTGACGATCGAGAGCTGGTCGGCCATCCGCTCGACGGCCGCCTTGCAGGCGATGAAGGAGCCGACCAGATTGACGTCGAGGATGCGCCGCATCAGCTCGGCGCCGGTCTCCTCGAAGGACAATGCCCGCGCGATGCCGGCGGAATTGACCAGCGCGCCGACCGGTCCCAGCGCATCGACGGCGGTGTCGAAGGCTTCGGCGACCTCCTCCTCGTCGGTCACGTCGACATGGAGGAAGACCGCCTCCTCGCCCTCGAAGCTCTCCTCCGCCTCACCGAGCCGCTCGGCATCGGCGTCGAGGAAGGCGACGGGCCAGCCATCGTCGAGCAGGCGCTCGGCCGTCACCAGCCCGATGCCGGAGGCCGCGCCCGTGACGATGGCCGCAGGCTTCATTTGATCCGTTCGAGGATCGAGACGTAGTTGGCGACCGCGGCACCTCCCATGTTGAAGATGCCGCCCAGCCTGGCGCCCTCGACCTGGATGCCGCCCGCCTCGCCGGAGAGCTGCATCGCCGTCAGCACATGCATGGAGACGCCGGTGGCGCCGATCGGATGGCCCTTGGCCTTGAGCCCGCCGGACGGGTTGACCGGCAGGCGGCCGTCCTTCTCGGTCTGGCCTTCGAGCACGATCCTGGCGCCCTCGCCGCGGGGCGCCAGCCCCATCGCCTCATATTCGATCAGCTCGGC
>CAYYZC010000204.1:0-5878 GCA_964475605.1 uncultured Chelativorans sp.
GGAACAGCAGCCCATGGTGACGAACGTGTCGTGAAGCTTCTCCCAGCAACGCTCATTGGCCGAGACGGCACCGAGCAGCACGTCGGAATGGCCGGCCGGATATTTGGTTGCCGCATGGATGGTAACGTCGACGCCGTGGTCGAGCGGCCGGAAATAGAGCGGCGTCGCCCAGGTATTGTCCATCATCACCACCGCGTCGCGCGCCCGGGCCGCGGCGGCGATGGCGGGGATATCCAGTATCTCGAACGTGTTCGAGCCGGGCGATTCGGTGAAGACGACGCGCGTGTTGGGCTTCATGAGCTCGGCGATGCCGCCGCCGACATGCGGGTCGTAATATTCGACCTCGACGCCGAGCCGCTTGAGCATCGTGTCGGCGAAACGCCGCGTCGGATTGTAGACCGAATCGACGATCAGCACATGGTCGCCGGAAGACAGGAAGGCGAGCAGCGGTATGATGACGGCGGCGAGGCCGGAGGGCACCAGGATCGTGCCGGCCGAGCCCTCCAGCTCGTCGAACATCGCGGCGAGCGCGTCCGTGGTCGGGGTGCCGCGCGTGCCGTAAGTGTATGTCTGATCGCGCGCGGCCATGGTCGCCGCATCGGGAAAGAGCACCGTCGAGGCATGGACCACCGGCGGGTTGACGAAGCCGAAGAAGTCGCGTGGATCGTGGCCCGCATGCGCCAAACGCGTATTGATACCCTTGCCTGAGGAAATTCGCTTGTCCATAACGCCTCGCTGTCGGAAGTGGCAGCTATCAGGGATAGTGACAGTGCCGGATATGCGCAACCGCACGGTGAGCTCCAGCCGCCGCAAGCCTGGAGAAGCCCGTGTCGGCGGGTGAGGGAGGACGCGGGCAGCCGCATCGCTGGCTGGTGCCCGGACGGCGGCTGACGGTCGCGACCCGTCGCTCGCTCGACCATCTCCTGCGGCCGCCGCATTTCAGGGCCGACGCGGTGTGGACGCGCCGCATGTCTCTGCTCGCGCTCACGGCTCTCGTCGCCATGGTGCTCGCCATGCCCTTCGACGGGGCCGTCGTCGAGGCGATCCGCGCCGACCGGAACGCGCTGGTGCGGGCATTCGCCGAGATCACCGATCTCGGCGAATCGCAATGGTATCTGGTGCCCGCAGGCCTGCTCTTCATCGGTCTCGGAATGCTCGAATGGAGCGGCCGCCCGTCGCTGGTGCGCGCGCGGCTCGCCTTCGTCTTCGGCCAGGCGGGCTTCGCCTTCCTCGCCGTCGCGCTGACCGGCATCTTGGTCAACGTGCTGAAATTCCTCATCGGGCGCGGGCGGCCGCGCGTGATGGAGGATGGCGGCGCCTTCCAGTTCGAGCCCTTCGGCTTCGACCATCTGTATCACAGCTTCCCCTCCGGCCATGCGACGACGGTGGGCGCGGTCGCGCTGGTGCTGATCGTCTGGATGCCGCGCCTGTGGCTGCCGATCCTCCTCGCGGCGCTGGTCGTCGCCTTCTCGCGCGTCTTCGCGCTGGCGCATTTCCCGTCGGACGTGGTCGCGGGCTTCGCCTTCGGCTTCCTCTACTCGCTGGTGCTGGCGCGCTGGCTCGCCGCGCGGCGGAGCGTCTTTCGCAACGTGCCGGCGCGCATGTTGCCGGACCTGAAGCATGGCCTCGCCTGGCGGCGGCGTATCCCGGGTTGAACCAACGCTGCCGCCGGAGCCGCGGCGTCGCATTCAGGCGAGCATTGGCCGCTGGCGGACGCGCCGCCTTTTCCGCCGCTTCTGACGGTAAAGAAGCGTTTCCTCTTTGTTTTCGGCAATTTGGCTAAGACCGCCGTTCCCACTTGACCCGAGGCTCATAATCGCCTTCGATGGTCGCCCGCAGTGGGAGGTGGAGCATGCAGGCCGCCAGATAAGGCGACATGGCTTTTGGCCGGAGGATGCTGCGCCCGACTGATAAACAGGGACGAAGTCCCGATAACATGAGAGGGTATGTGGGCAATGAAACACATTTTCTATGGCATCTTCGGCTCTGCCGCGCTGGCGCTGACGGCGACTGCCGCTCCGGCTGCCACGCTGGACGACGTGAAGGCCGCAGGCACCGTGCGGTGCGGCGTGCATACCGGTCTGGTCGGTTTCGCCGCCCCCGATGACCAGGGCAACTGGACCGGGTTCGATGTCGATTTCTGCCGCGCCGTGGCGGCTGCCGTGCTCGACGACGCCGATGCGGTGACCTTCGTCCCGACCAACGCCACCGAGCGTTTCCAGGCGCTGCAATCCGGCGAGATCGACCTGCTCGCCCGCAACACGACCTGGACCTCGAGCCGCGATACGTCGCTCGGCTTCAACTTCGCCGGCGTCAACTACTATGACGGCCAGGGCTTCATGATCAATTCCAGCAGGTTGCCGGGCATCAACTCGGCGCTGCAGCTTTCCGGCGCCGCCGTCTGCGTGCAGACCGGCACCACGACCGAGCTGAACCTGGCCGACTACTTCGCCGCCAACAACATGGAATACAACCCGGTCGTCTTCCAGGGCTTCGACGAGACCAACGCGGCTTACGAGGCCGGCCGTTGCGACGCCTACACGACCGACCAGTCCGGCCTCTATGCGCTGCGCCTGACGCTCGCCAATCCCGACGAGCACGTGGTTCTGCCGGAGATCATCTCCAAGGAGCCTCTCGGCCCGGCCGTGCGCCATGGCGACGACCAGTGGTTCGACATCGTCAAGTGGACGCTCTACGCGATGATCTACGCCGAGGAGCTCGGCATCACCCAGGACAACCTGGAAGAGATGTTGGATTCCGACAATCCGGAGATCCAGCGCGTGCTGGGCCAGGAAGCTGAATCCAATGTCGGCGAGGGCCTCGGGCTGGAGAATGACTGGGTCGTCCGGATCGTCCGCCATGTCGGCAATTACGGCGAGGTCTTCGAGCGCAATATCGGCTCCGGCAGCCCGCTCAAGATCGCGCGCGGCCTCAACGCGCTGTGGACGGATGGCGGCCTGCAATACGCCATGCCGATCCGCTAGGAACGCCGATCCGGGGGGCTGACGATCGTCAGCCCCCCGCTCTCCCCTGGGGCAAAATTCCGCGCATCGCCTCGTCGCGCATGCGCGTGATCCCGCCTCTCAACCGTCCGGATGTCAGCCGCGCTGATCTGGCTCGGCCCGATCGCATCCCGGACCCTTTCGGGAGACTGGAGCCATGGCGTCAGACATCCAACTGCGCGAGCAGACGCCCGGCCGCGCTTCGCTGATCTATGATCCCAAGATCCGCGGCATCTTCTTCCAGGTCGTCGTCGCGATCCTGCTGATCGCCTTCGTCATGTGGATCGTCGGCAATACGCTCGAGAACCTGCGACGGCTCAACATCTCGTCGGGCTTCGGCTTTCTCGGAGGCAGGGCCGGATTCGACGTCAGCCAGAGCCTCATTTCGTTCTCCTCCGACTCGACCTTCGGCCGCGCCATCCTGGTCGGCCTGCTGAACACGATCCTGGTCGCCGCCCTCGGCGTCGTCACCGCGACGATCATCGGCTTCATCGTCGGCATCGGGCGGCTGTCCCGCAATTGGCTGATCGCCAAGATCTGCACGGTCTATGTCGAGGTCTTCCGCAACATCCCGCCGCTGCTGGTCATCTTCTTCTGGTATCTCGGCGTGCTCGCCGTGCTGCCCGGCCCGCGCGAGAGCCTCGAACTCCCCTTCGACATCTATCTCAACAATCGCGGCGTCTTCGCACCGCGCATCATCTGGGAGGAGGGCGCCTGGCTGATGGGGTTGGCGGTGGTGATCAGCATCGCCTTGACCTGGTTCGTCGCCCGCCGTGCGCATCGGCGCCAGATGGCGACCGGCGAGCGTTTCCCCGTGCTGTGGACGTCGCTCGGCATCTGGGTCGGGCTGATCCTGCTGTCGATCCTCGTCACCCGCGTGCCCTTCACCTTCGAGATTCCGCAGAAGGGCACCTTCAACCTGACCGGCGGATCGCAGATCCTGCCCGAGTTCATGTCGCTCTACCTGGCGCTTTCCTTCTACACCGCCTCTTTCATCGCCGAGATCGTGCGCGCCGGCATCCTCGGCGTCAGCAAGGGGCAGACGGAAGCCGCTTCCGCGCTCGGCCTGAGGCCCGGCTTCACGCTGCGCCTGGTCGTGGTGCCGCAGGCATTGCGCATCATCATCCCGCCATTGACGAGCCAGTATCTCAACCTGACGAAGAACTCGTCGCTGGCCGTCTTCATCGGCTATCCCGATCTCGTGCAGATCGGGCAGACGACGATGAACCAGACCGGCCAGGCGATCGAGGTCGTGGTGATCTGGATGATCATCTATCTGGGTCTCAGCCTCGGCACCTCGGCCTTCATGAACTGGTACAACGCCCGTATCGCGCTGGTGGAGAGGTAGGACCATGCAGGAACACGACCTCTCCTATGTCCGCATGGAGATGATCAACGCCCAGAAGCCGCCGCGGAGCGAGCGGGGGGCGGGAAGCTGGCTGCGCAAGAACCTCTTCGCCACGCCGCTCGACACGGTGCTGACCGTTCTCGGCCTGCTTCTGATCGCCTTCACCATGCCCAACTTCATCCGCTGGGCCTTCATCGATGCCGTCTGGACCGGGCCGGACCGCACCGTCTGCGCCACCATCTCGCAGGGCGGCATCCAGCCGGACGGCTGGTCGGGCGCGTGCTGGGCCTTCGTGAACGCCAAGTTCCAGCAGTTCATGTATGGCCGCTACACGTTCGACCAGCGCTGGCGGGTCAATCTCACCGCAGTGCTCTTCGTCGCGCTGCTGGTGCCGCTGGCGATCCCGCGGGCGCCATGGAAGAGCCTCAACGCCTTCCTGTTCTTCATCGCCTTTCCCGTCGTCGCCTTCTTCCTGCTCGTCGGCGGCTATTTCGGCCTGACATATGTGCGCACCGCCGACTGGGGCGGCCTGCTGGTGACGATGGTGCTGTCCTTCGTCGGCATCGCCGTGTCCCTGCCGGCGGGCATCCTGCTGGCGCTCGGCCGACGATCCGACATGCCCGTCATCAAGCTGCTCTGCGTCACCTTCATCGAGACGGTGCGCGGCGTGCCGCTGGTGACGGTGCTGTTCATGGCGAGCGTCATGCTGCCGCTCTTCCTGCCGACGGGCGTCACGTTCGACCGCTTTCTGCGCGCGCTGGTCGGCGTCGCCCTGTTCGCATCGGCCTATATGGCCGAGGTGGTGCGCGGCGGCCTGCAGGCGATCCCGAAGGGACAGTATGAGGGCGCCAACTCGCTGGGGCTGAGCTACTGGCAGATGATGCGCCTCATCATCCTGCCGCAGGCGCTGAAGCTGGTCATCCCCGGCATCGTCAACACCTTCATCGGCCTCTTCAAGGACACCAGCCTGGTCTATATCATCGGCATGTTCGACCTGCTCGGCATCGTCCGCCAGAATTTCGCCGATGCGAACTGGGCCTCCGCCCAGACTCCGATGTCGGGCCTGCTGTTCGCGGGCTTCGTCTTCTGGATATTCTGCTTCGGCATGTCGAGATACTCGATCTACATGGAGCGGAGACTGGACACCGGCCACCGATCATGATCGGCGCCGCAAGAAACAGAACGCCAAGGGGAACCATATGGCTACCGAGAACGCACTGACCCGGGACGAGAGCGCCGTCGACCGCTCGAAGATGCAGGTCTCCGACACCGACGTGGCTATCGAGATCATCGACATGCACAAATGGTATGGCGATTTCCACGTGCTCAAGGACATCAACCTCAAGGTCATGCGCGGCGAGCGCATCGTCGTCTGCGGCCCGTCCGGCTCCGGCAAGTCGACCATGATCCGCTGCATCAACCGGCTCGAGGAGCACCAGAAGGGCCGGATCGTCGTCGACGGCACCGAGCTCACCTCGGACCTGAAGAACATCGACAAGATCCGCTCCGAGGTCGGGATGGTGTTCCA
>CAYYZC010000205.1:0-1859 GCA_964475605.1 uncultured Chelativorans sp.
AATAGGCGAGCATCTGGATCGGCAGCGCGTAGACGATCGGCGTGATGATCTCCGGCATGTCGGGCATCACGATGGTTTCCAGCGTGTTGACCGATGACGCCGCGGCCCCCTTCCGATCGGTGATCAGGATGATCTTCCCGCCGCGCGCCGCGACCTCCTGCATGTTGGAGACCGTCTTCTCGAAGATGCGGTCATGCGGCGCGATGACAACGACCGGCATCTGCTCGTCGATGAGCGCGATCGGCCCGTGCTTGAGCTCGCCTGCCGCATAGCCTTCGGCGTGGATGTAGGAGATTTCCTTGAGCTTCAGCGCCCCTTCCATCGCCAGCGGGAAATTCGTGTCGCGGCCGAGATAGAGCACATGGCGGACATTGGCGAGCTCGCGCGCCAGCGCCTCGATCCGCTCCATCTGCCGCAACGCCTGGTTGGCGAATTTCGGCGCCTCCGAGAGCTGGCGGACCAGCTTCTTCTGCTCTTCCTCGCCGATCTCGCCGCGGTCGCGCGCCGCGCGCACCGCGAGCGAGGCAAGCACCGAAAGCTGGCAGGTGAAGGCCTTGGTCGAGGCAACGCCGATCTCGGGGCCGGCAAGCGTGGGGAAGATGCCGTTCGATTCGCGCGCGATCGTCGATTCGCGGACATTGACGATCGAGGCGATCGGCAGGCCCGCGCCGCGGCAATAGCGAAGCGAGGCGAGCGTGTCGGCCGTCTCGCCGGACTGCGAGATGAAGAGCGCAGCGCCGTTCTTCGACAGCGGCATCTCGCGATAGCGGAACTCCGAGGCGATATCGATGTCGACCGGCAGGCGCGCATAGCGCTCGAACCAGTATTTGCCGATCAGCCCGGCGAGATAGGCGGTGCCGCAGGCCGAGATCGCCAGGCGGTCGATCTGCGCGAAATCGAACGGCATGGCGACGTCGCGCGCCGTGCCGCTGGTGAAGTCGAGATAGTTGGCAAGGGTATGCGAGATGACCTCCGGCTGCTCATGGATCTCCTTTTCCATGAAGTGCCGGTAATTGCCCTTGTCGACGAGGAAGCTGGTGCCGATCGATTGCTGCCGGCTGCGCTCGACGACATTGCCGTCGATATCGTAGATGGTCATCGAATTGCGGCGGATGACGGCCCAGTCGCCGTCCTCCAGATAGGTGATGGCGTCGGTGAACGGCGCCAGCGCGATCGCGTCGGAGCCGAGGAACATCTCGCCCTTGCCATGGCCGACCGCGAGCGGCGGCCCGTTGCGCGCGCCGATGATCAGGTCGTCGTCGCCACGGAACATCACGGCAAGCGCGAAGGCGCCTTCGAGGCGCTTCAGCGCATTGTGCGCGGCGGTGACCGCATCGTGGCCCGCGGCAAGCTCGCGCGAGATGAGATGGGCAACGACCTCGGTGTCGGTCTGCGAGGTGAACTCGAAGCCGTCGGCGATCAGCTCGGCGCGCAGTTCGGAGAAGTTCTCGATGATCCCGTTGTGGACGATCGCCACGTCGCGGGAGAAATGCGGATGCGCATTGGTCTCGTTGGGCACGCCATGGGTCGCCCAGCGCGTATGGCCGATGCCGATGCGGCCGTCGAGCGGCTCGTCGCGCAGCCGCTTTTCCAGGTTGATCAGCTTGCCCTCGGCACGACGGCGCCCAAGCGTGCCGCGGTCGATCGTCGCCACCCCGGCCGAATCGTAGCCGCGATATTCCAGGCGCTTGAGCGCATCGACGATCAGAGGCGCGACGGACTGCTGTCCGACGATACCCACTATTCCGCACATGGGAGACCCCTTGCCTTGTCCACCAGCCTTTATGCCACCATCGGCGCAGCCGTCACATGACGGAAATCAAATATGGTTTCCATCCATTTCTGTGGCTGGAATGTGA
>CAYYZC010000205.1:1959-5855 GCA_964475605.1 uncultured Chelativorans sp.
CTTGCCCTTCAGCGCCGCCAGCTTCTGGCGCAGCCGCGTTCCGTAGCCGGGCTTCGTCACCTGCCGGGCGCGGCCGAGCGCCAGCGCGCCGGCCTCCACATCCTCCGTCACCACGCTGCCGGAGGCGACATAGGCGCCGTCGCCGACGCTGACGGGCGCGACGAGCGAGCTGTTGGAGCCGATGAAGGCCTCCGCGCCGATATCCGTGCGGTGCTTCAGGAAACCGTCATAGTTGCAGGTGATCGTGCCGGCGCCGATATTGGCCTTCGTGCCGATCCGGGCATCGCCGATATAGGTCAGATGGTTGACCTTGGCGCCCGCCTCGATGTCGGCATTCTTGACCTCGCAGAAATTGCCGACCTTGGACTTCGCCGCAAGCCGCGCGCCCGGCCGCAGCCGCGCGAAGGGGCCGACCTCGGCGCCGGAGGCGACGCTGGCGCCCTCCAGATGCGAGAAGGCGCGGATGCGCGCGCCCGAGGCGACGCGGACGCCCGGCCCGAACACGACGTCGGGCTCGATCAGCACGTCCGGCTCGATCTCGGTGTCATGGGCGAGCGTCACCGTCGCCGGCGCGATCATGGTAACGCCCCCGATCATCAGCGCGCGGCGGCGGCGCTGCTGCCAGATCGCTTCGGCCTCGGCAAGCTCCAGCCGGTTGTTGATGCCGAGCAGGTTCTCGAAGGGCGCCTCGACGGACACCACCTCGAGGCCGCGCCGATTGGCGATCTCGACGACATCGGTCAGGTAGAACTCGCCCTTGGCGTTGTCGTTGCCGACCGCATCGAGCAGGCCGAGCGCATCGGCGCCCGAGAGCGCCATCAGGCCGCCATTGCAGAAATCGATGCCGCGCTCCTCGGCGCTGCAGTCGCGATCCTCGCGGATCGCGGCAAGCGCCCCGTCGCGCATGATCAGCCGGCCGTAGCCTGCCGGCGCATCGGTCCTGAAGCCGGCAACCACGACATCTGCGCCGGCGCCGAGCTCGGCCCTCAGCCGCGCCAGGTCGTCCGGCTCCAGCAAGGGCGCATCGCCGAAAGCGACGACGATATCGTCATGGCCCTGCTCGATCGCCTCGCGCGCGGCGAGCACCGCATGGGCGGTGCCGAGCCTTTCGGCCTGCAGGAAGGTCCTGGCGGCCGGCGCGAAACCCGCCACCGCCTCGCGGACGCGTTCCGCCTCGCGCCCAACGACGATGGCGATGTCGCTTGCCGCGCTGCCCGTCGCCGCCTTGACGACATGCGCGATCATCGGCAGGCCGGCGACCGGATGCAGGACTTTCGGCATCGCGCTCTTCATTCGCGTGCCCTCGCCGGCGGCGAGGACGATGGTCAGACAGGATCTGGATGACATCGAGAGGTCCGGAAGCGGGATTGATCGAAGGTGACGGGCTTAGTATCACCCTCTTCCGTCCGCTCCAATCCTCCCTATCCAGAAGGAAACACGCTGGACTCCCGGTCAAATCGCGGCACCCGCCTCGCAATCGCGGTCATGCTGGTGTCGCCGCTGTTCTTTTCCAGCAACATGGTCTTCGGCCGCAGCGTGGTCGAGGAGGTGGCGCCGTTCACGCTCGCCTTCCTGCGCTGGTGCGCGGTTTCCCTGGCGCTGGCGCCCTTCCTCTACCGCGACCGGCGGGCGGCGGCCCAGGTCGCGACGCGGCATTGGGGCCAGGTCGTGCTGCTCGGCGTCCTCGGCATGTGGATCTGCGGCGGCATGGTCTATCTCGCCTTGCAGCATACGACCGCCACCAACGGGACGCTGATCTACACGACCTCGCCGGTGCAGATCATCATCATCGAAGCGCTGTTCTTCGGACGGCGCATCGGCTGGCGCGAAGGGATCGGCTCGGCGATCGCCTTCTTCGGCGTCGCGGTGATCGTGCTGCGCGGCGATCCGGCGGCACTGGCAGGGCTCGACTTCAATATCGGCGACCTGATCTTCGTCGGCGCAGCACTTTCCTGGGCGCTCTATTCGATCTTCTACCGATCGAGCGATCTTCAGCGGCTCTCCAACCTGGCGCTGCTCTGCCTCGTGGCCCTGTCCGGCGCGGTCCTGCTCGCGCCGGCCGCATTGCTGGAATGGGCCAGCGGCGCATCGCTGCCGGCGACATCGAACGCCTGGGCCGGCATCGCCGGGATCGTCGTCTTCTCCTCCCTGCTCGCCTTCTCCACCTTCCAGTACGGCGTGCGCAGGCTCGGCGCCTCGCCGGCCGGGATCTTCATGTATCTCCTGCCGGTCTACGGCGTCGGGCTGGCGGTGCTGTTCCTGGGTGAGGAACTGGCGCTCTTCCATTTCGCGGGGATCGCGCTGGTGATGGGCGGCATCGTGCTCGCCACCTTCCCGCTCGCCTGGCTGCGCGAGAGGCTGGGCCGGTAAGCTGACGTACCGACGTCAATTGCCGGAGACGAGCATGCCCTCGGCGAGCGCGATCGCGGTGCGGCGGTCGGCTTCGCCCACGATCGCGAAAGCCTCTTCCTGCATGTCGCGGATCCAGCCGCGGTCGGCCTGCGCCGCGCGCTCCAAGGCGGCCGTCATCATGGCAAGCCCGCGCACGACGCGACCGCTCTTGAAGAGCAGGTTGCCGAGCGTCGCCTGGGCGCCGGCATGGCCCTTCTCGGCGGCAAGCTGGAACCAGCGCGCGGCCTGCTGAACGTTCTTCTCCATGCCGCCCTCACCGGCGAGCAGCATCCTGCCGATCTCGTACTGCGCGACCGGGTGACGATAATTGGCCGCGGCGCGGATATAGTATTCCTGCGCCGCCTCGAGGTTCGGCTCGACCGGCGTGCCCGGAATGCCGCGCTTGACGTAGCTGGCGAGCGCCACCAGCGCGTCGGACACATAGGGCTCGTCGGGGGAACCGGCCTCGACGTCCTGCTGCGCGATAGCCTGGAAGAACTTGAACGCCTCATAGTCGTTGCGGGCGACGCCGTCGCCTTCGGCATACATGCGCGCCAGCTTCCACCGCGCCCCGATCTGTCCGTTCTCGGCCGCATAGCGATAGGCCTCGACGGCCTGGTCCTTGTGGCCGCTGCGATAGGCGTTGAAACCGAAACGGAACACGTCCCACGGGCTGCGCTTTTCCTGGGCGACGGGGGCCCGCGGCTTGTCGTCCAGCGCATAGGCCCGGTCGACATCCAGCGCCGCCACGGCAAAGACTGCGGCTGAAAGAAAGCCCACCCTGACGACGCTACCGGATTTCCACATGGCGAGTATCGGTTCCGGATCAGGCTTTCGGAGGACGAAGCGGCCGTGCGCCGAAGGGCACGCCATGAGGGCAATCGACCGGTCCTGAGAGCTTTTGATCGCGCATTTCCATCATCGTTCCGCCCCCCGGAAGGCGGCTTCCGCCTCTCCGGATCGACCGGGGAGAGGACGCCTCAATCGGTGCTCCGGGTTTGTGGCGGGAAGTGGGCGTCCAGGCAATCGCGCATGGGCGGAACGGGGCGAGTCTGGCGCGATGTTGCCGATTGGACACACAGCAAAAAGCCGCCCGGCCTTGCGGCGCGGGCGGCGATCGAATGTGGGCCGAAGCGTGAAGGGAACGCTACTCCGGAAGCTGGCGCACGGCCCCCTTGTCGGCGCTGGCGGCAAAGGCCGCATAGGCCCTGAGCGCCGTGGTGACGTTGCGCCGGCGCGGCTCGGCGGGCTTCCAGCCGGCCTTGTCCTGCCCGACCCGGCGTCGCTCCAGCTCTTCGTCCGAAACGGCGAGGTTGACGGTCCGGTTCGGGATGTCGATCTCGATCGTGTCGCCGTTCCTGACCAGGCCGATCGCGCCGCCGCCCGCCGCCTCCGGCGAGATATGGCCGATCGACAGCCCGGACGTGCCGCCGGAAAAGCGGCCGTCGGTGATCAGCGCACAGTCTTTCCCGAGCCCTTTCGACTTCAGGTAGCTGGTCGGGTAG
>CAYYZC010000206.1:0-5823 GCA_964475605.1 uncultured Chelativorans sp.
TGCCCCAGTCGAAGGTCGTCCGCGACATCGACAGATCCTTCAGCCCCGATTTCACGAAGTTGACGACCTCGTTGCGCCGCTCGGCCGGTCCGATGAAGTCGGGCCGTTCCTCGTAGAGCTTCAGCAGCCTGTCCTGATAGGCCGAGAGGCGGAAGAAATAGCTCTCCTCCTCGACCCACTCGACCGGCGTGCCCTGCGGGCCGTAGCGCACGCCGTCGTCGCGCAGCTCGACCTCGTCCTCGTCGTAATAGGCCTCGTCGCGCACCGAATACCAGCCGGCATAGCCGCCCTTGTAGATGTCGCCGCTCGCGGCCATGGCCGACCAGATCGCCTGCGAGGCGCGGTGATGACGCTCCTCCGTCGTGCGCACGAAATCATCGTTCGATGCATTGAGAAGCCTTGCCATGTCCTTGAACAAGGCCGCATTCCGGTCGGCAAGCTCGGCTGCCGTCAGGCCTTCCTTGCGTGCCGTCTGCAGCATCTTGATGCCGTGCTCGTCGGTGCCGGTGAGGAAATGCACGTCCCTGCCGTCATGGCGATGGAAACGCGCCAGCGCATCCGTCGCGATCAGCTCATAGGCATGGCCGATATGCGGCTTGCCGTTGGGATAGGAGATCGCCGTGGTGATGTAGAATTTTTCGTGTGTCATCGAGAACCGGTATAGGGCTAAAAGCATGTCGCCCAAAGCGTGGAGCGGTTTCGGGACAACGACATGCGACGAACAAGGACTGAAGCGCGTCGCTCGAAACCGAAACTGTGGCGGCACACCCTGGAAGTGGCCGTCAGATAACGCATCGGATCGGGAATGGCTATCCCGAATGGGCTTCGATCAGGCGGCGCATCAGCCCCATCGCATGCTGGCGGCGGTCGAGATTGTAGGTCTCGGTCTCCGCGATGGTAACGGCCATGTCGGCATGGGTCCGCGAATAGCGTTCTGCCACGGCAATGTCCCCTTCCCCGGCCGCGGCGCGCGCGAGATCGCCGGCGCGCTCCAGCATCGCCTCGTTGAAGATACGGAAGACGCGGTCGCCGTCGCGCGCCGCGACCGCCTCGGCCACGCGCGTCGCCTCCGTGAAATCGAGCTTCGCGGCGGAGGTGAGCCTGGCAAGCGCATCGATCACTTCCAGCCCGCCATAGCGGGTCAGGATCAGCGCCTCGCGGACGCTGCCGCGAGCCAGGGATGCGAGGCGCGCCTGGAGTTCCGGCCTGGCGGGCGGCTCCGCGCCGAGCCGGTCGAGAGTCTCGATCAGTTCCGCCTGGTCCAGCGGGCGCATCCGCGTCAACTGGCATCGCGACCGGATCGTGGGCAGCAGGCGGCCGGGCGAATGGGAGATCAGGATGAACAAAGTACGCTGCGGCGGTTCTTCAAGATTCTTGAGCAACGCATTGGCTGCATTGATGTTCATGTCGTCGGCTGCGTCGACGATGACGACCCGGTAGGCGCCGTCATGAGCTGTCATCGACAGGAAGCGTGCGATGCGCCGCACCTCGTCGACCGTGATGACGGTCTTGAAGCCCTTGCTGCGTTCGTTGACCGGGCGGGTCAGATGGAGGAGGGCCGGGTGCGAACCCTGGGCGACCTGCCGGAACAGTTGCTCGTCCGAGGCGGCCGGGCGGAATTCCGACGGTGCGGTTTTCGGGTCGGGGAACGCCAGCAGGTGGCGGGCGACATGGAAGGCCAGAGTCGCTTTGCCGATCCCGCGCGGCCCCGCCAGCAGCATGGCGTGATGCAGCCGTCCAGCCCGATAGGCCTCGGCCACCTGCAGGGCGACCTCGCCATGACCGATGAGCGACGGGTTCTCGGCCGGATCGGGAATGTCGTCGAGCGTGTCGTGGCGCTCAGGGGCGAGACGTTCGAAGCTCATTGCACCGCCTCGCGGGCGATCATGCGGCGCTCCGCCAGGCGATCGCGGACGATGCGGACGATCTCGTCGGCGACCGACTGCTCCGGCCGCGCGGCGTCGACGACGACGCAGCGCTCCGGCTCGTCGGCGGCGATCTGCAGGAAAGCCTCGCGTCGGCGGCGGTGGATGTCGATCGTCTCCTTCTCGAACCGGTCGGGCGCATCGCTGCCGCGCCGGGTGAAGGCGCGGCGCATCCCCTCCTCCGGCGGCAGGTCGAGGATCAGCGTCAGGTCGGGAACCATGCCGTTGACGGCGACGCGCTCCAGCGCACGGACGAAATCGGGGTCGAGCGCGCCGGTGACGCCCTGATAGACCCGCGTGGAATCCATGAAGCGGTCGCAAAGCACGATCTTCCCGGCCTCGATGGCCGGCCGGATCGCCTGCTCGACATGATCGGAGCGGGCGGCCGAGAAGAGCACCGCCTCCATCTTGGCGCCGAAAGGCTCGGCCGCGCCCGAGAGCAGCACGTGGCGGACCGCCTCGGCGCCGGGCGAGCCGCCGGGTTCGCGCGTCACCAGCACATCGAACCCGTCATCTGCCAATGCCTGCTCGAGGCGGCGGATCTGGGTGCTCTTGCCGGCGCCCTCGCCGCCCTCGAATGTGATGAAACAGCCTTTCGCCAAGTCGCCACCGCCGCACTCATGTCGTTTCGTGCTGCTCTCTCTAGAGCATGATGCCGAAAAGCGGGAACCGGTTTTCGGAAAAGTTCATGTCCGTAGCGAGATAGGGCAGAGACGGGATGAACGCCATCGCAGGGTACTTAGTTTCAGCGAGGGAAGCCGAATGCGCGTCACCTCAGCCAGCCGATCAGCAATTCCTCGACCGCATCGACGGCGCGCTGATGGAGCGCGCCCACGCCGACCGACTCGGCGGCATAGAGCGGCGTCTCCTGGCTCATCATGTCGCCGATCGTCACATGCAGCGAGCCGATGCGCGTCCCCTCCTCGACCGGCGCCATGATCGGCCCGCGATAGATGATCCGCGCCGTCATCCGGTCGCGATTGGTGATCGGAACGAAGACGGCAAGCGGCCCCTTCGCCTTGAGCGCGACGCTGCGCTTCTCGCCGCCATAGGTCTTGGCCTCGCCCACCACCTCGCCCTCGGCGAAAAGCTCGATCTTCTCGAAGGCGCGCATGCCCCAGTCGAGGATGCGCCGCGCCTCCTCGGCGCGCTCGCGCTCGTTGGCCATCCCGCTCAAGGCGGCGAAGAGACGGCGGTCGCCGCGCTCGACCGCGCCGACGATCGCATAGCCCGATTCCTCCGTGTAGCCGGTCTTCATTCCGTCGGCACCGATATCCATCGCCAGCAGCGGGTTGCGATTGCGCTGGGTGATGTTGTTCCAGGTGAATTCGGTCTGCGAGTAGTAGCGGTAGAAGTCGGGATATTCGTGCCAGATGTGGCGGGCGAGCCTGGCGAGATCGCGCACCGTAACATATTGCCCTTCCGCCGGCAGGCCGGTCGAGTTCCTGAAGACGGAGTTCTCCAGCCCGATCGAACGCGCGCGCTCGGTCATGAGCTGGGCGAAATTCGCCTCCGACCCAGCCATTCCCTCGGCGATGATGATGCAGCCGTCATTGGCCGACTGGACGATGACGCCCTTGATCAGGTCTTCCAGCCGGATCGACGAGCCGAGCTCGGCGAACATGGTCGATCCGCCCGACATCGCGCCGCCGGTGCGCCACGCATTCTCGGAGACCAGGAATGTATCGTCGAGCGTGAGACGGCCCGATTTGAGCGCATTGAAGACGACCTCCATCGTCATCAGCTTGGCGAGCGAGGCTGGCGGGATCTTCTTGTCCGGATCCTTGGAGAAGAGGATCGTCCCCGTCTGCGCCTCGACCAGCAGCGCCTGTCCGGCGCGCGTCTCGTAGAGTTCCTGCGCCGCAGCCGGCAGCGCGAGGAAGCAGGCGGCGGCGAGCGCCGCCAGGCCCTTCAGGATGTCGCGTCGATGCATGTGTCTCAACCCACCCGGATCATGTCCCTGCCGGCAGGCTATCAAGGCGGCCCCGCGCGGATCAAGCTGGCAGTCGCCGCGCCGGCGCTTCGCATTGGACAAAGGGGCGGACGGGACGACAGGGACCGGACGATCCGGATAGATCACCTGCGGACGGTCAATGCGCCTTCGGCACCGGCCGCCCAGGCAGAACGCAGCATGTCGTCGATACCGTTGCGGCCGTCGCCGTGGAGCGTCAGCACGATCGCCCCGCCGAAGGGATCGGTCTCGATCACCGTGCGGCCGGCATCGGCAAGCGCGCGGGCCATGGTCTCAGCCTCGACGAGCGTGGCGTAGGTGCCGACGGCGACATAGTCCTGGCTGGCAGCGGCAACCGGTTCCCGCCTGTCGTTGCGGCGTTCCCAATAGGCCTGGATCGCAGCCGCGTCCAACTTCTCCGAGGCGAGCTCGGCAAGTGCGGCAGAGGCGCTGTTCACCCGCTCGTCGGCATAGGAGAGCATGGTCGCCGGCGCCTTGCCGCCGTCGTCCGCCCTGGCGAGGCCGATGCCGGGACGTTCCGGCGCGATCGGTCCGACGGCCGGAAGCACCGGATCGCCTTCGGCGATGGTGTCGAGCGGCACGGACGGATAGACCGGCGCCGCCGGCGCGGATGCAGGCACGGCCTGCTGCGCATCGGCACCTTGGCCCTTCACGTCGCGCAGCGTGCCGGGAAAGGCCGGCGTCGTCCTGTCCGAGGATAGCGGCGTCGAGCCCGCCATGGCGATCATGACGCCGGAAGGCAGCCCGTCGGAAGGATCGGGACCCGCATTGCCGGGCCGGTAGGAGGCCATCAGGAAGGCATCGTCCCGCCCCTCGAGCGGCGCCCGGCCGACATATTCGACCTCGACCTTGGCGACGCCGTTCTGCGTGTAGTCGAGCAGTTCGGCCGCGCGGCGCGAAAGATCGATGACGCGGCCGCGATGGAACGGTCCGCGGTCGTTGACGCGCACGATCACCGACGAGCCGTTGACGACATTGGTCACCCGCGCATAGCTCGGCAGCGGCATGGTCGGATGCGCCGCCGTCAGATGCGTCATGTCGTAGATCTCGCCATTGGCGGTCAGGCGGCCGTGGAATGCGTCGCCGTACCAGGAGGCGAGCCCGGTCGCCTCGTAGTCGGGGTCTTCCTGCGGGTAGTACCAGTGGCCGCGGACCTTGTATGGCTCGCCGAGCTTGTAGCGGCCGCCGCCGCGCGGCAGCTCCGACTTCAGCTCGCTGACCCGCGGGCTTGCTTTCACGCCGTATTCGGCTTCGGCGAAATATTCCTTGCTGCGCTTGGGCTCGGACTCGGCTGCCTGTTGCGCGCCGGTGGTGCAGCCCGCAAGGCCGGTTGTCAGCGCGATCGAAACGACGAGCAGGTTTCTACCAAGCCGCGAAGGCGCAGATGCCATGCCTGAATTGTCCCCGAATGCGATTGCGTTCCCGCAATGCCCTGCCATTCCCGTCGACCGCCCGGCTCTCCGTTCCGGCCCGCCGCCTGCCTATTGCGCAGACATTGCTTAGCATGATGTTAAGCGATTGTGCCTCGAACCGGGCAAGAATGTGACGGAGCGGCAAGTTTTCCGGCGGTGAGGCCGGCGAAAACGGCTGCCCGCCGTCCGTACCGCTGTTGCACAAGCGCCATGGCCGCGCGGGAACCGCCGGAGGAGACGTTTGGCGCCTTGCCCGTCTTCGGCTTTGATGGTTTTCTCCGCTGTGCCGTTTTACGAGGAATCAATGCAGAACGACGTCGAAAGAAATGCCATTGCCATCATCGTCGTCTTCGGCGCGCTGATCATCGGCGGGCTGATGGGCGCGACGATCGGCTTCGGCGACCGCACCGGCTTCCTGTTCGCGCTGGGCTCGGCGACGGCGGCATGGCTTTCGGGCTATGCGATGATCCTGACGCGCCCGCGCCTGTTCGGCCTGTTCATCGTGCTGGCGGTG
>CAYYZC010000207.1:0-4413 GCA_964475605.1 uncultured Chelativorans sp.
CAGATGGACGATGTTCTCGCTCATGTCGTGCTCGCCGGCCGAGATGAAGATCTTCTGGCCGGAGATGCGGTAGGCGCCGTTGCCATCGGGCACAGCCCTGGTGCGCAGGAGGCCGAGATCGGTGCCGCAATGCGGCTCGGTCAGGTTCATGGTGCCGGTCCATGTCCCCTCGATCATCTTCGGCAGATAGGCCTGCTTCTGATCGTCGGAGCCGTGGGCGATGATCGCCGCGATGGCGCCCTGGGTCAGGCCCGGATACATCATCAGCGCCATGTTCGCCGACGACATGTATTCGCCTACCGCCGAATGGAGCGTGTAGGGCAGGCCCTGGCCGCCATATTCGGCGGGTGCGGCAAGCCCCAGCCAGCCGCCCTCGCGATACTGGTCGTAGGCTTGCCTGAAGCCTTCCGGCGTCGTCACCGAGCCGTCTTCGTGGCGCACGCAGCCCTCGACGTCGCCGACCCGGTTGAGCGGGTGGAGCACGTTCTCGGCAAGCTTCGCGCCCTCGTTCAGCACCGCCTCCACCAGATCGATCGGCGCGTCGGCGAAGCCGGGCAGGTTGGAATGGCGGTCATAGCCAAGGACGTCGTTGAGAACGAACAAGGTGTCTTCGACGGGTGCCCTGTAGCTCGGCATGATGATCCTCCGGACGGCGTGAAGCGCGCGCCGCCCGAACGCGGAAAAAGGCCGGCGCGATCCCTGGCGCATTGCCTAGCAAATTTTGACGTTTGCGTAAACGTCAAAATTTGCGCGAAAGAAAAGGCGGGGCATCGGTGACACACCCGCCTCCATGGGCAGCCTTCATGGCAATCCGGTCGGGTCAGGCCGAGGCGGCAGCGCCCTTGCGGTTGCCGAGCGCGTTGCGCCAGTCGGTCATCGCCGACTTGAGCTCGACGATCGCCTCGTCGACCGCGCTGCGCTGCTTTTCCAGCCTCGCGAGCTGGCGCTCGGAACGCTCCAGCACGACCTTGAGCTGCTTCTGGCTGCCGCCGCTCGGATCGTAGAGATCGAGCATCTGCTTGACCTCGCGCAGCGAGAAACCGACCTTGCGGCCGAACATGATCAGCTTGAGACGGCCGATGTCGCGGTGCGTATAGAGCCGCGTCGTGCCTTCGCGCCTGGGCGAAAGCAGGCCCTTGTCCTCGTAGAAGCGCAACGTCCTGAGCGTCACGCCGAACTCCTTGGCGACATCGCCGATACGCTTGTATCCATCTGCGACTTCGGTCGCGGTTGCCATCGAATCGCTGGACGGCATCATATTCATCATCACGAAATTTTCCCCGTAGCTTCATCCCGTCGGTCGGGATGACATCAGGAAGCCCTTGGGGCGAAAAGGCTGCCGGATCGGTGTGGAACAAATGCGAGGCGATCATGGCGACCGCAACTCTCGTCTATGCGCATATAGCCATAACGCAGGGGCAGCGCAAGTGCGTAACGCTGCCGCAGCCCGCCGGAAGCCCGGCAAAGCTTATTTCGAACTTGGTAAGTTTGGTTAACGGCTTGTTTACCACGTCTGGGGAATTGTGCCTCAACCGGTTTCCCGTGACTATCTAGTTCATCGTTGCACGCGGAGCCCCGGTGAGGGATGCGGCCGGTGTTCCTGCGCGGGAGGATGCGCGGAAAGACCCGCCGAAGCCCCGGCCGGACCAACCAGATCGTGCAGCGGGCGCATCGATGAACAGCAGACGGTCATATCTCGACGCAATCAACGCCGGCCGGCAGCGCAGGGCAAGCTCGACGCTGGAGCAGATCAGCCAGTCGCTCGACGAGCTCGGCGAAAGGATCGGCGCCCAGCCCCGCCGCCACGACAGCGCCGAGCGCGGCCGCCCGTTCCGTGACGACGGGGATGCCCGCCGCGCCCACGACGCCTACGAACCCTATGCCGACGACCGCTACGAACGCCACATGCCGGCGCGGCGCGAGCAGGCGCTGCGCGACGAGGCTTCCGCCGGCATCGGCAACGTCGCCGGCGAGCTGAACAACCTGCGCCAGGAGCTGCGCCACCAGATGAGCGCCGGCCTCGCCCGCGAATTCTCCGCCCTCAGGGCCGATATCGAGCGCGCGATGAACTCGCCGCGGCCGACGGCGGAAGCCGCCGAGCTCGGTGCCGAGTTCGACCGGCTCTCCGCGATCATCCACGAATTCGCCAATCGCGGCGACGACAGGCACATCAACCTGCTCCGCCTCGAGATGGAGGAGGTCAAGGCCGAATTGGGCAAGCTCGCCCGCGAGGAGACGCTGCGCTCGGTCGACAGCCGCTGGGGCGAGATGGAGACGCGGTTCCGGGAAGCTTCCGCCGGCAACGCCGACAATCCGGCCTTCCAGGCCCTGCTCGAGCGGCTCGAGCAGATCTCCGGGGCGGTCGACGGACTGCCGAACTCGGTCGCCATGCGCTCGCTCGAGGACAGGCTGAAGACGCTGGCCACGGCCGTCGACCAGTTCGCCCATCATCAGGACCGGATCGGCCCGGAGGCGCTCGACGCGATCGAATTGCGCCTCGACGAGATCTCGCGCGCCGTGGCGGCCTCGGCTGCCGCCGTGCCGGCGCCGATCTTCGATCCCGAGCCGTTCGAGCGCATCGAAGCGAGGCTGGCGACGCTGACCCGGCAGATCGCCGACGCAGCCGAGGAGAGCCCGGCGCGCGACCTGCGCGACCAGATGGCGGTGCTGACGGAGCGCGTCAACGCGCTCGCCGTCCATTCCGACGTGCCGGCGGCGATGCTCGACCGGCTCGACGGCCAGATCGCGGCGATCGCGCGCCGCCTCGACGAGGCGCCCGCCACGCCGGACGTCAGCGACATCATGCGCGATCTCGACCAGCGCCTGAACCAACTCTCCGGACTGATGGAGAAGCACCATGAGGATGCGCTCGCGCAGGGCCATTCGCTCTATCGCGACCTCGAGCAGCGGCTGCGCGACATCGACACCCACAGGGAGCAGGCCAACGGCGCGGCATCCGATCCCGACCTGCTGCGCGAGATGGACGCGCGCTTCGAGGCCCTCACCGAAAGGCTCGAATCGCGCCCGGCCAAGAGCGATCCGGCGATCCGCAACATGGAAGAGCGGCTCGAGGATATCTCCACGCGGCTGGAGACCTCGTCGCGGCATGCCGGCGGCATCGACCCCGAGCTGATCCGCAGCCTCGAAACGCAGGTCGCGGCCCTTTCGGAGCGCGTGGCTGCGTCCGGCGCCGCCCCGCAGGCGCTGAACGACATGGGACCCCGGCTGGACGAGCTGGAGCGCGCCATCGCCCGCAACCGCGACGACGTGATGGAGGCGGCGCGGCGCGCCGCCGAGGATATCGCCTCCACGCTGGGAACCGGCGCCCCGGAGCGCGAGAGCGTCGCCGCGCTCGCCGAGGAGCTGAAATCGCTGGAGCAGCTCTCGCGCCGCTCCGACGAGCGCAATTCGCGCACCTTCGAGGCGATCCACGATACGCTGCTGAAGATCGTCGACCGTCTCGGCTCGCTGGAGACGACGACCGCTGCCGCGACCGGCCGGACGGCGCAGGCGGCTGCCGCGGCACAGGGTTTCGTCAACTCGCCCTCCATCGATCCGACGCTGGGCGAGTTCCCGCTCGCCGATGCGCAGGCCGAGCGCAGCGAGCCGGAGAAGGCGAGCGCCAAGGTCAAGTCCCGCGCCCGCACGCCGGCGCTGGCCGCAGCCCAGGCGGCGGCCGAAGCCGCGCAGAGCGAGCCGGTCGGCGGCGAGGCGGCCCCGAGCCCTGGCCGCAGCTCGCTTTTCGGCGGGCTGACCCGGGCGATCTCCGGCAAGGTCGGCCGCGGCAGGCAGCCTGCCGAGGCGATGGCGGAGGCCGTCGTCGAGGAAGCTGCGCCGCAGACCGAGCCCCGCGAGGACCAGCCCGAGCCGGTGCTCGACATGCCGCTCGAGCCGGAGCTTGCCAACCAGCCGCTGGAGCCGGGCTCCGGCGCGCCCGACCTTCACGCCATCATGCGCCGAGTACGCGACGAGCGCGCCACTTCCGCGGCGGCCGGCGACCCCGATGCGGCCAAGTCCGATTTCATCGCCGCAGCGCGCCGCGCCGCGCAGGCGGCGGCCGCCGAGGCGGAGATCATGAAGCGCAAGCCGCTCGCCAAGGGCCGCAGCGGCGGCTCGAAGCTCGCCGGCCTGCTCAGCGGCCGCAAGCGGACGCTGATGCTGGGCGTCGCCGTCATCCTTGCCGGCATATTGGCGCTTCAGGCCAGCCGCTCCTTCACCGGCGGCAATGCGGAGGCCGATCTCGGCGCAACGCCGGCAACGCTGGTCGCCGAGGTCAAGCCTGCGGCGAACGAAGCTCCGGTCGCGGCGGCGAGCGTCGAGGCCGATGCCGTCGAAGAGATCGAGGCGGAGCCGCGGGCGGCCGTGGAGGCCGTTGACGAGCAAGCCGCTGCGGCGACCGCCGAGCCGGACGGG
>CAYYZC010000207.1:4513-5812 GCA_964475605.1 uncultured Chelativorans sp.
TGGCTCGAGGAAGAGCCCGCGGCGCAGCAGGCCGCGGCGACGCAGGCGGAACCTGCCTTGGCGGAAGCTTCGCAGAGCGAGGCTGCGGAAGAGCAGCCCGCCCCGGCCGGAATCAGGATCATGAACGTGCCGGAGGAGATCGGCCCCGAAGCGCTGCGGCTCGCGGCGGAAGAGGGCGATCCCAAGGCGATGTTCGAGATCGGAAACCGCTATGCCGAGGGCCGCGGCGTCGAGCAGGACATGGCGGTCGCGGCAAGCTGGTACGAGGGCGCCGCCGACCAGGGGCTGGCGCCGTCGCAATACCGCATCGGCAACATGTACGAGAAGGGAATCGGGGTCGAGCGCGACATCGCCAAGGCCAAGACCTGGTATCAGCTCGCCGCCGCGCAGGGCAATGCCAGCGCCATGCACAATCTCGCCGTGCTCTTCGCCATGGGCGCCGGCGGCGCGGTCGACAATGATTCGGCGGCGCGCTGGTTCCTGGAGGCGGCCGAGCTCGGCGTGCGCGACAGCCAGTACAATCTCGGCATCCTGGCGGCCAAGGGCGTCGGCACCAGGCAGGACCTGGTCGAGGCCTACAAATGGTTCGACCTCGTCGCCGCCGCCGGCGACAAGGACGCCGCGACCAAGCGCGACGAGATCGCCGGGACGCTCAGCCCCGAGCAACTGGAGAAGGCGCGCGCCACGGTCGAGCTCTGGCAGGCGAAGCCGATCGACGAGGAGGCCAATATCGTCCATATCCCCGACGACTGGACCGAGGGCGAGGCGACCACGGCCCAGATCGACATGGACCAGGTCATCCGCAATCTGCAGACGATCCTCAACCAGCGCGGCTACGATGCCGGGCCCGCCGACGGCGTGATGGGCGAGCGCACCAAGTCGGCGATCGCCTCCTTCCAGTCCGACAACGGCATGAAGGCGACCGGGCGGATCGACGACGAGCTGGTGCGGGCGCTGCTCGACCGCGGGTGAGGTTCGCTTCCAAACGAGGAAAAGGCGACACTGCGTCGTCATACAGTTCATTTTGCCCTTGCGGGCGGCGCCTGGTTTGACTCCGCCTCAATGTCGGCGCAAGAACGATCGATGGTCCGGCTGTCCCAGCGGAAGCGGCGGACAGAAAGCATGAGTGTCGAGCTGTCGGGTGGGCATCTATCTCCCCATCGCCGAAATGTCCGTCAACGTCTTCGTGCTGCTCGCCATGGGTGCGGCGGTCGGCTTCCTCTCGGGCATGTTCGGAGTCGGCGGCGGGTTCCTGATCACGCCGCTGCTCATCTTCTATAACATCCCGCCCGCCATCGC
>CAYYZC010000208.1:0-5796 GCA_964475605.1 uncultured Chelativorans sp.
CCTGGAAGGGGCCGGTGCTCGCGATCTGGAGCTGCTTCGTGCCGCTCGGCTTCGCTGTCTCCGATTTCCTCGCCGCCCTGCTCCAGCCGCGCTTCGGTGCCCCGGCCTTCCTGCTCGCCATGACGCTGCTCTTCGCGATACTCGCCGCGGTTGCCCTCGTCCTGCTCGCCCGCTGCCGCATCGAGGGCGGCTCGGGTGCCGGCGCCGGGATCGCCGCGACACTGTCGCGGCGGATCGTGCTGCTGGCGCTCGGCTTCGGCGCCTTCGTGGTGCTGTCGGTGTCGATGTTCGCCTTCCTGCCGGCCTATGTCTCCGGCGCCGGGGCGGGGCGCTATCTCTGGTCGGCCGGCGCGATGATCCTCGCCGCGCCGCTCGGCAATCTTCTCGCCGGCGTGCTGGTCGGCGGCCGTGGCCCCCGCTTCATGGCCGGGCTCGCGGCGACAGGCTTTGCCGCCAGCGCGCTCGTCGCGGTTCCGGCCTTCGTCATGCAGACGCCGCTGCCGGCGACCGCGTCGGTCGTCGTGCTGGCGCTGTCGGGGGCTCTGGTCGCCTCGGCGCTGTTCGCGGCGATCCCCTTCGTCACGCCGGCGCAGGGATCGGTCTCCGTCGCGTTCGGGCTGGTGACGCAGGCGGGCGGCATCGCCACGGTCGCCGGCCCGCCGGTCGCGGCCGTGGTGATCGAGCATGGAGGCTGGACCGGTTTCGGCTTCTATCTCGCCGCCGTGGCGCTTGCGGGCCTCGCCGCGACGCTGCCGCTGCTGCGCCCGGCAGGTCGCGTTTCCGCCCTCAGCGCGGCGGATGCACGGCCGATCCGCTGACCAGGACCGGGCCGAGGGGCGTTTGCGTCGGCGAGCCCGGCGCATCTTCCAGGGTGATCCGGTAGACGCGGCCCGCCTGCGCCGGCGGCAGGCCGGACGACGGCAGGACGGTCTCCCCGCGCTCCCCGACGACGCCGAGCGAAAGCGGCGCGCCCGCTGCGACCGTCCAGAGCTGCATCACCTTGCCTTCCGGCATGTCGAGCGCCCGCAGCGGCAGGATGCGTATCCTGTCGTCGGCGAAGCGTTCGAGGAGGGCGCCGGCCTCTCCGCCCTCATCGGCAAGGATCGCGACCGCCACCGGCATCGCGGCCGGCGCCGTCGCCGCGCCGACGAGGAAGCCGAAGCCGGCGGCCGCCACCAGGCAAAGCGCGATCAGGCTGCCGCGCAGGCCCTGGAATTCGGCGGCGAAGGGACGCCGGAGCCCGAGCATGCCTTTCCGGGTCGGGTCGGGTCCGGGCAGCGCCGGCTCGATGCGATCACGCAAGGCGTCGTCGCGCGCCATCTGCGGCATCGCGGCGATGCGGCTCGCGATCGCCTGCCATGAATGATCGGATTCTCCGGCCTGCTCCGCCGATCCGGGCCGCAGGCTGGCGATGCGCTCGGAGAGCAGCCGCACGCAGTCGCGGAACTCCGCATCGAGCGTCATGTCGCGTTCGGCGCGGGCGCGCTCCCGCTCGTCCATCAGCCCGAGCACATAGTCGCCGGCGCGTGCCATCCTGTCTTCGCGGCTCATCGGCTCCTCTTACCAGTGCGGCGGCTTGGTGATCGGCGTTTCGGGGGCGGCATTCTCCTCGAGCACGAGGAAACGTTCAGTCAGCGCGTCGAGCTTCTTCTGCAGGCGGTCGATCAGCTTCCACTGCTCGGCGATCTCGCGCGAGAGCTCCTCGATCGTCTTCTCCTGCTCGCTGGCGACGATCTCGAGCTGGGTCAGGCGGTGCTGGTCGCTGTTCATGGGACGATCCCCGTCGGGGTGCTCGGTTCATGTCCTTGTAGCGGGCCGGTGCCGCCCTCGTCCACCATGTCCCGGCGCGCCGTCAGCTCCTGAAATGCTTGGAGAGCTTCAGGCCCTGCGCCTGGTAGTTGGATTTCAGGTCCGCACCGTAGAGCCGGCCGGGCCGCGACAGCATGTGCTCGTAGACGAGCCGGCCGACGATCTGGCCATGCTCGAGGATGAACGGCACCTCGTGGCTGCGCACTTCGAGCACGGCTCGGCTGCCGAGCCCGCCGCTCGCCGCATGGCCGAAGCCGGGATCGAAGAAGCCGGCATAATGGACGCGGAACTCGCCGACCAGCGGGTCGAATGGCGTCATCTCGGCGGCATGGCCGGGCGGCACGTGGACGGCCTCGCGCGAGACCAGGATATAGAACTCGTCGGGGTCGAGGATCAGCTCGCCGCGTCCGCGCGCCTCCAGCGGCTCCCAGAAATCGGCGACGTCGTGCACGGCGCGGCGGTCGACGTCGATGACGGCGGTGTGGTGCTTGGCGCGATAGCCGATCAGCCGGCTGTCGCCGCCCGAAAGGTCGATCGAAAGCGCGATCCCGCCGCCGGAGATGTTGGGCTCTTCGGCGGCCACCAGCGTCTCGGCCTCGTGCAGCGCCCGCAGCTCGTCCTCGCCGAGCAGCGCATGGCCGGTGCGGAAGCGGATCTGCGACAGCCGCGAGCCGCTGCGCACGATGATCGGGAAGGTGCGCGGGCTGATCTCCAGATAGAGCGGGCCGCGATAGCCGGCCGGGATCTTGTCGAACTCCTGAGCGCGGTCGGCCATGACTCGGGTGAAGATGTCGAGCCGGCCGGTCGAGCTCTTGGGATTGGCCGAGGCGGAGATATGGCCCGGCAGCGCCAGCTCTTCGGCGATCGGGACGAGATAGACGCAGCCCGTCTCCAGCACCGCGCCTTCCTTCAGCGGGAATTCGTGCAGCTTGAGCCGCTCCAGCTTGTCCTCGACCCTGCTCTGCGGGCCGGGCAGGAAGCTGGCGCGCACCCGATAGGCGGTGTCGCCGAGCCGCAGGTCGAGGCTTGCCGGCTGGATCTGGTCCTCGTCGAGCGGCTGCGGCGACCTGAGCGCGCCGGTGTCGAACAGGGCGGCGATATCGCGGTCGGGAAGGATGCCGCTGCTGCGCAATTTCTCTCTCCAGGGAGCCGGGCGCGGCTCCGGATCCGATCACCCGTTCGCCGGCCGTTTCGCGGATCGAGCGCACGTCTCGATTTGGAGCCGACCCTAATGGCGGCGGCGATTGACGCAAGCGGATCGAGCCGTTAAGGGGAGCTTATCCCGTGGTGATTTGGCCGGTCGGCTTGCAGCCACGTTAAACAAGTCGCTAAGTGGCCGCGCGAGGAAAACCGGGCGCGACTGTTGCGGCCGGTTTTTTTGCGTTTTGAGGCCCCCATGTCGAATACAGATACCAGCAATTGGAAGCCGGCGACGGCGCTCGTCCATGGCGGCACCAGCCGCTCGCAGTTCGGCGAGACGTCGGAAGCGATCTATCTCACCCAGGGTTTCGTCTATGACAGCGCCGAAGCCGCCGAGGCCCGCTTCAGGGGCGAGCAGCCGGGCTTCATCTATTCGCGCTATGCCAATCCCACCGTCGACATGTTCGAGCGCCGCATGTGCCAGCTCGAAGGGGCCGAGGATGCGCGGGCGACGGCCTCGGGCATGGCGGCCGTCTCGACGGCGCTGATGTCCAGCGTCGGGGCGGGCGACCATGTCGTCGCCGCCCGCGCGCTGTTCGGCTCGTGCCGCTGGCTGATCGAGAAGCTGATGCCGCAATACGGTATCGAGACGACGCTGATCGACGGCACCGACGCCGGGGCCTGGGAACGGGCGGTGCGGCCCAACACCAAGCTGTTCTTCCTGGAAAGCCCGACCAACCCGACGCTCGAGGTGATCGACATTGCCCATGTCGCCGCCGTCGCCAATTCGGTCGGCGCGCGCCTCGTGGTCGACAATGTCTTCGCCACGCCGCTGCACCAGAAGCCGCTGGAGCTCGGCGCCCATGTCGTCGTCTATTCGGCCACCAAGCATATCGACGGGCAGGGCCGCTGCCTCGGCGGCATCATCCTGTCCGACAGGAAATGGATCGAGGAGAACCTGCACGACTATTTCCGCCACACCGGCCCGTCGCTGTCGCCCTTCAACGCCTGGACGCTGCTGAAGGGGCTGGAGACGCTGCCGCTCAGGGTGCGCCAGCAGACCGAGAGCGCGGCACGGATCGCCGATCACCTGGCCGGGTATCGGAAGATCGCCAGGGTGATCTATCCCGGCCGCAAGGACCATCCGCAGGCCGATATCGTCGCGCGCCAGATGAAGGGGAGCTCGACGCTGATCTGCTTCGAGCTGGCGGGCGGCAAGCCGGCGGCGTTCGGGCTGCAGAACGCGTTGTCGATCGTCCGCATCTCCAACAATCTGGGCGATGCCAAGAGCCTGATCACCCATCCCGCCACGACGACGCACAAGAACCTCGCCGAGGAGGCGCGGGCCGCGCTCGGGATCAATCCGGGCACGGTGCGGTTCTCGGTCGGGCTGGAGGATGTCGACGATCTGATCGAGGATCTCGATCGGGCTCTTTCAAAAGTGTAGTGGCCGAAGGTGCAGCGGCGGTCAGCCGGTGCGGCGCCGGCTGCCGCTGGCGCGCTCGGCGCGGTCGAGCCGCGCGAGCTGGGTGCGGAAATCCTCCGGCGTGTCGAGATCGAGCCGGAACAGCGGCAGGCGCGACAGCATGCGCCGGGTCGCATCCGTGTCGACCCGGTCGCGGATCGACGCGGCGAGCTCCCCGAGGCTTGCTGACTTGTTCGCGGTTGCCGTCATCATTGCAGTTCCTTCGATTGCGCCCGGAAAACCATGGCGCCAGCCTATTGGTTCCCAAAAGTGATCGCGGCACAAGCGGATGTGGGGAGCAGGGTAAACTTTTATTTAAATTGCGCTTTCCCTTTCGGCTTCGGCTCGTCGAGCAGCGCCTGGAGGGTTTCGAGCCGGTCGGCCTCGGCCGCCGGCTTGTCCCAGCGCAGCCGCGAGATGCGCGGAAAGCGCATCGCTATCCCGGATTTGTGGCGGGAGGAACGGTTGAGGCCTTCGAAGGCAACTTCCATCACAAGCCCGTGACGCCGGTCGGCGCGCACCGAGCGCACCGGCCCGAAGCGCTCGACGGTGTTGTCGCGGACATATTTGTCGATCTGGCGCAGCTCCTCGTCGGTGAAGCCGAAATAGGCCTTGCCGACCGGCACCAGCTCCGGCGCCTGCTCCGGCCCGGTCCAGACGCCGAATGTGTAGTCGGAATAGAAGCTCGACCGCTTGCCGTGGCCGCGCTGCGCATACATCAGCACCGCATCGACGACATGCGGGTCGCGCTTCCATTTGAACCACGGGCCTTTCGGCCGGCCGGGCACATAGATGGAATAGCGCCGCTTCAGCATCACGCCCTCGATGATCGGGTGCGGCGGCGCGCTGCGCATCCGCTCGAGCTGCTGCCAATCCACGAAGGGCACCAGCACGGAGAGGTCGAAGCGCTGCGGGTCGAGCCTGCCGACGAAAGCCTCGAGCCGCGTACGGCGCCCGGTGAAGGCGAGCCCACGCAGGTCCTCGCCGCCGTCCAGCAGGATGTCGTAGCAGCGCACGAAGGCGGGATAGGCGCCGATCGTCTTGGCCGACACCGTCTTGCGGTTGAGCCGCTGCTGGAGGTCGGAGAATGTGCCGACATGAGCGGGCGGCGTGCCGACCAGCAGCTCGCCGTCGAGCGCGCCTTCGAAATCCATCGCCTCGACGACGTCGGGGAAGGCGCGCGAGATGTCGTCGCCGGTGCGCGAATAGAGCCGCCGCACGCCCTGTTCCGACACCGTCTGGACGCGGATGCCGTCCCATTTCCATTCCGCCGCATAGTCGGCCGGATCGATCTTCTCCAGATCGCCGTCCTGCACGGGATTCGACAGCATGACCGGGCGAAAGGGCGCGGCGGCCGAAAGTTTCGGCCTGCCGGTCTTCCC
>CAYYZC010000209.1:0-5723 GCA_964475605.1 uncultured Chelativorans sp.
GACGGTGGCGACCAAATACGGGCCGGTGAAGACCGACCATATCCTGTTCATCGCTTCGGGCGCCTTCCACGTCTCCAAGCCCTCCGACCTCCTGCCGGAGCTCCAGGGCCGCCTGCCGATCCGCGTCGAGCTGCGGGCGCTGGAGAAGGACGATTTCCGCCGCATCCTCACCGAGACCGAGGCGAGCCTGATCAAGCAGTATGTGGCGCTGATGGGCACCGAAGGCGTCGACCTCGCCTTCAGCGAAGACGCCATCGACGCGCTTGCCGGCATTGCCGTCGACCTCAACGCCAGCGTGGAGAATATCGGCGCCAGGCGCCTCCAGACCGTCATGGAGCGGGTGCTCGACGACATCTCCTTCGACGCGCCCGACCGCAGCGGCACGACGCTCGAGATCGATGCCGACTATGTGCGCAAACATGTCGGCGATCTTGCGAAGAACACAGATTTGTCGCGATTCATCCTTTAAGGAAGGGTGGGGGCGCCGCCCGGCGATCGCGATGACGATCTGTTGAGACGGACGGCCTCGACTTGGGCAGGGGCCGCGCCTATCGTTGCCGGCCTTCCTTTCGACGAGACGTCAAGGCGCGTATGATCCCTATCCTGCGGACAGTCCTCTGTGTTCTGCTCACTGCGGCGGCCCTGCCCGCCGCAGCGCAGACGACGGTGCCGCCGGGCAACCGCTTCGAGGAGCAGCCCGACATCCCGTTCGGATCGGCCAGCCGCACCCGTGCGCTCGCCACCACCTACGAGGCGAAATACCGCAAGGTCTACGAACTGCTCCAGACCGACGAGCGGCTGCGCGCCAAGATCGTTTCGAACTCGCGCGACTATGACATCGACCCGATCCACATGATCGGCGCCATCGTGGGCGAGCACACCTACAATGTCGACGCCTACGACCGGCTCCAGACCTACTATGTCAAGGCGGTCTCCTATCTGAATTCCGGCCTGTCCTTCTCCTATCGCGGCGAGGATGTCGGCGAGTTCGTCGCCCGGCCGCAATTCGACCGCTGCGTCGAGGATATGGGCAGCTACCGGCTCTGGTCGTGCCGCGAGGCGGTGTGGGAGCAGGATTTCCGCGGCCGCACGGTCGACGGCAAGCGGTTTCCCGACGACCGCTTCGGCGCCACCTTCTTCCAGCCCTTCTATGCCGGGCAGACATTCGGCATCGGACAGCTCAACCCGCTGACCGCGCTGCAGATGAGCGATTTCGTCCACGAGGTCTCCGGCCTGCCCAAGCTCGACCATCGCGAGCCGGCAAAGGTCTACAAGACCATCATGGATCCGGACCTGACGCTGGCCTATGTCGCGGCGACCCTTCGCAAGTCGATCGACTCCTATCGCGAGATCGCCGGCTTCGACATCTCGAACAATCCCGGCATCACCGCCACGCTCTACAATGTCGGCAATCCGGAACAGCGCGCCCATGCGCTGAAGGCCGAGAACGAGAAACGCCGGCAGGCAGGCCGGCAGCCGCGGCTGCCGGAGGAGAACTACTATGGCTGGCTGGTCAACGACCGGATCGAGGAACTCGAGGCGCTCTTCTGAGCCCAGCTCCGCAACAGACGTCCTGCTCGCGTCGTCATCCTCGGGCTTGTCCCGGCTTTCGATCTAAGTAGCTGGAACTGGTTCATTTTCCGCCAATGCATGCAGATGCTCGGGGCAAGCCCGAGCATGACGGAAAGGCGGTTGTCCGACTCACGCCCGCCGCAAGGGGAACAGGCGCCTCAGCGCCGGATCGCGCAGCCACAGGCCGCCCCACATGAACAGGCCGAGATAGATCGAGAACAGGATGTGCGAGAAGAGCGGGTTGCCGACGCGGATCTGCGTCGCCATCGCGCCGCCGAGCAGTCCCATCATCAACACGGCGCCGAGCACGCTGGTGCCGCGGTAGAGATAGAGCAGCAGGCAGCCGAGCTCGATCAGCCCGATCGGGAGCACATAGCCGTCCGGCCAGCCGAGCTGGCGCATCGTCTCGTCGGCGATTTCGGCGCCCGCAAGCTTCGGCGCGATCGACGCGCCGAGCATGAAGAGGGCGAACAGGCCGGTCAGAATCCAGCCGGTGACGGTCATCTTGCGCGCAGACATGTCCTTCTCCCTTGCCTTGTGCGGGCAGAGGACGTTCCGGCGCAGGCGATTCCGACAAGTGGGCTACAGCGCGAAGATCGCGCCGGTCCGGCAATTGCGGACCTTGTCGACCCGCTCGCCGTCCCAGTGATAGTCGAAATGATCCGCCTGAATCGGGACGTCCATGAGATCGGGCCAGAAGATCGCCGCGCACTCGCCGCCCGGGCAGCGCACGCTGCGATAGACGATGCCGTTGGCGCCGCCGGCCCGCAGGCGTTGCCCCAGCGCCTGCGAAGCCCGGTAGTCGTCGGGGTCGTGATACCGGGCGAGCGGCCTTGCATCATGCAGATCGAGGTCGAGCCTGTTGACCAGCATCCGGAACTGGGACGTCCACCCGGGCTCCTCGCCATGATTCACCATCGCCGCCCCGTGATGATGTGCCACCTCCCGGATGGCGACCTCCTCGCGGTCGCCGGCGCTGTAGACGCCATAGGTGCCGTCGGTGAAGCGCCCCGGCCGGTCGGTGCTGATATGGACGAACGGGGCCATGAGGTAGCTTGCGCCGGGTCCGCCGACGCGGCGTTCCGGCGGCACCAGGTCCAGCCGGCCGAGATGATCCCGCAGGCGCGGATTGGTCTTCGATTCCGCCGACGCCAGCGCCTCCCAGTCCCGCGGATCGGCGATGTCCTCGAAAAGGTCGATCGGCGGATGGATGGAGCGGATGATCCGGCAGGCCTTGGGCCATCGCACCCGGACGAGCGGGAGGGCGTCGTTCACCAGCCGCCGCGCTCGGCATCGAGATAGGAACGCACCCGCGCCAGCGAGAAGATGTCCCCCTGTGCCATGACCTCTACCGGTGTGCGGCCGTCGAAGGCCCGGTTCGGCTTGCTTACCCAGGCATATCCCCGCTCCGGCTCGGAAAAGAGGTAGCGCAGGCCCTTGTGGATCCCCATGAGGAGCGAGAGGCGGGTGGCGAGATCGCGGTCGATGCGGCCGGGCTCGCCGGCCTTCCATCGCGCATAGGTGCGGGCGGCGAGCCCGCCGAGGATCTCGCGCGCCTCCGCGTCGGAAACCTGCCATCTCGCAAACAGCCTGGTCACGGCACGCGCCATCGCTTCCGCTTCGCTGGCGGTGATCTGCGGAATATCCGGAGCGGCCCGTGTGCGCGGAATTTCCTCTAGCATGGCGGATCTCCTTTCGGCAGAAATAAGAGATATTATGCCATATGGCAAGAGGCGAAGGCTAAACGTCGCGCGAATGCGCGTCGAGGATCGCCGTCAGCGCGTCGAGCGCCTCTTCGTCGATGCGGCCGATCTCGGCCGCGAGCCGGTTGGCGAGGAGCGTCGCCTTGGGCGACAGCCCGGCCGTGTCGACGACGACGCGCGGGTCGGAACAGGCGGCGAGCCGCTGCAGCTCCTCCGCCTCGTCCCAGATGATGTTGAAATAGCCGACGATCTTCTGCACCAGCGCCCAGTTGGGCAGGCCGCGGCGGCCATGCTCCAGCGCCGAGAGATAGGCGGGGCTGATGCCGATCGCCTCCGCCATCTCCTTCTGGCTGACGCCGCGCTCGCGCCGGAGCGCCCGCAGCCTGGCGCCGAAGGGCGTCACCGCTCCGGCCTCGACCGCCGGAGCTGCACATAGAGCGCGCCGGCGCCGCCATGGCGGTGCAGCGCCTCCTCGTGACCGCCGACCAGCGGACGGAAGGGCGGCGTGGCGAGCCACATCGGCACGGCGCGCCGCAGCGCCCCCTCGCTGCCCAGCGACGAGCCCTTGCCGGTGACGACGAGCACATGGCGCCGGCCGTCGGCATGGGCACGGTGGAGGAATTCGAGCAGCAGGGCATGCGCCTCGCCCTGGGTCAGCCCGTGAAGGTCGACCTTGGCCTCGATCGGCAGCCGTCCCTTGCCGAGCCGCATGCGGGTCGTGCGGTCGAGATGCCGCGGCGCCTCGTGGCCGGGAGCGGCCTTGGCGGCGGCAAGCCTGCGCGGCGGGCCGATCCCGGCGTCGCCGGCCGGCGCCTCGATCAGCCGGGCGAAATCCTCCGTTTCGATCTCCGTCGCCGGAGCCGCCTTGCCGGGCAGCGGCGTCACCGAGCGCGCGACCTTGCCCCACAGCATGCGGTCCTCGTTGGAGAGCCTGCGCCCGTCCCGGCCCATCACGCGGCTCCGCCGGCAAGCGGGCGGGGGACGAGGAAGAAGAAGCTCGCGCCATGCCTGATGGCGCCGGCGATCTCGCCGGCCGCCGCGCCCGAGCCGCAGAAGAGGTCGCCGCGACGCGGGCCGACGATCGCCGAGCCGGTGTCCTGGGCAATCATCAGGCGGCGGAACGGGGTGCCGTCGAAACGGGCGAGGTGCGGCGCATCGACATGGATCGGGGTGCCGAATGTGTGCAGCAGCCGGTCGACGGCGATGGAGCGTCCGGCCGTCAGGGGCACTTTCGCGGCAGCGACCGGCCCGAGCGCCGGGTCGTCGACCTCAGCCTCGCGGAAGAAGATATAGGAGCGGTTCCGCCACAGGATCTCGTCGACGCGGTCGGGATGGGCCGCGAGCCAGGCGCGGATCGACTGCATCGTCACCTCGGCCGGCGGGATCTCGCCGAGATCGGCAAGCACCTTGCCGACGCCGGTGAAGGGATGGCCGGACTTGGCGGCATAAGTGATCCGCCTGACGCGGCCGTCCGGCATGGCGAGCCGCGCCGCGCCCTGGACATGGATGAAGAAGGCGTCGACCTTGTCCCGCAGCCAGGCGATCGGCCGCGCCCGGTCCCCGAGCGCGCCACTCTCGATGGCACGGCGGTCGGGACAGGGCACGAGCCCGTCGCCGTCGCGGCGCGCGAAGGCGAGCGACGGGTCCATGCCGGGCGGCCGGTTGGTCCCGTCCACCGCGACCAGATCGTCCGGCACGGCGAGCAGCGGAACCTGAAAGCCGTCGCCGCGCGCGGCCCGCGCCTCGACCTCCGGCTCGTAGAAGCCGGTGACGAAGCCGTCGCGGCCGGAGGCGTCGGAATGGATGCAGGGCACGAAATGACGCTCGAAGAATTCCCGCGCCGCCTCGTCGTCCTCGATCGCCGCGCCGCGCGCCTCGTCGAAGGCGGGCGCCAGGCTGGCGCAGGAGATGCCGAGCGCGCCGTCGCGATAGGGTTTTTCCAGGACCCGGAAGGCGGAGCGCCGGAACGCCTCGAAGGCGGGCAGGTGGCGATCCTCGCGCCAGCCGGGAAGGCCGGCGAAGGCGACGGGGCGGAAATCGTCGGAAAGGGACACCGGAAGCGGCCCCGCGGCGGCGGTCAATCGTCCGCTTCTGTGGCGACGAGCCTCCAGTTCGGATCGCGCGAGCGCGTGTCGCGGGCGAAGGTCCAGACGTCCTTGACCTCGGCGACGGTCTCGGGATCGCCGTCGATCACCTCGCCGGTGCGGTCGCGGGTGGCCGAGATGAGCTCGCTGACGATCCGCAGCGTCACATGCGCCTCGCTGCCCTTCATCTCGGCCGCGACGATCTCGGCCTTGTCGATGCCGACGAAGGAGGATTCGATCTTCTCCGAGCGCGCCTCGCGATCGCCGATCGCGGCGACGAAGCCGTCATAGACCTCGCGCGACAGGAGGGTCTTGAGCGCGCGGCGGTCGCCGTCGGCATAGGCCATGACGATCATCTCATAGG
>CAYYZC010000210.1:0-1125 GCA_964475605.1 uncultured Chelativorans sp.
CGCGAGCTGGGCTCCGACATCATCCTCGGCAACACCTATCATCTGATGCTGCGGCCGGGCGCGGAGCGCGTGGCGCGGCTTGGCGGGCTGCATGAGTTCGCCCGCTGGCCGCAGCCGATCCTCACCGATTCCGGCGGCTTCCAGGTGATGTCGCTGGCGCAGCTCCGCAAGATCAGCGAGACCGGCGTGACCTTCCGCTCGCATGTCGACGGCGCCGTCCACGAGATGCCGCCGGAACGCTCGATCGAGATCCAGGGGCTGCTCGACTCCGACATCCAGATGCAGCTCGACGAATGCACCGCGCTGCCCGCAAGGCATGAAGTCATCGAAGGCGCGATGGAGCTGTCGCTGCGCTGGGCCGAGCGCTGCAAGGCGGCCTTCGGAGACCAGCCGGGAAAGGCGATGTTCGGCATCGTGCAGGGCGGCGACGTGCCGGAGCTGCGCCAGCGCTCGGCCGCCGCGCTGCGCGTCATGGACCTCAAGGGCTATGCGGTCGGCGGGCTTGCCGTCGGCGAGCCGCAGGAGGTCATGCTGGCAATGCTCGAGGCGACATGCCCGCTCCTGCCGGCCGAAAAGCCGCGTTATCTGATGGGCGTCGGCACGCCGGACGACATCCTCCGCTCGGTGGCGCGCGGGATCGACATGTTCGACTGCGTGATGCCGACGCGCGCCGGCCGTCACGGCCTCGCCTATACGCGACGCGGCAAGATCAACCTCAAGAATGCGCGCCATGCCGAGGATCCGCGCCCGCTCGACGAGGAGAGCGACTGCCCGGCCGCGCGCGACTACAGCCGCGCCTATCTGCATCACCTCGTCAAGTCGGGCGAGGCTCTGGGCGGCATGCTGCTGACCTGGAACAACCTCGCCTATTACCAGTCGCTGATGGCCGGCATCCGCGAGGCGATCGGCGCTGCGCGTTTCGAGGATTTCGCCGGCGAGGTGCAGGAGAACTGGCGCCGCGGCGATCTGCCGGCGATCCGGCCGTAATTCCGGTCGGCCACAAGTTTGAGGGCCCGGCTTGCACCGGGCCCTCGTCTCGTGAGCTATCCTGCCCTCTTAGCCGTAAGGCGAGATGCAGGGCTTGCGCGGCCCGTGATAGGGCTGGAACGTATTGTCCGATGCGCG
>CAYYZC010000210.1:1225-5697 GCA_964475605.1 uncultured Chelativorans sp.
GCGCCAGTGCCGTCGGAAACCGCCAGATCCGACCGGTCCGCCGTCGAGGCCTTCATGCGACAGGCCCGCGCCATGGCGCCCAGGCGCGACGGCGGCGGCGGCCGGCTGATCCTCGCCCTCGATGCGACGATGAGCCGTCAGCCGACCTGGGATCTCGCCTGCTCGCTACAGGCCGAGATGTTCGATGCGGTCGGCAACACCGGCCTCGGCGTCCAGCTCGTCTATTTCCGCGGTTTCGGCGAATGCCGCTCGTCGCGCTTCGTCTCCGATGCGCGGTCGCTCAAGGACCTGATGGTCAGGATCGACTGTCGCGGCGGCCAGACCCAGATCGGCAAGGTGCTGTCGCACGCGCTCAAGGAAGCCGGGCGCGGGAAGGTCGATGCGCTCGTCTTCATCGGCGATGCGATGGAGGAGGAGATCGACCGGCTGGCGCAGAAGGCGGGCGAACTGGGGCTGCACGGCGTTCCCGTCTTCATCTTTCAGGAAGGGCGCGACCCGACCGCCGAACGGGCCTTCAAGGAGATCGCCCGGCTGAGCAAGGGGGCGTGGTTCCGGTTCGACGGCGCATCCGCCTCGACGCTGGCCGGTCTGCTGTCCTCGGTCGCAATCTACGCCTCCGGCGGCCTGAAGGCGCTCGAGGAGCGCGGCTCGACCAGCGACCGGCTGATGATCTCGCATATCAGGTCGGGCGGGTCGCGATGATCGGCCTTTTCTACCTGTCGGCCTTCATCCTGGTGGTGCTGCTCGCGACGCTGGCCTTCGTGCGCATGGATGCGCAGCGCGTGGCCGGCACGCTGCGCGTCTCCGGTCCGTTCCTGGTCGGGGCGGTGGGCGTGATCCTGCTGCTCTTCGGCAGGGCGGGCATAGGGACGGTCCTGATCACGCTGGCGACGGGCTGGTATGCGCGCGCCCGCAGCCGCCCCCGCTCACGCAAGTCGCCGGGCGGGCGCTCGCATGTGCGCACCGCAGCGCTCGAGATGGAGCTCGACCACGACACCGGTGCGCTGCAGGGCGTGGTGCTTGCCGGCCGCTACGAGGGGCGGGAGCTCGACGCGCTCGAAGAGGGCGAGCTTCTCGACCTGCTGGCAGAGCTTGCCGGCGACGGCGAGAGCCGGCAGCTACTGGAGACTTATCTTGACAGCCGTTTTCCCGTCTGGCGCGACAACGCGCAGGCGGATATGGGTGCGCGGCAGGAGGGCGCGGCGGCCTCTGGCCCCATGACCAAGCAGGAAGCCTATCAGGTCCTTGGTCTTGAAGCGGGGGCGACCCCGGCGGACATCCGCAAGGCGCATCGACGCCTCATGCAGCGCCTGCACCCCGATGTCGGCGGCAGTTCCTTCCTGGCGGCGCGGATCAACGAAGCCAAGGATATCCTGCTTTCCAATCACGAATAGTCCCCCGATACGCAATACACAAACAGGGATTGTCGCGGTCGCTCCGGCCGGCGGGCGCGGTCCTCAGAGCTGCGCGGCGTAGCAGTCGATCTTCTTCCGCTTCAGCGCATGGCAGGTGTTCCAGGCCGCATCCTTGGAGGTGAAGCCGCCGAAGCGGACGCGGTAATAGGTGATCCCGCCCTTGCTGTAGACCTCGGTGAAGGGATCGGCGGAGCCGAGCAGATCGGGCGCGCGCTGCGTCATCTTCTCCAGCAGGATGCGCGCCTCGCTCTCCGACGGCGCCGCGGCGACCTGCACGGCCCAGCCGTCACGGCTGGTCGAGGAGGTGGCGACGGGATCGACGGAGCCTTCGCCCATGACCTCGGATTCGGCCTCGGCCTCGGCCACCGGCATGGGCGGCACGACGGCGCTCTTCTCCGGCGCGGCATATGCGTTGGCGGCGATCGGCGCGCTGGCATGGATGACGGGCGTCGGACGGAAGACCGGCGTCGGAATGTCGGTCTTGGGCAGCGCCTGGGCCGAGGCGACGGCGAGCGGTGCGGATTTCCCGCGCGAGGCGAGCAGCGGCCCCGAGGAGCCCTTGGATGCGCGCGGCAGGTAGGTGTTGATCAGTTCTACCATATGCGCGTCGCGGGTCCTGCTGGTGCGCCCGCCCATGACCACGGCGACGATGCTGCGCCCGCCTGTCTCCACCGACGAGACGAGATTGAAACCGGAGGCGCGGATATAGCCGGTCTTGATGCCGTCGACGCCCTTCAGCCGGCCGAGAAGGTTGTTGTGGTTGCCGTAGCGCTTGCCGGCGACGACCGCGGATTTGAGCGAGAAGTAGTGGTAGTACTGCGGAAAATGCTCGCGCAGCGCGATGCCGAGGATCGCCATGTCGCGCGCCGTCGTCCGCTGCTCGTTGTTGGGCAGGCCGTGCGCGTTGCGGAAGGTCGTCGACTTCATGCCGATCTGGCGCGCCTTGTCGGTCATGATCCTGGCGAACCTCTGCTCCGATCCGCCGAGGAACTCGGCGATCGCGGTCGAGATGTCGTTGGCCGACTTGGTGACGAGCGCCTCGATGGCGTCTTCTACGCCGATCGTCGCGCCGGCCGGCAGGCCGATCTTGGTCGGCGCCTCGGCTGCCGCCTTGGCGGAGATCGGAATGCGGGACGAGATCGAGATGCGCCCGTCCGCGAGCGCCTCGAACACCAGATAGAGCGTCATCATCTTGGTCAGCGAGGCGGGGTAGCGGGCATCTTCGGCATGGCGCGAGAACAGCACCTGGCCGGTCTTGGCGTCGATGACGAAGGCGGCATAGCGCGGGTTCGCTTCCGCCCGCCCGACGCCCACGAAGAACATCGACGCGACGACGAGGAGGGTCAGGATGAGGTTCGGAAGCATTGCGAAGGGCGAGGGGGAAGCGATGGTAACGCGACGCACGGCTGCACCTGTTGATGTTTTTCTATGGCTGCGGTTGGCGACGGGCGAGATGCCGCCTGTGTCGGGCACGATAGTGTCCAGGGCCTTACCAATCCGTTTATGGTAAGCGGAACGTTGACCCGAATGCGGGCATTTTATGATGGCCGGCGGGTGACGATAGGTGAGGTGCGGCCGGGTCCGCCCCGGGCGGCGCAAGCAAGCCCGGCTTGAAGGATTGTGCGATGCATCCTATTTATATGCGATGCACAAATCCCGGGCGCATCGACGCCCGTTCCCCGAAAGGCGCTACAATGACCGCCAATTCGTTTGAAGAGGCCGGCAGGTTCGGCCAGGAGTTCATGGACACCGGCCTGAAGAGCTTCGCCGCCTTGTCCAAAGGCATGCAGTCGATCGCCGCGGAGACCGGCGACTATTCCAGGAAGACCTACGCGCAAGGCAGCGCCGCGCTCGAGAAGCTGATCTCGGCGAAGTCGCTGGAGAAGGCCGTCGAGATCCAGGCCGACTATGCGCGCCAGGCCTATGGGAGCTTCGTCGCGCAGGCCGCCAGGATCGGCGAGCTCTATGCCGACGTCGCCAGGGATGCCTGCAAGCCGTTCGAATCGGCCGCCGCCGGGACGAAGTGAGTTCAGCCGGTCCCGTCCGCCCGGACGCATCCCGCCGCTCGTTCGACGCCTGCCGGCCTGCTGCCGGCAGGCGTTTTTCGTTTGCCGACAAGGGCATCGCCGGCCCCGTCCGAATTTCGCCATGTCGTGAACGCATCCATATTGTCACCGCGTCAGAAGGCCTTACAATCCCAGGCGGAATTCCTACATCCCATTGTCCGACGAGGGGTCGTCAGAAGAAGGGAGCACCAAGAACAGCGGGAATGGCATGCTGACTTTGGACGCGACGATGCAAGGTGAGGGCGGCGGCGTTCCCCCCGGCCGCGGCACCGCAGTCATAACCCGCACGAAAACGAAGACGAAGAAACCCAGCCTCTATCGGGTCCTGCTTCTCAATGACGACTACACGCCAATGGAATTCGTCATCCACGTACTGGAGCGGTTTTTCCAGAAGAACAGGGAGGATGCGACCCGCATCATGCTCCACGTGCACAATCACGGCGTCGGCGAGTGCGGGGTCTTCACCTACGAAGTGGCGGAAACCAAGGTCTCCCAGGTCATGGACTTCGCCCGGCAACACCAGCATCCGCTTCAATGCGTGATGGAAAAGAAATGAGGTCTTGAATGCCGGCTTTCACGCAAAGCCTCGAGCGGGCACTGCACCAGGCGCTGACCTTGGCCAACGAGCGTCGCCACGAATATGCGACGCTCGAGCACTTGCTCCTGGCGCTACTCGACGATCAGGACGCGGCCGCGGTGATGCGTGCCTGCAACGTCAATCTGGACGAGCTCAAGAACACGCTCACCACCTATATCGATGCCGAGCTCGACAATCTGATCACCGGCTATGACGAGGATTCCAAGCCGACGGCCGGCTTCCAGCGCGTGATCCAGCGCGCCGTCATCCATGTCCAGTCGTCGGGGCGCGAGGAAGTGTCCGGCGCTAATGTGCTCGTCGCCATCTTCGCCGAGCGCGAGAGCCACGCCGCCTATTTCCTGCAGGAACAGCAGATGACGCGTTACGACGCGGTCAATTACATCAGCCACGGCA
>CAYYZC010000211.1:0-5649 GCA_964475605.1 uncultured Chelativorans sp.
AGGCGGCCGGGCATCAGGCGGGTCAGCCGGTCGGAGACGGCGCAATAGGCCGCATGCGGCCCGCCATAGCCCATCGGCACGCCGAAGCGCTGCATCGAGCCGACGGCGATCTCGGCGCCGAGCCCTGCCGGGCTTTCGGTCACCGTCAGCGCCAGCGGATCGGCGACGAAGATGACGATCGCGTCCTGCGCCCGGGCGCGGGCGATCGTCTCGCCATGGTCGCGATAGACGCCGAACGTGTCGGGCCAGGGGATGACGACGGCCGCGACGTCGCCATCGCCGATCGTGTCGGTGAGCTCGATGCCGAGCGGCTCGGTGCGCGTGCGCACGACGTCGAGGATCTGCGGGTGGAGCGCGCCGGCAATGACGACGCGGTCGCGCTTCGAGCGATGATGGCGCCAGGCGATGCCCACCGCCTCGGCGACGGCCGTCGCCTCGTCGAGCAGCGAGGCGGAGGCGACCGGCAGCCCGGTGAGCTCCGTCACCAGCGTCTGGAAATGGAACAGCATCTCCAGCCGGCCCTGGCTGATCTCCGACTGGTAGGGCGTGTAGGCGGTGTACCAGGCCGGGTTCTCGAACAGGTTGCGCTGGATCACCGGCGGCACATGGACGCCGTGATAGCCGGTGCCGATGAAGCTCTTCAGCACCTTGTTGGCGCGCATCTTCGCCGCAAGCTCCGCCAGCGCATCGGCCTCGCCGAGCGCCGGGGGCAGGTCGAGCGGCCGGTCGAGGCGGATCGACTTCGGCACCGCCTGCGAGATCAGCGTCTCCATCGAAGGCAGGCCCAGCGTCTTCAGCATGTCGCGCCGGTCCGGTTCGGAGAGGCCGATATGGCGGTTATCGAAAGAAAAGCCGGAATTGGTCATGAGGCGATCCTGTGTTGGCGGTGGCGCTCCGACCTTGCCGGCTCCGGCCGGTGGGCCGGGAGGGGCAAGCTGGGCGCGGGTGGTCCCTGACTTGCTGCTTCGATATCCGGCCGGCTAGCCGACCATCGCCTTGTAGCCGGCCTCGTCCATGAGGCCTTCGAGCTGGGTTTCGTCGCCGAGCTTCATCTTCCACAGCCATCCTTCGCCGGCCGCCGACTGGTTGACCAGGCCGGGTTCGGAGGAGAGCCGGTCGTTGACCTCGGTGATCTCGCCGTCGACCGGGGCGTAGACGTCCGAGGCCGCCTTCACCGACTCCACGATGACGGCAGCGTCGCCCTTGGCGAGCGTCCTGCCCGTCTCGGGCAGCTCGACATAGACCAGGTCGCCGAGCTGCTCTTGCGCATAGTCGGTGATTCCGATGGTCGCGATACCGCCATCGACGCGGATCCATTCATGGTCTTCCGTGAAATAGGTCGTGGCCATTGCCAGATCATCCTTTGCGGTAGCGGTGCGGCGTGAAGGGAAGGGCGGCGATCTCGACGGGGACGCGGCTGCCGCGCACCTCGGCGAAAAGCCTTGTGCCGAGGGCGGCCGACGCCTTGTCGACATAGCCCATGGCGACGGGGTGATCGGCCGAAGGACCGAATCCGCCCGAGGTGACGGTGCCGGCAGGCTTGCCCGCCTCGTCGAAGAGCGCCGTGCCGGCGCGGACCGGCTGGCGGCCCTCCGGCCTGAGGCCGATGCGCTTGCGCGACGGGCCCGCAGCGATCGCTTCGGCGAGCGCCGGCGCCCCGACAAAGCCGCCGTTTTCACGCAGCGGCTTCGGGATCGCCCAGAGCAGCCCGGCCTCGACCGGCGTGGTGGAGGCGTCGATATCCTGTCCATGCAGGCACAGTCCCGCTTCCAGCCGCAGGCTGTCGCGCGCGGCAAGGCCGATCCAGGCGACGCGGTCGTCGGCAAGAAGCTTTTCGGCGAAGTCCATCGCCTCCGCCGCAGGCAGCGCGATCTCGAATCCGTCCTCGCCCGTATAGCCGGAGCGGCTGGCGAACCAGTCCCGGTGAGGCTCGGCGCCGTGCATGAAGGCCAGATGCGACAGGTCGAGGCCGGCATCGGAGAGCACGGATGCGGCCTGCGGCCCCTGCAGGGCGAGGAAGACGCGGTCGAGCGGCTCGACACGGCAGTCGAAGCCGGCGGCGAGCGCCTTGAGATGCGCCTCGTCCGCCGCCGCATTGCCGGCATTGGCGACGACCATGAAACGTGTGGGGCCGAGGCGGGTGACGATGAGATCGTCGGTGATGGCTGCCTGCTCGTCGAGGAAGAAGCTGTATTTCGACTGGCCGTCGGCAATCGCGGCGGGGTCGAGCGGGCAGGCCCGCGCCAGAAGCGCCGGCGCCCCGTTCCCCGTGACGAGGAACAGCTTCATGTGCGAGATGTCGAACAGGCCCGCGTCGCGGCGCGTGTGAAGATGCTCCTTCATCACGCCGAGAGGATAGGTGATGGGCATGGACCAGCCCGCGAAGCCGCCGAAGCGGGCTCCGGCCCGCTTGTGCATGTCCTCGAGCGGCAATTGCCTGAGTTCGCCGGGTGATTCGGTCATTCAACCTCCAGAGCAGCACCAACCAGCCGCGACATGCGGCAGTTCGCGCCCCTCTGTCGGAAGCCTGAGAGACTCGCGCGACCGGAACCCTGTCGGTCGTGCTTACACCTTCGGCGCGGGGCATGAGCCCCGACTTTCCAGAGTGTCTTGACCCGTCTACGGTTCTTCTGCCTGAGAGATTTCGGGCGATTTCCCCTTCGGCGGCAGCAAATGCTGCTCTCTCCCGCAGACCGGCAGGGCATCGCTGCCCTCGACTGGAATCAAACTAGCTGAAGCCGCACGGCTTGTCACCTCCCCGGCGGCGCAAGCCGGTCATGCGCGTTCGTTGAGGCGATCGAGGTCGCTCTGGAGCTGGCCGAGAATGTCGGTGGTCTCCTGCTGCAGGCGTTTGAGCCGGCCGAGTTGCAGCGTCAGGCTTTGTGCAAGTTCCGATCCGCCTTCGTCGCGGGGTGCCGCGCCGATGCCGTGGAGCAGCCAGGACAGGCTGACGCCCAGCATGCCGGCCAGCGTCGGCAGGCGGTTCGCCCGCGGCTGCGAGCGGTCGCTTTCCCAGGCCTGGATCGTCGAGGACTTGACGCCCAGCCTGCGGGCGAGTTGCGCGGCCGTCAGGCCGGCCGCATCGCGGGCGCGAGACAGGCGGCCGCCCAGAGTGTCGTTGTCGGGATTTACGGAATAGATCGTCGCGGTGTCGGACACCCGTCCCACCTCCTTGGATTTGTTGAAAAGGCCCGCATGATGCAGGCGGCGCCCGCAATAATTGCTTGCTCAAGCGCCCGAACGCAACCCAAAGGGGCGATAAAATTCGGGATAAGAAACAGAAAGAACAATAGAAACAGGAGCTTGGTGCGGCAAGATTACAGGATGAATCAGGCGCCCATCCGCTGGTCGTCCATGATCGTACAGGGATCTTTCACAAAACGGGCTCGATCAACTCGGTCTGGATTTCGAGCCTGCCGGCGATCGCGGCCATGCGCCGGTCCGCTGTGACCAGCGGCTCGCCGCGCCGCAGGGCGAGCGCAAGATAGAGGCAGTCGTAGATCTTGTGCTTTTCGGCGATGGCGATCGCGATGGCGTCGGGCACGAGTGTCGCATCCGGTACCAATGTCTCGATCGCCATTCCGATCGTCGCGATGCTGTCGGCGACATCGCCATAGGCAATCGTGCCCGCTCTGGCGTGTTTCAACAGGGCGTTTGCCGCCTCCGGCAGGATTATGCCGGGCGCCGCCAGATCCGGCCGCGTCATGATTGCCGTTGCCGGCACTGAATGGCTGCCTGGCACCGCCCAATAGACTGGAATGTTGGCATCGATGATCACGGGAAGTCCGGCAGGTAGGGCCTGGCGTCCCGTTCCTCCCTGGCTTCTCTCATAATGCGCCGCATCGTCTCTGCATCCACAGGTTTCGACCTGGACCTTATCTCGTCCATCCTGCGGATAATCTCTTCGCGCGACGGCTTCGCCTTCTCGATGATCGCGTCGCGGCCCAGTTCTTCCGCCGATTTGCCGTCCGCCTTGGCGCGCTCCTTGAAACGCTTCATGACGTCATCCGGGATGTTGCGTATCACCATGCTGGCCATGGTTCGGGCTCCTGTTGATATCAGGATGATATCATTTCGGGGCGAAGCCGGCTAGCTGCCGGCCTTGAGGGCGCGCCGTACCGTGCGGTCGAGGGCGGAGAGGAACTCCGAACGGTCCCTCGCCGAGAAGCCCGGATTGTAGCCCTTGATCTCGCCGGTCTCGCGCAGATGCTGCTTCAGGTCGCGCATGGCGACCGCCATGCCGATCGATTCGGGCGTGAAGGGCCGGCCGGTCGGGCCGAGCACATGGACGCCGAGCGGCACGAGACGTGCGGCCAGCGGCACGTCGGCGGTGACGGCGATGTCGTTGGCACCGGCATTGTCGACGATCCAGTCGTCGGCGGCATCGGCGCTCTTGGAGACGACGACATGGCGGACCATCGGATCGCGTGACGGGCGCAAGCCGCCATTGGAGACGAAGGTGACCGCCAGTCCGTGCCGCTCGGCTACACGCACCACTTCCTGCTTGACCGGACATGCGTCGGCATCGACGAAGATGGCCGGACCGTTCACGGCAGCGATTTCCGAGGGCAGTGCGCCCTCATTCCTCGGGCAGGTGGCAGCGCGTCAGCTCCGTCGTCACCGGCGAATCCGGCGCGCCGATCACCAGCGTATCCGGATCGGCCATGCCGAGCGTGATGCTGCGCTCCTCCATGCTGCCTTCGGCGACGCAGGAGGCGTCCAGCATGACGCCTTCCTCCGTCATTTCGCCGGGCTCGAAATTGCAGACGCTCTCATAGCGGCGGATCGTGGTCGGCGTGATGACGGCGAAGAGCTCGACCGCCTCCACGTCGATCCTTGCGCATGCTTCCGGGCTGGCCGCCCAGACGCCGACATAGTCGGGACCGACGCCGGCCGGTCCGGCGCGCGCGGCCGCCCTGGTGTCGGCGTTCAGCTCGTCCGCCGGCGCGAGGATTGCGGCGGGATCGCCGGTGAAGGGCTCCGGCTCGCCGGTCGCCTCCGCGATGCGCTGCTCCAGCAGCCCGGCCGCGGTCTTGAGGTCGCGGACCGCCTGTCCGGCGATCTCGTTCATGGACTGGCCGATCTCGCCGAAAATCTCGCCGGCACGGTCGAGCGCCGGCCCGGCATCCTCGAGCGCCTGCCGGGCCTGCTCGCGCGCTTCCTCGCCCAGAATGCGACCGCCTTCCAGGATGGCGCCGGCGCCTTCGCGCAGGCGCTCCATGCCCTCGGTGGTCCGATCGCCGTCGCCGGACGTGGCCGGCTCGTCGGCCTCTCCCGTTGCCGGCGGCGCCTCGGGCTCCCCGGTGGCCGGCGGCTCGTTCTCGACCACCACGGCCTCTTCCTGCGAGCAGGCGGCAAGAGCCAGCATCGAGATAGCGACGAGCAGCGGCAGTTTTCGTAGACGAAGCATCATCATTCTCTTTGAGAACCAACCCGGACTGACAATGTCCGGCCGCCGGCGAGGTTCCCCTCCCGCAAGGTCAATAGACGACGACGCTGCGGATCGACTTGCCTTCATGCATCAGGTCGAAGCCCTTGTTGATCTCGTCGAGCGGCAGCGTGTGGGTGATCATCGGGTCGATCTCGATCTTGCCGTCCATATACCAGTCGACGATCTTCGGAACGTCGGTGCGCCCGCGCGCGCCGCCG
>CAYYZC010000212.1:0-5630 GCA_964475605.1 uncultured Chelativorans sp.
GCTCGCCCAGGATGGTGCGGCTGTCGATCTTGGAGGTGACCTGGAAGGAGATGCGCGTAGGGAAATTCGCCTTGATCGTGCCGGTGATGACATCCACCGAGGGCCGCTGTGTGGCCATGATGACATGGATGCCGGCCGCACGCGCCATCTGGGCCAGGCGCTGTACCGCGCCCTCGATGTCCTTGCCCGCCACCATCATGAGATCGGCCATCTCGTCGATTATGACGACAATGAAGGGCATGGGCTCCAGATCGAGATCCTCCGTCTCGTAGATCGCCTCGCCCGTCTCCCGGTCAAAGCCGGTCTGCACCGTGCGGGTGATGGTCTCGCCTTTCTTCTTGGCCGCAAAAACGCGCTGGTTGAAGCCTTCGATGTTGCGCACGCCCACCTTGGACATCTTGCGGTAGCGGTCCTCCATCTCCCGCACGGTCCATTTCAGCGCCACCACCGCCTTTTTGGGATCGGTTACGACAGGGGTGAGCAGATGCGGGATGCCGTCATAGACGGAAAGCTCCAGCATCTTGGGATCGATCATGATCAGCCGGCATTGCTCGGGCGTCATCCGGTAGAGGATCGACAGGATCATGGTGTTGATCGCCACCGACTTGCCGGAGCCGGTCGTGCCGGCGACGAGCAGATGCGGCATCTTGGCGAGATCGGCGATCACCGCCTCGCCATTGATCGTCTTGCCGAGGGTGAGCGCCAGCCTGGTCTTGGTCTGCTCGAAATCACGGCTCGCCAGCAATTCGCGCAGATAGACGGTCTCGCGCCTGGCATTGGGCAGCTCGATGCCGATCGCGTTGCGGCCCGGCACGACGGCGACGCGGCAGGCGATGGCGCTCATCGAGCGGGCGATGTCGTCGGCGAGGCTGATGACGCGCGACGACTTGATGCCGGGGGCGGGTTCCAGCTCGTAGAGCGTGACGACCGGGCCGGGGCGGACATGGATGATCTCGCCCTTGATGCCGAAATCCTCCAGCACGCCTTCGAGCAGGCGGGCGTTCTGCTCCAGCGCTTCCTTCGAAAGCGAGGCATCGCGGGCGACCGCCTTGGCTTCGGCGAGGAAATGGAGCGACGGCAGCTCGAACTCGCCGCTGTCGATGAAGGAGCGCTGCGCCTCGCGCTGGATGCGGCCGCCCTGCTGCGGGCGCGGCGCCGGCGCCTCGACGCGTGCGGCAGCGGGCGCGGGCGCGGGCGAGCGGAAATGACGTATCTCCGCGCCGGCGGGCGTCGGGCGGACGAGCATGTCGTCGTCGAAATCCTCGTCGTCGGCAAGATCGTCCATCGTCGGCTCGAGGCTGACGCGCGGCGCAGCGTCGAAGCCGGGCTCGACCCGCCCGCGGGCACCGCCCGCGCGAAGGGCCGGTTCGTCAAAATCGTCGAGCGGATCGTCGTCCTCATGGCGGCGGGCGCCGGCGGCGTAGGTCGCGCCGAGCTTGCGGCGCAGCAGGGCACGGCCGGAGAGCCACCAATGGGTGGCGACGCCGAGCGCCAGCTCGACCGTGCCGGGCTCGTCGTCGCCATCGTCATCGGCAAGGTCCCGGACGGCTGCGGCACGGCCGGCGCGGCCGGCCGGCTGCGGACGAACGCTCCGGCGCTTCATGCGCAGGCTGCCGGGAAATCCGCTGGCGACAATCAGCAGCCACAGGGCGGGGCCGGCAAGCACGATCGCGGTAAGGATCGCCGCGAAGCCCGTCGGATAGCCGCCGACCAGCATGCCGGGAAGCTTCAGGAGGATATCCCCGAACACGCCGCCGAGGCCGGAGGGCAGCGGCCAGGTCGGCGGCGGCACGACGCAGCCGACGATTCCGGCCGAAAGCACGGCGGCGCCGAACCACGCCAGGGCGCGGCGCCAGACGGAGGTGACGCCTCTCGCGGTCATGAGCAGGATGCCCCAGCCGACCAGCGGCACGAGGGCGGCGACGGCGGCAAGGCCGAAGAACTGCATCAGCAGATCGGCGACGATGGCGCCGGGATAGCCGAGCGCATTGGTGGCGGGATTGTCGGTCGCGTGACTGAAGCTCGGATCGGCGACGTTCCAGGTGCCGAGCGAGGCGAGGATGAGCGCGGCAAGCAGGACCGTGGCGAGGCCGGCAGCGCGCAGCACCTGCCGGCGGACAAAGCCGCGAAACCCGAATTCCGTCTCCATCAGCGCCATCGGCGCGGCCTGTTGCGAACGCATGCCTATTCCCCACTCTCGCCCGCGCGGCGGCACGCCGCCCGCAAGTCGCCGCCAGACTAGGCAGGGATGGTTAAGGCGGCTTTAACCATGGGCCCGGGAAAGGAACGGGGCCGCTGCCGATGCCCGGAACCGGCACCGTGGACGTACAGGAGAACAGGCTGTTCACCGCGCGGGACTGGCGCAGGCAGCGACGGCAGCCTATCTGCGTCCGCAATGCAGAGAAAGGCGGCCAGACACATGGAACTCGGGCTCTACACATTTGCCGATATCGGCACCGATCCGGTCACCGGCGAGAAGGTCGACGCGGCGGAGCGCTTGCGCAACCTGATCGAGGAGATCGAGCTTGCCGACCAGCTCGGTCTCGACCTGTTCGGGCTCGGCGAGCACCACCGGACGGACTATGCGGTCTCCGCGACAGCGGTGGCGCTGGCCGCGGCAGCGAGCCGGACGAGCCGGATCAGGCTGTCGAGCGCCGTTTCGGTGCTCAGCTCCGACGATCCGATCCGCGTCTTCCAGCAATTCGCGACGCTCGACAACATCTCCGGCGGGCGGGCCGAGATCATGGCCGGGCGCGGCTCCTTCATCGAATCGTTTCCGTTGTTCGGCCACGCGCTGGAGGACTACGACACGTTGTTCGCCGAGAAGCTCGAACTGCTGATGAAGCTCAACGAGGGCGAGTTCCTCGACTGGCCCGGCGGCAAGCACACGCCGCGCATCGAAGGACGCGGCGTCTATCCGCGTCCGGTGCAGGAGAAGCTGCCGATCTGGATCGCGGTCGGCGGAACGCCGCAATCGGTGGCGCGTGCCGGCATGCACGGACTACCGCTGGCGCTGGCGATCATCGGGGGCGAGCCGCACCGCTTCGCGCCACTCTTCGAGCTCTACCGCCAGGCGGCGGCCAAGTTCGGCCACGATCCGGCGAGGCTGAAGACGTCGATCAACGTCCACGGCTTCGTCGGCGAGACGACGCAGGAAGCGCTCGACACCGCCTTTCCGCCGCATGCCGAGGTGATGAGCCGGATCGGCCGCGAGCGCGGCTGGCCGCCGACCACCAGAGCCCAGTTCGAGGCTTCTGCGGCGCCGCGCGGGGCGAATTTCCTCGGCAGCCCGGCCGAGGTGACCGACAAGATCCTCGCCAATCACGAGATCTTCGGCTTCGACCGCTTCGTCATCCAGATGGCGATCGGCGTGATGGACCATGCGAAGCTGATGAAGGCGATCGAGCTCTTCGGGACCAGGGTGGCGCCGGAAGTGCGCAAGGCGACGGCGACCCGGCCGGCCGAGACGGCGGCCGCATCGGCCTGAGGCCGTTGGCATTGCGGACGCCGCAGCCTATATGGCGCGGATGACGAAGCTCTCCATTCTCGATCTCTGCCCGGTCGTCGAAGGCGGCGACGCGGCGCAGGCGCTCGATCATTCGCTCGACCTCGCCCGCCATGGCGAAAGGCTCGGTTATCACCGCTTCTGGCTGGCCGAGCATCACAACATGCCGGGGATCGCGAGTGCGGCGACGGCGGTCGTCATCGGCCATGTCGCGGCCGGCACCTCGACGATCCGCGTCGGGGCCGGTGGCATCATGCTGCCCAACCATGCGCCGCTGATGGTTGCAGAAGCCTTCGGCACGCTTGCCGCGCTGCATCCGGACCGCATCGATCTCGGCCTCGGTCGGGCGCCCGGAACCGACATGGCGACGGCGCAGGCGCTGCGGCGCAATCTCGGTACCGGACCCGACACCTTCCCCGACGACGTGCTGGAGCTGATGGCCTATTTCGGCGACGAGGAGCCGGGACAAAGGGTGCGCGCCGTGCCCGGCACCGGCCTCCATGTGCCGGTCTGGATCCTCGGGTCGAGCCTCTATGGCGCGCAGCTCGCCGCCGCGCTCGGCCTGCCCTATGCCTTCGCGTCGCATTTCGCGCCGGGCGAGCTGGAAAACGCGATCGCCATCTATCGCGAGCGCTTCAGGCCGTCCGCCCAGCTCGACCGCCCCTATGTCATGGCCGGGATGAACATCTTCGCCGCCGGGAGCGAGGCGGAGGCGAGGCTGCTGATGAGCTCGCTGCAGCAGGCGTTCGTCAATCTGCGCAGCGGCCGGCCGGGCAAGCTGCAGCCGCCGGTGGAGAACTATGTCGAGACGCTCGCCCCGACATTCAGGGCGATGCTCGACCATGCGCTCTCCTGCACGCTGGTGGGCGACAAGGCGGCGGTGCGCCGGCAGCTCGATGCCTTCGTGGCGCGGACGCAGGTCGACGAGGTGATCGCCACGGCGCAAATCTTCGACCATCAGGCGCGCCTGCGCTCGTTCGAGATACTGGCCGAGGCGCATCGGGAGATGGCGGCCCAGGCGGCATAAAGAAGGGCCCGGGAGCAGTTCCCGGGCCTCATACTGTCGAGAAAGTGCGCTACAACGTCCCGTCTCCGTCATGCTCGGGCTTGTCCCGGGGATGACGCATTGTGACGGGATCAGGAGTGGTAGGCGACCTCGCCATGCGAGGTGAGGTCGAGGCCCTGCATCTCCGCTTCCGGTGTCGGGCGCAGGCCGATGACGATGTCGACCAGCTTGAACAGGATCGCCGATCCGACGCCGCACCAGACGATGGTGACCAGGACGGCGAGGATCTGCGTCCAGACCTGGCCCGCCATGGTCACGCCCTCGCCATAGCCGATGCCGCCCAGCGAGGTGGAGGCGAGGATGCCGGTGCCGATGGCGCCGGCGATGCCGCCGATGCCGTGGATGCCGAAGACGTCGAGCGAATCGTCATAGCCCGCCCTGAGCTTCACGACGGTGACGAACCAGTAGCAGATCGCGCTGGCGACGGCGCCGAGCACGATGGCGCCGAACGGGCCGACGAAGCCGGCCGCAGGCGTCACCGCGACGAGACCGGCGACAAGGCCGGAGGCCGCGCCCAGCATCGAGGCCTTGCCGCGCGAAATCCCTTCCAGCGCCACCCAGGCGAGGATCGCGCCGGCAGTGGCGGTGAAGGTGTTGATCATGGCAAGTGCCGCGCCGCCATTGGCCTCCAGGTTGGAGCCGGCATTGAAGCCGAACCAGCCGACCCACAGCATGGAGGCGCCGACCATGGTCAGCGTCATGGAATGCGGGGCCATGTTGTCCCGGCCATAGCCGTTGCGCTTGCCGATCAGCAGGGCGCCGACGAGCCCGGCAATGCCGGCATTGATATGGACGACGGTGCCGCCGGCGAAGTCGAGCGCTCCCCAGCCGAAGATCAGGCCGCTGGCGTCCCAGACCATGTGGGCGATCGGGAAATAGACGATGGTCACCCAAAGCGCCACGAAGAGCAGCACGGCGCTGAACTTCACGCGCTCGGCGAAGGCGCCGACGATGAGGGCCGGCGTGATGCAGGCGAACGTCATCTGGAAGCAGATGAAGACATACTCGGGGATGACGACGCCTTCGGAAAAGGTGGCGGCCTCACTGTCCGGGGTGACG
>CAYYZC010000213.1:0-2627 GCA_964475605.1 uncultured Chelativorans sp.
CCTCGATGAGGTCGCGAAAGAGCTTCATGTTGAGCTCGTTGTCCTCGACGATCATCACTGTCTTGGCCATGGCATTCCCGTTCAGCGAACCCCGCGAGCGCCGGCATGGGGGATCGTTCTACCCAGACTAGCAGCATAAGATTGACGAAAGGCAAACCCTCCGCCTTGCCGGGCCGGCGCGATGGCGACTATAGGTCGGCCATGTTCCAGAAGTCATCAAGTCCGGCCGCCGGGGCCATGGATCGCGACGAGGCCGAGGCGGTCGCCGTCGCGGCGCTGGCCTTCGTCGCCGCCGATGCCGACCTGCTGCCGCGCTTCCTGGCGCTGAGCGGTATCGAGGCCGCAGAGATCCGCCGCGCCGCGCAGGAGCCCGGCTTCCTGGCCGGCGTGCTGCAATTCGTCGCCGCGCACGAGCCGACCCTGCTCGCCTTCAGCGAGGCGACCGGAACGCCGCCCGAGGCGGTCGGCAGGGCGATGCGGGCACTGCCGCTCGGCGGCGACGAGCATCTGCGCTCGCCATGAGCGACGATCCGCGGACCGTCGAGCAGATCCGCGAGCTGGCGCGCGACGACCGCCCGCTGCTGGTGCTCGACGTCGACGAGGTGGTGCTCGAATTCGTCCGCCCGTTCATGCGCTTCCTGGAAAGCCAGCGATTCCTGCTCCGAACCGACAGCTTCAGCCTCCACGGCAACGTCGTCGACCGCGCGACGGGCATCGCGCTCGAGCGCGAGCGGGTCAGCCTGCTGATCGATACGTTCTTCGACGTCCAGGCGGACTGGCAGCAGCCGGTCGAGGGCGTCGCCGAGGCGCTGCACGCGCTGCGGCCGGAGGCGGAGATCGTCATGCTGACGGCGATGCCGCACCGCCACCGAACCCGCCGCCGCGCCCTGCTCGACCGGCTCGGCCTCGACTTCCCGCTGGTCACCACCGAGGCCCCGAAAGGCCCGGCGATCCTGATGCTGCGCGGAGAGCAGCCGCGCCCCGTCGCCTTCGTCGACGACATCCCGCACAACCTCGCCTCGGTGCGCTCGTCGATCGCCGATGCCAGCCTGTTCCACCTCATGGCCTATGCCGAGCTCGCAGCCCTGCTGCCGGAGTTTCCAGCCGATGTCGCCCTCACCACCGGCTGGCCGGACGCGCATCCGAGGATCGGCACCGCGCTCGGGCTTTCCTGAGCCGCGACGGCGACTTGGCGGTATGTGACCTCCGTCATCCTCGGGCTTGCCCCGAGGACGACGTCGGAGCTGGATCGGCTTCTCCCTTGCCGCCGCCCTCCCGCTCCAATACCATGATCGCCGTTCACTGAACGAACCCATCGATATGGCCGTGCTTGTCAATGATCCGCAGGCGGGGTTCTGCCGCGACTGCCTCAGTCTCCAGCAGCAGGCCGGCCGGCGCTGCGACCGCTGCGGGAGCCCGCGGCTCACGCGCCATGGCGAGCTCTATCGCCTGTCGCTCGCCCATATCGACTGCGACGCCTTCTACGCCGCGATCGAGAAGCGCGACCGGCCGGAGCTGCGCGACCGGCCGGTGATCATCGGCGGCGGGAAACGCGGCGTCGTCTCGACCGCCTGCTACATCGCGCGCATCAACGGCGTGCGCTCGGCAATGCCGATGTTCAAGGCGCTGGAAGCCTGCCCCGAAGCGGTGGTCATCAAGCCGGACATGGAGAAATATGTCGCGGTCGGGCGCGAGGTCCGCGCCATGATGCAGGCGCTCACCCCGCTGGTCGAGCCGATCTCGATCGACGAGGCCTTTCTCGACCTCAAGGGCACGGAGCGGCTGCACGGCAGCCCGGCGGCCCTCGTGCTCGCCGGTTTCGCCGGCCAAGTCGAGCACGAGATCGGCATCACCATCTCGATCGGGCTCTCCTATTGCAAGTTCCTCGCCAAGGTCGCCTCCGACTTCCAGAAGCCGCGCGGCTTCTCCGTCATCGGCGAGGCGGAGGCGGTCTCGTTCCTCGCCGCCCAGCCGGTGACGCTGATCTGGGGCGTCGGCAAGGCCTTCGCGCAGGTGCTGGAGAAGGACGGGCTCAGCACCATCGGCCAGTTGCAGAAGCTGGAGCTGGGCGAGCTGATGCGCCGCTACGGCTCGGTGGGGAGCCGCCTCTATCATCTGGCGCGCGGCCAGGATGCGCGCACCGTCAGGCCCGATCATGAGGCGAAGAGCGTCTCGGCCGAGACCACCTTCGACACCGACCTTGCCACGCTGGACGAGCTGGTGCCGGTGCTGCGGGCATTGTCGGAGCGGGTCTCGGCGCGGCTGAAGAAGGCGGGCATCGCCGGGCGCACGGTGGTGCTCAAGCTGAAGTCGCGCGATTTCCGCATCCGCACCCGCAATCGCCAGCTTGCCGATCCGACACGGCTTGCCGATCGCATCTTCGCGACCGGGCTCGACCTGTTGCGCAAGGAAGCGGACGGCACGCGCTACCGGCTGATCGGCATCGGCGTCAGCGATCTCGGCGATGCCGAGCGCGCAGACCCGCCCGACCTCGTCGATCCGGCCGCGGCGAGGCGGGCGCTGGCCGAAGGCGCGGTCGACCGGCTGCGCGAGAAATTCGGCAAGGGTGCCGTCGAGACCGGCTACACCTTCGGCCGCGGCCGAAATGCCCGGCCGCAGCGCCCGGA
>CAYYZC010000213.1:2727-5628 GCA_964475605.1 uncultured Chelativorans sp.
CCCAGGGGCGGACCTGCTCCTGCGACCAGGCATGCGGCTCGAAGCCGGCACGCTGGTAGAGTTGCAGCGCGCGCGGGCTGTCGAGCGTGCTGGTGTGGATCGTCACCACCGCAGAGGTGTGGGCCCAGGCCGCCGTCAGCGCCTCGGAAAGGAAGAAGCGCCCGAGCCGCCTGCCCTGGAAATCGGGCGTAATGCCGAAATAGAGGATCTCGACCTCCTCCGGCTTGCGCATGAGCTCGAGCTCGAAGAACCCGGCCGGCGCCCCGTCGGCATAGAGCACATGGATCTCCGTATCCGGGCGATGGAGCACGGCGGAAAGCGCCGCGTCGTCCAGATCGCGCCGCAGCAGCCAGTGATGCGGCCTGCCGACCTGCTCGTAGAGATAGCGATAGAAGGCGGGCGGGATGTCGCGCACCCGCATCAGCGCCAGCCGCGGCCCCATCGGCATCGGCTCGCGCCGCGCCGGCGGCGCGCTCATGCGCAGATGCGTGATCCGCGCCGACAGCAGGCCGGCATCGCTCAAGCCTGACCCTTCCCGGTCTCGACCGGGGTGTCGGCGCGCCCGCCCCATTCCGTCCAGGAGCCGTCATAGAGCCGGTTGTCGGTGTGCCCGACCGATTCCAGCGCCAGCGTGATCGCCGCGGCGGTGACGCCCGATCCGCAGGAGGTGACGACGGGACGCGAAAGGTCGAGCCCCGCGCCTTCCAGCAGCTTGCGCAGCTCGTCGACCGGCAGCAGCCTTCCGTCGAGCGACAGCGCGGTTGCGGGGACGCTGCGCGCGCCCGGCATATGGCCGGAGCGCATGTTCGGTCGCGGCTCCGGCTCTTCGCCGCTGAAGCGCCCGGCCGGGCGCGCATCGGCGATCTGCGCCGAGCCCGTCTCCACGATCTCGCGCATCTCCTCCAGCGAGGCGACCCGCGAGCCGTCGAAACGGTCGCGGAAGAAGCAGGCGGCGATCCGGGTGGGCTCCTGCGTCACCGGCCGCCCTTCCGCCTTCCAGCGGTCGAAGCCGCCGTCGAGCAGGTAGACCTCGCGCGCGCCCATGATGCGGAACATCCACCAGACGCGGGGAGCGGAGAACATGCCCGGCCCGTCATAGACGACGATCGTGTCGGTCTCCGAAATCCCCATCGAGCCGGCGAACTGCGCGAACAGGCCCGGACGCGGCAAGGCGTGGGGGAGCCCGGAGCCGGGCTCCACGACCTTGTCCTGATCGAAGAACACCGCGCCGGGGATATGCGCGGCGTCGTACTCGGCCTGCGGGTCGCGATTATGGGCCGGCAGGTACCAGGAGCCGTCGACGATCGCGAGGCCGGGCTGGTCGAGCCGGTCCTGCAGCCAGTCGGCGGAGACCACGAATGGGCTTTTGTCGGACATGGGTGACCTCAGTTGGCCCTAGTCGGGCCCTCAGTTGGGCAACGGGCCGAAGCGGATGCGGAAGCGGCGGTTCTCGCGTCCTTTCTTCTCGATCTTGCCGATATGGATCTCGCCGACCTCGCCGGTCCGCGCCACATGCGTGCCGCCGCATGGCTGGCTGTCGATCGCCGCGTCCTCGCCGATGCAGACCAGCCTGATCCGTCCCGTTCCGGCGGGAGGGCGCACATTCTTCGACTTCACCAGGCCGGGATTGGCGGCAAGCTCGTCCTCGCCGATCCAGCGCGTGAAGACGGGGTGGTCGGCGCGCACCAGCTCCATCAGGCGCTCCGTCACCTCATCCTTGGCGAAGCTCGCATCGGGAAGGTCGAAATCGATGCGGCTGTCCTCCTCCCCGACCGCCGCGCCGGTGATCGGATAGGGGCAGACGACGGTCAGCAGGTGGCAGGCCGTGTGCATGCGCATCAGCTTCATGCGCCGCTCGCCGTCGATGACGAGCCTCAGCGCCTCGCCGGCCTCAGGCACCGGCTGGCCGGGCGCCGGGATATGGACGATCTCGTCCTTGCTCTCGCCCGTCACCGTCGCCGCGATCTCGATCGGCGATCCGCCGGCACGCTCGAACCGGCCCGTATCGCCGGGCTGGCCGCCGGAGGTGGCATAGAAGATGGTGCGGTCGAGAAGGATGCCGCCGCGCTCGTTGACGCCCGTCACCACCGCATCGGCCGAGGTCAGATAGGCGTCGTCGCGGAACAGCGCGATCGTAGCGGAACCCATCAGGCGACCTCTTCATACGGGACGTCGATCTCGGTCCTGCGCTCCATCCAGTCCGGCACCGGCAGGTTCTTGCCGCGCAGGAAATCCGGGTTGAAGAGCTTCGACTGGTAGCGGTTGCCGTAGTCGCAGAGGATGGTGACGATGGTGTGCCCGGGGCCGAGCTCGCGCGCCAGCCGGATCGCGCCGGCGATGTTGATGCCGGTCGATCCGCCGAGGCACATGCCCTCTTCCTGCACCAGGTCGAAGATGATCGGCAGCGCCTCCTCGTCGGGGACCTGATAGGCGAAATCGGGCGAGAAGCCTTCGAGATTGGCGGTTATGCGCCCCTGCCCGATGCCTTCGGTGATCGAGGAGCCTTCCGATTTCAGCTCGCCATTGGTGTAGTAGCTGTAGAGTGCGGCCCCCAGCGGGTCGGCGATGGCGACCTTGACGGCGTTGCTCTTCGCCCTCAGCCCGGCCGCGACGCCGGCCAGCGTGCCGCCCGTGCCGACCGCGGAGACGAAACCGTCGACCTTGCCGTCGGTCTGGCGCCAGATCTCCGGGCCGGTGGTGCGCACGTGCGCTTCGCGGTTGGACAGGTTGTCCCACTGGTTGGCGTAGAGCACGCCGCCGGCTTCCGAACGCGCGAGCTCCGCCGCCAGGCGCTCGGCCACGTGCACGTAGTTGGCCGGGTTGCTGTAGGGCGCCGCGGGGACCTCGCGCAACTCGGCCCCGTACAGGCGCAGCGCGTCCTTCTTTTCCCGGCTCTGCGTT
>CAYYZC010000214.1:0-5607 GCA_964475605.1 uncultured Chelativorans sp.
CGACCAACGATCTCGACATGGAAACACTCGACCTGCTGCAGGAACTGGTGGCGGGATATGCCGGCACCGTGCTGCTGGTCAGCCACGACCGCGATTTCCTCGACCGCACGGTCGAAAGCGTGATCGCGCCGGAGAGCGGGGGCAGATGGGTCGCCTATGCCGGCTATTCCGACATGATCGCGCAGCGCAGCGGCCGGCGATTGGCGGACCGCAAGCCGGAGCCTGCGGCGCCGAAGCGGGCCGCGCCCGCCGGCCGACGCCCGACGGCTGCTCCGGCCCGGTCGGGCAAGCTTTCCTACAAGCAGAAATATGCGCTGGAGACGCTGCCGGGCAGCATCGAGCAGGCGGAGGCCCGCATCGCAGTGCTGGAGGAAAAGCTTGCCGATCCCGCCCTTTATTCCCGCGATCCGGCCGGATTCGCCCGGCTGACCGACGAGCTCGAAAAGTTCCGGGTCGAGCTGGCGGCGATGGAGGATGAGTGGCTGGAGCTGGAGATACTGCGCGAGGAGGTCGAAGGGTAGCCCGTCTCAGCCCGCCTCGCCCTTCACCGTCAGGCGTGCCGCCAGCGCTTCCAGCCGTTCGGCGACGCCGGAAAGAGCGCCCGTCAGCGCCGCATCGTTCTTGTCGGCCTTGATCAGCGCGTCGTCGCGGGTCTTGCGCAAGGTGGCGATCTCGCTTTCCATGCCGGTCATCCGCTTCTGCAGCTCGCTCAGCTCGTCCATGACCATGATGCCCGCCATCACGGTGAGGCGCTGGTCGCCGATCTCGCCGAACGAGGTCTTGAGATGGCCGACATAGCGGTCGAACCGCGTCGCCAGGTCGATCAGATGGTCCTCCTGGCCCTCGTCGCAGGCCATCCGGTAGGACTTGCCGTCTATGGTGACCGTGACCTGCGCCATCTGTTCACCTGTCGAGCACCGCGCGGATCGTCTCCATGGCGGTGACGAGCCGGCGCGATACTTCCCTGTTGGCTTCCTCGAGCCGCTCGGCGCGCGCTTCCGATGCGTCGAGCTCCTGTGCGAGGCGTGCGCGATCGGCGTTCATCCGCTGCACTTCGGCTTCCGCCTCGGAATAATCCTGTTCCTTCTCCAGCCGCTCGCCCACGGCGATCTCGACTGCTTCGAGCGCCCGGCCGAGCCGGCTGATCACTTCCTTGAGCGTGGCTTCCCCGGTCATCGCATTATTCCATGACGGTCCGGCGGCAAATCACTCGCCTTCTCGCAGCCTTGGAAGAAAAACATTAGGCAGCGCGTCAAGCGGGCGTCAATAAAGCCTTCCCGCTATCCCCTGGAATAGGCCGGATGACGGGATGCCGATTCGTCGGCACGCAGGACCGTTCCGCAATCTCGACGTGACCCGGCCGGACCGGCTATTCGTCCAGCACACCGGCCTCGCGCGCCGCCTCGACGAAGGCGCGGCGCCCGTCCTCGCTGGAGCGATGCCCGTCGAGGACCTTCATGCAGGTCTCCAGCCCGTCGCGATGCAGCGGCCCGCGCGGGCCGGGCCAGTCGGCGGCGGCAAGCCGCTCTGCCGCTTCGCCTGCCGAACCGACCTCGATCCTCCTGCCGTCAAGACGGATCGCAACGGGCCCGGCGAAGGGTTTCCTGTCTTCTCTGCGCGTCATGCCGGACAGAACGGCGCGGATCGCGCCGGGTTCCGCGACCCTGCTTTGAATCCGCCGCCACTTTGTGTAAAGCGGGACATCTGAAGCTTGAGGCCCGCAGGCAGGAAAAAGATGGAAAAGTTCACCAAGCTCACCGGCGTCGCCGCGCCCTTGCCGATCGTCAATGTCGACACCGACATGATCATCCCCAAGGACTACCTGAAGACGATCAAGCGCACCGGGCTCGGCACCGGCCTGTTCTCCGAGATGCGCTACAATGAGGACGGCTCCGACAATCCGGATTTCGTGCTCAACAAGCCCGCCTACCGCAACGCGCAGATCCTGGTCGCCGGCGACAATTTCGGATGCGGCTCGAGCCGCGAGCACGCGCCCTGGGCGCTGCTCGATTTCGGCATCCGCTGCGTGATCTCGACCTCCTTTGCCGACATCTTCTACAACAACTGCTTCAAGAACGGCATCCTGCCGATCACCGTCAGCCCCGAAGACCTCGACAAGCTGCTCGACGACGCCGGCCGCGGCGCCAATGCCAGGATCACGGTCGATCTGGAGCAGAAGGAGATCCGCGGCCCCGATGGCGGCGTGATCCGCTTCGACGTCGACGAGTTCAAGCGCCAGTGCCTGCTCAACGGGCTCGACGATATCGGCCTGACCATGGAGAAGGCGCCGGCGATCGCCAGCTACGAGACCGGCCGCACCGAAAGCCGTCCCTGGGCCTGAGCCATCGTGAGCGACCGGCGCCTGATCTCCACCGGCTCGCCCTTCGAGCGGCAGGCCGGCTATTCGCGCGCCGTGGTCGACGGCGACTGGTGCTTCGTCGCCGGCACGACCGGCTATGACTATGCGACCATGGCCATGCCCGGAACGGTCGAGGAGCAGGCCCGCAACGGCCTGAGAACGATCGCGGCGGCGCTCCAGGAGGCAGGCTTCGCCATGGAGGACGTCGTGCGCGCCCGCTACTATGTGACCGACCGCGCCGATGTCGCGCGGGTCTATCCGATCCTCGGCGAATGCCTCGCCAATATCCGGCCTGCCGCCACCATGATCGTCGCCGGCCTGGCCGAGCCGGAGATGAAGATCGAGATCGAGGTGACGGCGTTGCGCCGCGACCGGAGCATCGCATGAACCTCTCCCGCCTGCTCCATCTCCGCGCCTCGGAAGGCGCGCCGGTCCGCGCCGGCCTGATCGGCGCCGGAAAATTCGGCTCGATGTTCCTGTCGCAGATCCCGACGACGCCGGGTCTCGAGGTGACGGTGATCGCCGACCTGTCGCCCGACCGCGCCCGCGCGGCCTGCCGCGCGGTCGGCTGGGACGAGGATCGCATCGCCTCGGTCCGCTATGTCGAGGACGGCACGGCGCTCTGCGCTTCAGACGAGGTCGACGTGGTGATCGACGCGACGGGATCGCCCTCGGCCGGGATCAGGCATGCGCTTGCCGCGATCGACAACGGCAAGCACATCGTCATGGTCAATGTCGAGGCGGATGTGCTCGCGGGTCCGGCTCTGGCCAGGCGCGCGGAGGCGGCCGGCACCGTCTATTCCATGGCCTATGGCGACCAGCCAGCGCTGGTCTCCGAGATGGTCGACTGGGCGCGCGCCGCCGGCTTTCGCGTCCAGGCCGCCGGCAAGGGCACGAAGTACCTGCCCGCCTATCATCGGGTCACGCCGGACGACGTCTGGACGCATTACGGCATGACGGCGGAGGCGGCGCGGCAGGCCGGCATGAACCCGCAGATGTTCAATTCCTTCCTCGACGGCACCAAATCGGCGATCGAGATGGCGGCGATCGCCAATGGCTGCGATCTCGCCGTGCCGGAGGCGGGCCTGTCCTTCCCGCCCTGCGGCGTCGACGATCTTTCCCATATTCTGCGCCCGCGCGAGGTCGGCGGCGTCATGGAGGGCGCCGGCATGGTCGAGGTGGTCTCCTCGCTGGAGCGCGACGGCCGCCCCGTCTTTCGCGACCTGCGCTGGGGCGTCTATGTCGTGCTCGAGGCGCCGAACGATTATGCCGCCGCCTGCTTCAGGCAATATGGGCTGCCCGTCGATGCCACGGGACGCTACGCCGCCATGTACAAGCCGTTCCACCTGATCGGGCTGGAGCTCGGCATCTCGGTGCTCTCGGCGGCACTGCGCGGCGAGCCGACCGGCCGCAGCCGTGCTTTCCGGGGCGACGCAGTCGCCGTCGCCAAGCGCGATCTCGCGCCGGGCGACATGCTCGACGGCGAAGGCGGCTATACGGTCTGGGGCAGGCTGATGCCCGCCGAACGCTCGGTGGCGATCGGCGCACTGCCGATCGGGCTCGCCCACGGGCTCAAGGTGATGCGGCCGGTACGCGTCGGCGATCTGGTGACGCAGGCCGACGTCGAACCGCTCGCCGACGGCCCGACCCTGCGCCTGCGGCGCGAGACCGAGGCGATGCTCGGCTGACGACTACTTTGCCCGGAGAGGCTCGAACGGTTGCGCCGTCCTCCCCCTCGATGGAGGAGTTGGGCCGGAGCGGGCGAAAATCCTACTCGACCGTGAATTCGCCCGTCTTCTCGACCACCGTCTCGCCGTCGCGCACCAGCGACACGGTCACCTCGTATGTGCCCGGCGCCGGCCCGCCGCGCGTTCCGGCGAAGGCCGAATAGCTGGCCTTGTTGACGTCGACCGGCTCGTCGAGATGGTCCGTATGGACCGAGCCGTCCGGCGTCACGATGCGGACGCCGACGCGGTCGCCGCCGCGCATATTGATCAGCCACGCCCAGCCGACGGTCGCCTCGTCATCCGCGGCGGCGGTCGGCGGCGGACCCCGGCGCGACAGCGCATCGTGATCGACCGGGTCGCCTGAAAGCCCGAAGGCCAGGATCTCGGCCTCGCCCGTCCCGATCACGGCGGCCGTCTGCGCGTCGAACAGCGGAAACCGCTCGGACGGCACGCCGCGGCAGGCCTCGCCCTCGACATGCCCGGTTACGGGATCGACCGTCTCGCCGTCCTTGCGCAAAGTGACGTGGACATGCGGAAACTGGGCCAGGCCCGAGGCGCCGATCTCGGCGAGCTTCTGGCCGCGCGTCACCTCGTCGCCCGGGCGGACGGCGACGCTTCCTTCCTTCAGATGGCAATATTGCGCCTCGTAACCCTCATCGAGCTCGACGATCAGCCCGTTGCCGCATTCGCGATCGCCGACCGCGGCGCGGTCGGCCTCGGTCTCGATCAGCATGTCGGGTTCGCCGTCGCGCAGCCGGAGCACGGTGCCGTCGGCCATCGACAGCACGGCGACGCCGCTTGCGACGTCCTGCATCGACAGCACACGGAAATCCGTGCCGTCATGATCGTCATAGCTTGCTGGTCCGCAGAACGGATCCTGCGCATCCGGACCCGGATCGGTATCGACGAATTGCTGGACGAAGCATTCCTCGCCGATCGTGCAGTCGACCGGGCTCGACAATTCGATCGCCGCGGCCGGCGCGGCTGCCGCCAGCGCAAGGCCGAGAACGGTGGTGGCAAGCGATACCGAAGGTTTCATGGCCCCGAGAATGAAACGCATCCGCCAGGATGGCAATGCGCCATGAGCATGTTTCCGGCTTGCGTCGCTTCCGGGCTGCGGATAGCAAGACGCAGCTTCTTCCAGATCGAGGGTATGTCCATGGCAACGCGCAAGCTTCTCCTTCTCCCAGGCGACGGCATCGGCCCCGAGGCGATGGCCGAGGTCGGCAAGCTGGTCGACGTCATGAATGCGGAGATGGGAGCGGGCTTCGAGGTCGAGGAAGGGCTGGTCGGCGGCTGCGCCTATGATGCGCATGGCCAGTCCATTTCGGAAGACGACATGGCCAGGGCGATGGCCGCCGATGCCGTGCTCTTCGGCGCCGTCGGAGGTCCGAAATGGGATGGCGTGCCCTACGACGTGCGGCCCGAGGCCGGCCTCCTGCGGCTGCGCAAGGACATGGAGCTCTGCGCCAATCTGCGCCCCGCTATCTGCTATCCGGCGCTCGCCGCTTCCTCATCGCT
>CAYYZC010000215.1:0-5566 GCA_964475605.1 uncultured Chelativorans sp.
ATGTCCGGCAGGACAGAGGGGGGCAACGTAGGGCGCGAGCGATCGAGGTGGATTGCGCCCCCGTCCATTTCCCGCTATCTCAACGGCATGTCGATGAACACGCACGCGACCGGTTGGTGGTGGGTCCGCTTCTAGCGGCCGTTCACGCGCATGCGCATGACAGGATCGGTGGCCGCTGGAGATGTCCGGGCGGCCATTTTCGTTTTCAGGCCAACCGGGTTGCCGGCGCTTTTCGGAGAGCGAGCAGATGACGGTGGAAGTGCTTGAGGACGGGGCGGAGCGATTCCTGACCCAGGGCGGCGTGGCGATCACGCGAAGCCGCCACGAGACGCCCTATGAGGGCGCGATCGAAACCTGCATAGATGCGCTCGATAGCCGTCGCGGCGCGATCTTTTCCTCCAACTACGAATATCCCGGCCGCTATACGCGCTGGGATACGGCGATCGTCGATCCGCCGCTGGTGATCAGCGCCAGGGGCAGGGCGATGCGGATCCAGGCGCTCAACGCCCGCGGAGAGGCGCTGCTGCGGATGATCCGGCCGGCGGTCGAGGCCCTGCCTGCGGTCGGGATCGAGAACGACGGCAGGACGACGCTCGATCTTGCCGTCAGCGAGCCCGACCGCGCCTTCACCGAGGAGGAGCGCTCGCGCGTGCCGACCGTCTTCACGGTGCTGCGCGCCGTCGTCGCCCTGTTCAGATCGCCGGAAGACAGCAATCTCGGCCTCTACGGCGCCTTCGGCTACGACCTCGCCTTCCAGTTCGATCCTGTCGAGCAGAAACTGAGGCGCCCGGACGACCAGCGCGACCTCGTGCTCTTCCTGCCCGACGAGATCCTCGTCGTCGACCATCATCAGGCAAAGGCATGGCACGACCGCTACGACTTTGCCCTCGGCAATGAATCGACCGCCGGACACACGCGCGGCGGGTCCGTGGAGCCGTTCCGCCCTTCCGACCGCATCCCGCCGCGGGCCGACCATGAGCCGGGCGAATATGCGCGTCTCGTCGAGCGGGCGAAGGAGAGCTTCCGTCGCGGCGACCTGTTCGAGGTCGTGCCCGGCCAGATGTTCTTCGAGCGCTGCGAGTCGCGGCCGTCGGAGATCACGCGGCGACTGAAGCGCATCAATCCGTCGCCCTATTCCTTCTTCATCAATCTCGGCGAGGGCGAATACCTGGTCGGCGCCTCGCCGGAGATGTTCGTGCGCGTCAGCGGCAGGCGGGTAGAGACCTGTCCGATCTCCGGCACGATCAAGCGCGGCGACGACGCCATCTCCGATTCCGAGCAGATCCTGAAGCTGCTCAACTCCAAGAAGGACGAGAGCGAGTTGACCATGTGCTCCGACGTCGACCGCAACGACAAGAGCCGGGTCTGCGAGCCCGGCTCCGTGCGCGTCATCGGCCGGCGCCAGATCGAGATGTATTCGCGCCTGATCCACACGGTCGACCATATCGAGGGCCGGCTACGCGAGGGCATGGACGCCTTCGACGCCTTCCTGTCGCATGCCTGGGCGGTGACGGTGACCGGCGCGCCGAAGCTGTGGGCGATGCGCTTCATCGAGAACAACGAGAAGTCGCCTCGCGCCTGGTATGGCGGCGCGATCGGCATGGTCCATTTCAACGGCGACATGAACACCGGCCTGACGCTGCGCACCATCCGCATCAAGGACGGCATCGCCGAGGTGCGCGCCGGCGCGACGCTGCTCTACGATTCCGATCCGGACGAGGAGGAGGCGGAAACCGAGCTCAAGGCTTCGGCCATGCTCGCGGCGATCCGTGCGTCCGGGACGGCCAATGACGACGCGGCGGCGCGGCGCACCGCGCGGGTCGGCGAGGGGCTTTCGATCCTCCTCGTCGATCACGAGGACAGCTTCGTTCACACCCTCGCCAACTATTTCCGCCAGACCGGCGCGACCGTCTCGACCCTGCGCACGCCCCTGGCCGACGAGGTGTTCGACAGGATCAAGCCGGATCTGGTCGTGCTTTCGCCCGGACCCGGCCTGCCGAAGGACTTCGACTGCGCCTCGACGATCCGCCGCGCGCGAGCCCGCAACCTGCCGGTCTTCGGCGTCTGTCTCGGGTTGCAGGCGCTGGCTGAGGCCTATGGCGGCGAGCTCCGCCAGCTCCGCGTTCCAGTCCACGGCAAGCCCTCGCGCATCCGCATCATCAGGCCCGGCATCGTCTTCTCCGGCCTGCCGGAGGAGGTGACGGTGGGCCGCTACCATTCGATCTTCGCCGATCCGGCTCGCCTGCCGGAGGGATTTCAGGTCACCGCGGAGACCGAGGACGGCATCGTCATGGCCTTCGAGCATCGCGACGAGCCGATCGCGGCGGTGCAATTCCATCCCGAATCGATCATGACGCTCGGCCATGACGCCGGTATGCGCATGATCGAGAACGTCGTCGCCCATCTTCCGCGCAAGGCGGGCGCGAAGGCGGCCTGACGCCATGCCGGCAGGCCGGAGGGGTGCCCGACGATGAACGCCAAGGCTCGCGTCAGGCGCCTCGCCGCCCTGTCGATCCTGGTCGCGCTGGTGGTCATGGCGACCAAGGCGCTCGCCTGGCGCCTCACCGGCTCGGTGGCGCTGTTCTCCGACGCGCTGGAATCCACCGTCAACGTCATCGCCGCGCTGGTCGCCTGGTATGCGATAACAGTCAGCCAGCGCCCGGCCGACGACGAGCATCCCTTCGGCCATCACAAGGCGGAATATTTCTCCGCCGTCGTCGAGGGGGTGCTGATCGTGCTCGCCTCGCTGTTGATCCTGCAGCAGGCGCTGGAGGCGCTGACCTCGCCGCGCCCGATCACGGCGCCGGCGGCCGGCCTTGCCGTCAACGCGGCGGCGGCGGTCCTCAACGGCTTCTGGGCATGGCTTCTGGTCAGGGTCGGCCGCAGTCACCGCTCGCCGGCGCTGGTGGCCGACGGACGGCATCTGTGGACCGATGTCGTCACCTCGGTCGGCGTGATCGCCGGACTGGTGCTCGCCGTCCTGACCGGCTGGACCGTGCTCGACCCGCTGCTTGCCATCCTCGTCGGGATCAACATCCTCTGGCAGGGCTGGAAGGTCATCAGCGGCTCCGTGCAGGGGCTGATGGACGTGTCGGTGGACCCGGAGGAGAATATCCGCATCCGCGACCTCATCTCGGCGAACGCCGGCGGCGCCATCGAGGTCCACGACCTGCGCACCCGCATCGCCGGGCGCGCCACCTTCATCGAGTTCCACATGGTGGTCGATGCCGACATGACGGTCGGTGAGAGCCATGCGATCTGCGACCGCATTGAAGCCGCCCTGAGGGAGACCATCCCCTCGGTGCGGGTCATCATCCATGTCGAGCCGGACGACGAGGCCAAGCTCCCGCCGGGCACGGCGTCGGTTCCCTTCGCGTGAGCCGCATCATTGCCGGAGCGCCGGTCGGTTGCGCCGACGGCCGGATCGGCCTAGGTCGTGTATGGCCCTCCTGCCGGCACGTCTCCTTCCACGATCGTATCCCGACATGAATGAAGAATCGCCGACACCCGCCCCTTCCTTCAGGATGGCGGCGGCCCAGTGGCTGGCGCTCGCCCTGCTGACGGTCGTATTCTCGGCCGGGCTCGAGTTGGCACGGATGCCGGCCGCCATCCTGATCGCCTCGATGATCGCGGCGATCGTCGTCGGCGTTCGCGGCGGCACGATCGCCTTCCCCCGGCTCGGCTTTTCGGCCGGACAGGCGATCATCGGAATTCTGGTCGCCTCCTCGCTGACGCCGGCGCTCTTTTCCGCCTTCGCCGAGAACTGGGCCGCCTATACGCTCGCCGTCCTGTCCACGCTGGCGGCGAGCAGTTTCCTCGGCTGGCTGATCAGCCGCTGGGGGATCCTGCCGGGGACGACCGGCGTCTGGGGCTCCGCTCCCGGCGCCGCCTCCGCCATGGTGCTGATGGCGGGCGCCTTCGGCGCCGACCAGCGCCTCGTCGCCTTCATGCAGTATCTGCGGGTGATCCTCGTCTCCTTCTGCGCGGCCCTGGTGGCGCGACAGTTCGGGGAGGGCGGCGGCGCGCAAGCCGAGGCCGTGTCGTGGTTCCCGGCCATCGATCTGCCCGTCTTCTCCCTCACCATCGCGGTGACGCTTTGCGGCGCCGTGCTCGGCTGGCTGCTGCGGCTCCCGTCGCCCTTCTTCGTCGGCGTCTTCGTCCTCGGCACGGTGCTGCATCTGGGCTTCGGCGTGGATTTCCAGCTTCCCGAATGGCTGCTCGCGCTCGGCTATGTGGCGATCGGCTGGACGATCGGGCTCAAGTTCCGCAGCGAGACGCTGCGCGCCGTCGCCCGTTCGGTGCCGCATGTCGTCCTGTCGATCCTGGCTCTGATGGCGTTTTGCGGCATCATCGCCTGGCTGCTGGTCGTCGAGCTGGATGTCGATCCGCTGACCGCCTATCTCGCGACGAGCCCCGGCGGCATGGATTCGGTGGCGATCATCGCCGCCGCCTCGGGCGATGTCGACATCACCTTCGTGATGACCATGCAGGCGATGCGCTTCCTGTTCGTGCTGCTGATCGGGCCGCCGCTGGCGCGCGTGGTCGCCGGCTGGGTGAAGGTCTGAAGCGCCTGTTGCCATTCCGCGGCGGCCAATGTATCTAGCTCACCATGAAGACGCGCCACACGATCGAACAGGACTCCTTCGCGCCCATGCTGCGCGAAGCCGCGCGTCCGCTTTTCTCCACGCTTCTTCTTCTCGGCCTTAGCGGCGATCGCCGGGTTCGCTGAAGGAGCGCCTGGCGGTCGACCTGCCGACGCCGGCGCATTGCTCCTCGTCCCGACACGTAGAGAACCGTTTGAAGCGCACCGCCCACCGCGACGATAGACGCGGGGCAGGTGCCGGAGGAACCAGGATGAACGACCAGACCCCCATCGATCAGGCCGCCGCGCGCAAGGGCATGCCTGACGCAGCGCACAAGTACCAGCCTTACCCCTTCATCGATCTGCCCGACCGCACCTGGCCCGGCAAGCGCATCGAGACGGCGCCGATCTGGTGCTCCGTCGACCTGCGCGACGGCAACCAGGCGCTCGTCGACCCCATGGGCCATGACCGCAAGGCCCGCATGTTCAAGCTGCTGCTCGACATGGGCTTCAAGGAGATCGAGATCGGCTTTCCCTCCGCCTCGCAGACCGATTTCGACTTCGCCCGCTGGACGGTCGAGGAAAGCGGCGTGCCCGACGACGTGTCGATGCAGGTCCTTGTCCAGTGCCGGCCCGAGCTGATCTCGCGCACCTTCGAGGCGCTGGAGGGCGCGGTCCGCCCGATCGTCCATTTCTACAATTCCACCAGCGAGTTGCAGCGCCGCGTCGTGTTCGAGAAGGACGTCGCCGGCATCAGGCGGATCGCTACCGACGCGGCCAAGATGATCACCGACATGGCCGCCAAGGCTGCCAGGGGACCTGGAAATTCAGGCTTCCGCTTCGAATATTCGCCCGAGAGCTTCACCGGCACCGAGCTCGAAGTGGCGCTGGAGATCTGCAATGCGGTCAGGGAGATCGTGCAGCCGACGCCGGACAACAAGCTGATCATCAATCTGCCGGCAACGGTCGAGATGTCGACCCCCA
>CAYYZC010000216.1:0-5561 GCA_964475605.1 uncultured Chelativorans sp.
TCTCGCGGTTGAAATGCGCCATCTGCTCCAGGAAGTGGACATCGTGGAGCACGATCGGGCCGTCCGAACCGATGCTCAGCGAGTTGCGGTCGCTCACGGCCGGCGCCCCGGTGCTCATCGTCGAGCCCGCGGCACGTGCTGCATTGTGGTGGTTGCCTTGATCCGACATGGGTATCTCCTGACAGGTCCGGGGATGGACGATGCCGCAATTCCAACGTCTCCGACGTGACGGACGTGAGCTGGCGGCATCGCTGGATAGCTCTCCGGCGACCTTAATGGGTCCGGCCGGAGAAGTCTTGGCCTTTGTGGGTCGAGAGGCTTCGTGCCCGACCGGGAAAAAGGTCGCAGGGGTCCGGCCGGCGGGGCCGCGGCCGTCCGGTATTGGTCGCTCCGGGCAACGGCGCCGCCCGGAGCATCGCCTTTGGCGCGGTCAGCCGGACAAGGGCTTGTAGGCTATCGCCTCGATCTCGATCGCCGCGTCGATCATCAGCCGCGACTCCACCGTCGACCGCGCCGGAGCGGCATCGGGGAAGAAGCTGCCATAGACGTCGTTGAACAGGGCGAAGTCGGCGCGGTCCGCCAGCCAGACGGTGGTCTTCACGACATCCGCCAGCGTGCATCCGGCCTGTTCCAGCGCGGCGGCCACATTGGCCATCACCTGTCGCGTCTGGGGCTCGATCCCGCCGTCGACGAGCTTGCCGGCGCCGTCGAACGCCACCTGACCGGACACGAAGACGAAATCGCCGGCGCGATAGGCGGGCGAGAAGGGAAGGGAACCGGGACCGCGCCCGCCGAAGCTCTTCTTCATATGGCAATCTCCTCGAGGAGTTGGATGGATGTCGTGACCGTCCTCACGACAGGGTGGTCGTCGTCATCGATCGGCGTTTAAGCCAGCCGCGCGCCGCATCTGCGGCGAATGGGAGATGAGCTGGCTGCCGATCTCCGCGCAGGCCGCTTGGAGGCGAGACAGCATGACCTCGAAATCGGGCTGCCTGCCGCGCCGCGTGACGGCGGCGAGTATGATGCAGGCCACCGCGCGGCCGTCGGGCAGCAGGATCGGGCTGGTCACGTCGGTCACGCCGACGATGTCGCGGCTCTCGTGGATGACGGCGCCGGCGGCGCGGACCGCGTCCAGCTCCTCGATCAGCCTTGCCCGGTCCGGCGGGTCGCGCATCAGGGCGAGGCTCTCCGCGATCATCCGGTCGCGCTTCTCGGGAGGCTGGAACGCCATCAGCAGCAGGCCGGAATGAGCGTCGGCCAGCGGGCGGCGATAGCCGATCTTGAGCGCGAAGTTCATGTCCGACTCGCCGGAGCTCGCCGCGATGACGACCGTCTCGCCGCGGTGGGGGACGATCAGATGCGCCGCCTGCTGCACTTCATCCGCGAAACGCTCGATGATCGGCGCCGCGACGCTGACGAGGTCGCGTGCGCGCGCCGTCTGCATGCCGAGCGCGAACAGCTTGTTGGAGAGGATCAGCCCGTCCGAATGGGCGTCGCGCTGGATGTAGCCCCGCGACAGCAGCACGTGGACCATGCGGAAGATCTCGTTCTTCGAGCGGCCGAGATCGTCGGCGATCTGGCGGATGCCCAGCGGGCGGCCGTCTCGCGCCAGCAGCTCCAGTATGTCGAGCCCCTTCTCCAGCGCCGGAGCCGAGTAGGATGATTGGCGGCCATGCACGGTCATTGCGTTTCACCTATGAGGCTTGACGGCATATATGAAATACCCTTAGCGTCAGATCAACAATAAAGGTCGGCCACGAGCCGGCTAAAGTCCAACCCGGAGGAGGGGGAGCGTTCTCGCGCTTATGGACTACAATTTCAGGTTCAGCGCCGTATTGCGCTATCAGGATCAGATCGTCGAGGGCATCCTCCTCACGCTGCAGCTTTCTGCTGCCACCATGGCGATCGGCCTGCTCGTAGGCCTGGGCGTGGCGGTCATGAGCACCTCGCCCCATCAGGCCCTGCGCCTGCCGGCCCGTGCCTATGTCGAGGCCATCCGCAACACGCCCTTGCTGGTGCAGCTCTTCATCGTCTTCTTCGGCCTGCCCACGATCGGCATCAGCCTCGCCGCCAACGACGCCGCCCTGATCGCGCTGTCCATCAATCTCGGCGCCTACAGCGCCGAGATCATCCGCGCCGGCATCGAATCGGTGCGCAAGAGCCAGATCGAGGCCGGGCGCGCGCTCGGCCTGACGGCGGTGCAGACCTTCCGCCACGTCGTGCTCTTCCAGGCCCTCAAGGCGATCTATCCGGCGCTGGCGAGTCAGTTCGTGCTGCTGATGCTGGCCACCAGCATCGTCTCGGCCATCGGCGCGACCGAACTCTTCCATCAGGCCGCCTTCATCGAATCGCGCACCTACCGCTCCTTCGAGGCCTATGCGCTGATCACCGTCAGCTATCTCGGCCTGACGCTGGTCTTCAGGCTGCTGTTCGCGGCCATCCACTGGGCGGTCTTCGTCAGGAGGCCGAGGCGATGATCCGCGACTTCGCCTTCGCCGATGTCGGCTTCCTGATGCTGGCGGCCCGCTGGACGGTGCTGCTGGCGCTTGCCGCGGCATTGGGCGGCGGCCTGCTCGGGCTCGTCGTGGCGATGGCCCGGGTCGTCCCGTTCCGCCCCCTCAACTGGCTGGCGATCGGCTACATCAACCTGATCCAGGGCACGCCGCTGCTCGGGCAACTGTTCGTGTTCTTCTTCGGCCTGCCGCTGTTCGGCGTCTCCGTCGATGCCTGGACCGCCGCCTTTCTCGCGCTGGCGATCTACACCAGCGCCTTTCTCGGCGAGATATGGCGCGGCTCGCTGCAATCGGTGCCGAAGCGGCAGTGGGAGGCCGGCGCCTCGCTGGGGCTGACCTACGGGCAGCGTTTCCTGCACGTGATCATCCCGCAGGCGATCCGCATCTCCATCGCGCCCACGGTCGGCTTCCTCGTCCAGCTCGTGAAGAACACCTCGCTGACGGCGCTGATCGGCTTCGTCGAATTGACCCGCGCTGCCCAGATCATGACCGCGGCGACCTTCGCGCCGCTCCAGGTCTACCTGACCGCGGCGGCGATCTATTTCGTCATCTGCTATGGCCTTAGCCATCTCAGCCATGTCCTGGAAAGGAGGCTCCATGTCGCTCGTTAGCCTGGAGGGCGTGGTCAAGCGATTCGGCGCGCTGGAGGTTCTCAAGGGCGTGTCGATGCAGGTCGAGCGCGGCGAGATCGTCGCCGTCATCGGCAGGTCCGGCTCCGGCAAGTCGACGCTCCTGCGCTGCATCAACGCGCTCGAGCCGGTCCAGGGCGGCCGCATCGTCGTCGACGGCATCGAGGTCACCGCGCCCGATGCCGACCACAACGGCCTGCGCGCGCGGGTCGGCATGGTGTTCCAGAGCTACAACCTGTTCCCGCACATCAATGTCCAGCGCAACGTCAAGCTCGCTCTCAAGCTGGTGCGCAAGATGAGCGACGGCGAGGCGGGCGAGCTGGCGCGGCGGATGGTCGCCAAGGTCGGGCTCGAGGACAAGCTGCTGGCCTATCCCGACGAGCTTTCCGGCGGCCAGCAGCAGCGCGTCGCGATCGCCCGCTCGCTCGCGATGCAGCCGACGCTGATGCTGTTCGACGAGATCACCTCCGCGCTCGATCCCGAACTGGTGGGCGAGGTGCTCAAGGTGCTCGAAGGGCTGGCCGCGGAGGGCATGACGATGATGCTCGTCACCCATGAGATGAACTTCGCCCGCAACGTGGCGGACAGGGTGATCTTCATGCACGAGGGGCGGATCCACGAGGACGGCCCGGCGCGGCAGACGCTCCAGGAGCCCGCCACGCCGGAGCTGAAGAGCTTCCTCGCGGCAGTCCTTCACTAGGGTCGGGACCCGGAAATCCGGGGCGGCATCCGGATCGTCGCGCGGCAGGAGCGCGAGGCAAGGCCGCAGAGTGGAACGGAAACGAAGAAGGAAGGACCAGTCATGTTCAAGCGACTTCATACATTCGCCATTGCCCTCGCCGTCGCGGCCGCCACCGCTGCCGGCGCGGCGAAGGCTGCCGATCTTCAGGAGATCATCTCCAACGGGACCGTCAGGATCGGGGTGCCGATCGACGTGCCGCCCTTCGGCTTCGTGGACGCGGCCAACGAGCCGGCCGGCCTCGACGTCGACGTGGCCAACATGATCGGCGAAGCCCTCGGCGTAGAGGTGCAGCTCCAGCAGATCACCAGTTCGAACCGGGTTCCCTATCTGGTGACCGACCGGCTGGATCTCGTCATCTCGGCCATGGGCGCCACGCCCGAGCGCGCGCAGCAGATCGCGTTCAGCTCGCCCTATTCGGCGCTGTCGATCGGCGTGTTCGGCCCCGACAGCATCGCCGTGTCGAGCCCGGACGACCTCGGCTCCGAATCGATCGCGGTCGCGCGCGGCACTACCCAGGATCTCGAGCTGACCGCCGCCGCGCCCGACGCCAACATCCAGCGCTTCGACGACGACGCCACCGCGGCGGCCGCCTTCCTGTCGGGCCAGGCCCAGCTTCTGGCCACGGCCAACGTGGTGGCCAAGGACCTCTCCGACAAGAACCCGGACGCCGAGCTCAACGCCAGGTTCATCCTGCGCTACTCGCCGACCCATATCGGCATTCAGCAGGGCAATCCGGAGCTGCTGCGCTGGCTCGACACCTTCGTCTTCTACAACCATCAGACGGGCTCGCTTTCGAAGCTGACCGAGAAATGGCTGGGCCAGGCCCTGCCGGCCAACTTCCCGTCGCTGTGACCGCAGCGGTCGCGACACCTGCGAACGGGCGCGTCGTGCCCGTTCGCCGCATCCCTCCTCGCAAGATCGGCAGACCCCGCTATGGCGCGCTTTTCCACGGTTTACTCTGACATCGACTTCGGCAGGCCCGGCAGGCAGACGGGCTATTTCAACATCCCTCATTCCCCCCATGAGGATGCCTGGGGCGCCACCCGCTTTCCGATCTGCGTCATCGCCAACGGCGAAGGGCCGACGGCGATCCTGATGGCCGGCAATCACGGCGACGAGTACGAGGGTCCGATCACGCTCGGCGAGATCATCCGCGACCTCGATCCCGCCGCCGTTTCCGGCCGGCTGATCATCCTGCCGGCGCTCAACCTGCCCGCGATGGCCGCCGGGCGCAGGACCTCGCCGGTGGACGGGCTCAACCTCAACCGCACCTTTCCCGGCGATCCGGTCGGCACCATGACCGAGCAGATCACCGCCTATCTCAGCGACGTGATCTACCCGCTCGGAGATGCGATGATCGACCTCCATTCGGGCGGATCCTCGCTCTCGATCCTGCCCAGCGCGATCGTCGAGCCGGCCGCCGATCCGGCCCATTTCCGGCGCAACGTGGAGGCTACGCTCGCTTTCGGCGCGCCGCTGACGGTCGTCATCGACAATCTCGGCGACCCGCGCACCTCGACCGCCACCTCCGTACGGGCGGGCATGACCACCGTCGGCACCGAGATGGCGGGCGGCGGCGCGGTGACGCTCGAAGCGCTCGAGATCTGCCGGCGCGGCGTGCGCAACGTGCTCGCCCATCTCGGCATCCTGTCCGCGCCGCCGGCCCCCGCGACCCGC
>CAYYZC010000217.1:0-3904 GCA_964475605.1 uncultured Chelativorans sp.
GGGGATCGACGAGACCGCCGCCGCCGTCGCCGCGGTCGCCGCCGGCACGGTCGAGCACATGCTGTTCGACAATGCGAGGCTTCAGCCCGGCGAGACGATCCTGATCCATGCCGGCGGCTCCGGCATCGGCTCGGCGGCGATCCAGCTCGCAAGGCGCATGGGCTGCACCGTCATCACGACGGTCGGCTCCGATGCCAAGATCGAGCCGGCGCGCGCGCTGGGCGCCGATCACGTCATCAACTATCGCGAGGACCGTTTCGAGGGCGTGGTGCGCAAGCTGACGGCCAAGAAGGGCGTCGACGTCGTCTTCGAGCATGTCGGCGCCGACACCTGGGCGGGCTCCATGCTGTGCCTGAAGCGCGGCGGCCGCCTCGTCACCTGCGGCTCGACCTCCGGCGTTTCGACCTCGATGAACCTGATGCAGCTCTTCCAGCAGCAGCTCAAGATTTTCGGCTCCTTCGGCTGCCGCATGGAGAACATGGCCGACGCGATGCAGAAGATGGCAGCCGGTACGGTGCGGCCGGTGATCGACACCGAGGTCGATTTCGCCAGCATCGGCAAGGCGCTGGAGCGCATGGAAGGGCGCGACGTGTTCGGCAAGATCATCCTCAGGATCGGCTGATGGCGGCAAGGTCGTGGCTGCGGCCGCTCGCCTATCGTGCCGGCAAGGCGCTGAAAAGGCTCGAATACTGGCTGATCGCCCAGCTCGCGCTCGGCGCGCTCTGGATGCTGCGCAAGCTGCCGCCCGACAAGGCGCTCGACTTCGCCGACCGGGCGGCGCGCCGGCTCGGCCCCTGGTTCGGGCGCCACCGCACCGCGCTCGACAATCTGCGCCATGCCTATCCGGAAAAGTCCGAGGCCGAGATCGCGCGGATCGCCGCCGACATGTGGGGCAACATGGCGCGGCTCGGCGCCGAATATATCTTCCTCGACCGCCTGTTCGATTTCGATCCCGACACGAAGGAGGTCGGCCGCGTCGAGGTCGAGGGCGTCGATCTTTTCCTGCGGCTGCGCGACGACCCGCGCCCGCACATCTTCTTCACCGGCCATATCGGCAATTTCGAGCTGCTGCCGATCGCAGCCTCCGCTTTCGACCTGCCGGTCACCGCCCTCTTCCGCGCCCCCAACAATCCCTATGTCGCGCGCTACATCTTCTCGACCCGCGCCGAGATCATGGGGGAGCTGCTGGCGAGCCGCGCCGGGGTCGCCTTCGCCCTGGCGCGGGTGCTGGAGCGCGGCGGCAATATCGGCGTGCTGGTCGACCAGAAGTTCCACAACGGCGTGCCGACGACCTTCTTCGGGCGGCCCTGCCGGACCAGCCCGCTGGTCGCCAAGCTGGCGCGGCAATATGGCTGCGACGTCTACCCCGCCCATACGATCCGCCTGCCCGGCAACCGCTACAAGCTCATCCTGAGCGACAAGCTCGAGCTCCCGCGCGACGAGAAGGGGGCGCTGGACGTGCAGGCGACGAGCCAGTTGCTCAACGATACGGTCGAGGAGTGGGTGCGGGCCGATCCCGGCCAGTGGATGTGGTTCCACAAGCGCTGGTCGATCGGCTGAGCCTGCCTGGCGGCAGGAAGGCTCAATCCTCGACGACGATCCGCGTATTGCCGGCCCCGACCTCGCGCACCAGCATGTAGAACTTGCGCGCATTGGCCGTTTCGAGCCGCACGCAGCCATGCGAGGCGGGCTTACCGAGCCGGCTCACCGCATTGGTGCCGTGGACCGCCCAGCCGCGATCGTAGAAGACGGCATAGGGCATCGGCGCCATGTCGTATTTGCGCGAATGCCACATCTTGTGGAGGCGCTGCGGCCGGAACCGGCCGGCCGGCGTGATATAGCCGGCCCGCGCCGTCGAGACCGGCCATTCGTAGAGGACCTTGCCGTAGTGGATGACCGTCATCTTTTGTGCGGCGATGTCGACGCGCGCGAGAAGGCTTGCCGCCTGCGCGCCCGAGGCTAGGAAAAGCCCGCAGGCGAACGACAGGCCGAATGCGACCAGTGTCCGTTTCATACCCAAACCCCGTTTACTCACACCCAGCCTGCCGTCGCGTGAGGAAGCGACGACGAGCAAGCCAGCCTAGCGGGCAATTGCTAACGGAGCGTCGCCGGCGATCTTCAGGAATTCGGGGCTCTCGGATCCGGCGGGAGCGGGCGGCATCGATCGAGCGGCGGCGACTTGCCAGCGCGCCTTCCGGCTGATCAATTCATCGCATGAACGAACCCCTGCTCCGCGCCATCGAATCACGCCGCGACGACCTCGTCGCCCTGACGGTCGACCTGATCCGCTTCCCGACGGTGAACCCGCCGGGCGAAGCCTATACGCCCTGCGCCGAATATATCGGGGCCCGGCTGCGCAGACGCGGCTTCGAGACGCGCTTCATCCGCGGCAAGGGCGCGCCCGGCGACAGCGACCGCTATCCGCGCACCAATGTGGTGGCGCGCTTCGACGGCCGCAGCCACGGCCAGACCGTCCATTTCAACTCGCATATCGACGTCGTGGAGCCGGGCGAAGGCTGGACCGTCGACCCGTTCAAGGGCGAGGTGCGCGACGGCCGGGTCTACGGCCGCGGCGCCTGCGACATGAAGGGCGGGCTTGCAGCCTCCATCATCGCGGTGGAAGCCTTCATGGAGGTCTACCCGGATTTTCCCGGCGCGATCGAGATCTCCGGCACGGTGGACGAGGAATCGGGCGGCTTCGGAGGGGTCGCTCATCTCGCCCGCATGGGCCTGTTCTCCAAGCCGCGCGTCGACCACGTCATCATCCCCGAGCCGCTCAACAAGGACCGCATCTGCCTCGGCCACAGGGGCGTCTGGTGGGCCGAGATCGAGACCAGGGGCTCGATCGCCCATGGCTCGATGCCCTTTCTCGGCGATTCGGCGATCCGCCATATGGGCGCCGTGCTCAGCGCCTTCGAGGAGGAGCTCTTTCCCGCACTGGAGAAGAAGCAGACGCGGATGCCGGTGGTGCCGGAAGGCGCGCGCCGATCGACGATGAACATCAATTCGATCCATGGCGGGCAGACGGAAGATTTCTTCCCCGGCCTGCCCTCGCCCAACGTCGCCGATTCCTGCCGCACCGTGATCGACCGCCGCTTCCTGCTCGAAGAGCCGATCGACGAGGTCAAGAGCGAGGTCGTCGCCATCCTCGACCGGCTCAAGCGCGAGCGCCCGCAATTCGACTATGCGATCCGCGACCTGATGGAGGTGCTGCCGCTGATGACGGAACGGGACGCGCCGGTCGCCTCCGCCGTCGCCGAGGGGATCCGCTCGGTCTTCGACCGCGAGCCGCAATATGTCATCTCGCCCGGCACCTACGACCAGAAGCACGTCTCGCGCATCGGCCATCTCCACGACTGCATCGCCTATGGGCCGGGCATCCTCGATCTCGCCCACCGCCCGGACGAATGGGTCGGCATCGAGGACATGGTGGAATCGGCGAAGGTGATGGCGATCGGGCTCGACGTGCTCCTGCGCAGGGCGCCGGCCGCGGCCTGAATCCCGCATGTTCATCGCAGGTTCAGCTTCATCTTGCCATTCTGCCGGCTCCAATGGGCAACAAGGGCTTGGGAACCTAGATGAGGAACCCCGACATGAAGATGAAACTTGCTTCGCTCGCCGTAGCGGCCGTCATGGCCGTCTCCTTCGGCGCGCAGGCGCAGGCCGCATCCGCGGCGAGCGGGGCGTCGGCGGGTCTGTCGACCGCGCGCGCCGCAGCCTTCGCGCAGGAGACGCAGGTCCAGACCGTGGATTCGCGCCGCGACCGCTGGGACCGTCACGATCGACGGGATCGCCGCGAATGGCGCGGCAACCGAAGCCGCGACTGGCGGCATGACCGGCGCCACGAGCGCCGCCACTATCGCAGCAGGCCGAACGTCTATTTCGAGTTCGGCGTGCCGAGCTA